>CACISL010000001.1 GCA_902589305.1 uncultured Pelagibacteraceae bacterium
TCTGGCCTTGTTGCCAAGAATTGACCTAATTTAATGAAGGTTGTTCCCATGCCTTGCAATGCATTACAAAGTTTTTCACCACTACTTTTTTTTACATCTAAAACTCTAGATTGAGAACCAACTGACATAAGTTCAAAAAAAAGATTTAGAACTATTGGCAGTTTATGAAATTCATTAATTGTATCTACAGCTCCAGATAAAGCCAGTTTTCTAGCTATTTGAAATAATTTGAAAATTCTTTTAATCATTTAAATTTTCCAACCTGAATGTATAGCAGAAATCCCGTTGTTTAAATTTCTGCATTCTACATTAGTGAAGCCATTTTTCTTAATTAGATCAGTTAATTGATTTTGATCATAAAATTCGTTTATACTTTGCACCAAATATTCATATGGTTGTTTTGACCCGACTATTATCTTACCAATATGCGGAATGGTTTTTGAGTATAATTTATAAAAAAAATTTAACAATTCATTGTCGATCTTTGAAAACTCTAAACACATAAAACGTCCTCCAGGTTTCAACACTCTAAAAGCTTCCTTCAAGGTATCGTTTACGCTAGTTACATTTCTAATACCATAACTTATTGAATAATAATCAAAAATGTTATCCTCTAACGGTATTTTTTCAGCTGAGGCATTGATCCATCTAATTGCTTTATAATTCTTTAATTTTATTTTGCCTTGATTTAACATTTTTAGGTTCGGCTCGATACATGTAATTTTTGATGAATAGTTTGTTTCTTTATAAAACATTTTAGCTATGTCCCCTGTACCAGCAGCTACATCAATTAACATTGAATTCGGTTGAGGATTCATCCAATCAATAAATTTTTCTTTCCATATTCGATGAATACCAAAAGACATTATATCGTTCATTAAATCATATTTTTGATATACTTCTGAAAAAACAGAATTGACTAATTTATCTTTATCTTGAATAGTATCTTTCATAAATAGAATTATATGCCAGAATTGCCTGAAGTTGAAGTTGTTAAAAAGTCCTTAAAGAGGAAAATCTTAAATTTAATAATTAAAAAAGTAGAAATTAATGATGGCAACCTAAGATATAAGGTGAATAAATTAGAAATTTCGAATCTAATTGGACAAAGAATAAAAAAAATTAAGAGAAGATCAAAGTATTTGATCTTTGAAATAGGTCAAAATTTTTTGATGTTAGTTCACTTAGGTATGACAGGTAAGTTTTTCTTTATTGACAATAAAGCAAAAAAATATAAAACAAGTTTTTACTATAGCCTCAATAAAAAGGATTTAAAACATGATAGAGTTGTTTTCGTTCTCCAAAATAATCAAAAATTAATTTATAACGACGTAAGAAAATTTGGTTTTATTAAGATATTTGAATTAAATAAATACGGCATCTATCCTCATTTAAAAGATTTAGGCCCGGAGCCACTAAGAAATAATTGGAATTCAAAATATTTTAAAAAATTCATATTTGGAAGAAAAAGAATAATCAAAAATATTTTAATGGATCAAAAATTTATTTCAGGAATAGGGAACATTTATGTAAATGAGATACTATTTGCTAGTGGTATCCGCCCTGATAAAAAAGTTGAGCACCTTTCAGATGATGAAATAAAAAAAATTGTAATTCATACAAAAAAAATTTTAAAAAATGCAATAAGATTAGGAGGCTCAACTATTAAGGATTTTTCTAGTGAGAATGGAAAAAAAGGCTTTTTTCAACAACATTTTAACGTTTATGGCCGAAAAGATAAAAGATGTTCTAATGTAGATTGCAACATGAGTATAATTAAGATCACCTTATCTAACCGAGCAACTTTTTTTTGCAAAAGATGTCAAAAATAATAAAGTTGACCCTAATAATACCTCAATATATACATTTTTAAAAAATGCCTAATACAAAATCAGCAATCAGAAGAGTAAGAAGAGTAAAAAAACAAACTCAGGTAAATAGAATTAGAAAAAGTAAATACAAAAGTGCCATTAAACAGATGGAAAAATATCTTAATTCTAAAGATATGGACAAAGCAAAAAAATTTTTTCCAAAATTTCAATCAATTCTAATGCAGGTTGCTAAATCACAAGTAATTAATAAAAAAACTGCCGCAAGAAAAATTTCTAAAGTTTCAAAAAAAATTAAATAGATCTCAACAATCCTAAGTTGCTAAATAAAAGATTTAAAAAAACTACATTTAGTTTTTTTATTTTTACAACTCCAAATGTAGTTTCTTTTAAAAGTTGTAATTTTTTTTGAATTTCTATCTAAACGTTAATGCAATCACTAAAAAAGATTTTATTTTAAAGTTTCTATCTGAGCGATAATGTTACAACCCAAAATGATTTTTTTTTAATTTTCAAAAAAAAATTCTTGCAAAAAATTTTAAAAGGGAGTTTAAAGGAATCTCTTAAGATAAGTAATCTACATGGAAAAAAATAATATCAAAAAACAAAACGTATATATTTCTGAAGAAGAAAATCTATTAAATTGGAATGACATTCAAGAGTCTTTCAAAAAATCTTTTGGTAAAGAAGTATACGATAGTTGGTTGCAAAAAATTTCTCTTATAAAAGAATACAACGATTACTTGATTTTGGGTGTCCCAACTAGATTTTTTAGAGATTGGATAGTATCTAGGTACCTAGATAAAATACTAGAGCAAGTTAAGAGTTTCAAACTTAGCTTAAATCGTATTGAATTTAAAATAATTGAAGAAAATAAGCAAAATCAAGAATTTATTAAAATTAATGAACTAAACAAAGTTACTGAGATTAGAGACTCTATCTTAAACTATAACAGGTTAAATTCGAATTTAAGTTTTGAAAATTTCGTGAAAGGAAAAAGTAATGATATTGCATTATCATACTCAAAAAAGGTATGCGAACATATTTCACGTTATAACCCTTTATATGTTTGTGGTGGTGTAGGTCTGGGCAAAACTCACCTTCTTAATGCAATAGGATTAAGTTTACAGCATGATAACAATGTAATGTTCATTTCTGCCGAGAGATTTATGTATCATTTCATAAAATCAATTAAAAAGAATGATATGGTTAATTTCAAAGATTTTTTTAGAAAGTCCTCTGTGTTTATCATAGACGATATTCAGTTTTTGAGCGGTAAAGAAAGCTTACAGGAAGAATTTTTTCACACATTTAACAGTCTTATGGATAAAGGCTCTCAAATAATCATATCATCAGATAGAGACCCAATGAAATTAGACAGAATCCAAGATAGAATTAAATCAAGACTGGCGGGTGGATTAGTTGTAGAGATAGAGGCACCTGATTTAGAACTTAAAATAGAAATCATTAAAAAAAAAATAGAAGATATTCAAAGTCAATTTAAGGAAAATATTAATCTTTCCGAGGAAATAATTAAATTTATAGCGTCTGAAAGCAAAACAAATATAAGAGAATTGATTGGAATTTTAAATAGAGTAATTGCATTTAGTAGGGTTCACAATAAAATTTTATCACTGAGTGACTGCAGGAATATTTTAAAAGATGTATTTAATCAAATTAAAATTGTAACAGTTGATAAAATACAAAATGTTGTATCTAATTATTTTAATATTTCATTAAATGAAATGCTTTCTCAGAGACGATCAAGACCTTTAGCAAGACCAAGACAAATCGCAATGTTTCTTGCAAAAAAAATGACGACAAGATCTTTACCTGAAATAGGCAGAAGATTTGCCAATAGAGATCATACAACTGTTATACATGCCGTTAAAACAATTACTAGACTTTCAGAGCAAGATGACGAAATGAAAAAAAATATTGGTCAAATTAAAAGCCTACTTTTAGAACAGTAGACAAATGCAATTTATAGTTAAAAGAGATACTCTATTAAAATCCCTAAATTTTGTACAAGGTATTATAGAAAAAAAAAACACCTTACCTATTTTATCAAATGTACTACTGGAGCTAAAAAATAAAAAACTTTCAGTTGTTGCCACTGACCTTGATATAGTATTTTATGATGAAATCACTGATGTCAACATTTTGAAAGAGGGTAGCACTACCACATCAGCAACAATTATTTATGATATTTTAAGAAAAATTTCCTCAAATTCTGATTTGAAATTTGAATTAAAAGATACAAATAAACTAAGTTTAAAAAGTGAAAATGCTGATTTTAACTTACTTTGTCTTCCCACAGACAATTTTCCGACTTTTTCAGATCAATTCGACGGAGAAGAAATACAATTAGATAGCAATAGATTTCTTAAACTTCTAAACAAAACTAAAATATCTATTTCAAATGATGACACTAGACATTATTTAAATGGGATATTTCTTCATTTAACTGAAGCTAACGGTAGAAGTTTTTTAACAGGTGTTGCAACAGACAGTCATAGGCTTTCATCTAGCAGCCTAGAAATAAATGATATAAATAATTTCCCTTCATTAATATTACCCAGAAAAACTGTATTTCAGTTAAGTTCATTGCTCGCAGAAAATAAAGTAAACTTAACTATCCAAATTAGCGAAAATAAAATCAAGTTTTCATTGGGTAAAATTAAACTCGTTTCAAAGGTTATTGATGGAAAATTTCCAGATTATAAAAAAGTAGTTCCTACTAATAATGGAAAAATATTATCAGTTGAAAACAAAGAATTTGTAGACTCCATAGAGAGGGTTACAAGTGTTTCTATTGATAGAAAAGAAGGTGTGAGACTTGTGATAAATAAAGATAATATCCAACTTTCAGTGAATAGCGCAAACTCTGGAGATGGAAACGAAAAAATTAAAGCTGATTTTAATTCTGAAAATTTAAATATAAGTTTTAATTCAAAATATTTAATTGATATTGCCTCACAAATTGAAAATAAGAATTTGAAAATGAATCTTACAGACTCCACCTCACCTGTTTTGATAGAGGATCTTTCAGACAAAAATAGTTATTACGTGATTATGCCGATGAAAATCTAATTTTTGTAGAATTTAGAATTTTTATTTATTTTTGAGTTAAAACTGTTGGTAGTAAATAATTCTAGGTCATTTAACCTTAGATGCATTTTATATTATCAATAAATAATGGTATATTTATCCATCCTTTTAAAAACACAATGTCGAAAAATTTAGAACTAAAAAAATCTCAATCTTATGGCGCAGACTCAATAAAAGTCCTTAAAGGACTTGATGCTGTTAGAAAAAGACCTGGTATGTACATTGGAGATACAGACGATGGATCTGGTCTTCACCATATGGTTTTTGAAGTAGTAGACAACTCAATAGATGAAGCACTTGCAGGGTATTGTAAAAATATCCTAGTAAAAATAAATTCTGACAGCACGGTTTCAGTAGAAGACGATGGAAGAGGTATACCAATAGATATACATAAAACAGAAAAAATTTCAGCAGCAGAGGTCATAATGACCCAATTACATGCTGGTGGTAAATTTGACCACGATTCTTATAAGGTATCTGGAGGACTGCATGGTGTTGGTGTCTCTGTTGTAAATGCCTTATCCGAAAAACTTGAATTGAAAATATATAGAGATGGAAACGAATATGAAATTAGCTTTAAGAATGGAAACTCGATTAAACCCCTTAAAAAAGTCGGCAAAACAAAAAAAAAAGGAACAAGAATTACTTTTTTGCCATCAAAAGAAATTTTTTCTTCTATAAAATTTAATCCTTCAATACTTGAAAAGAGGCTTAGAGAGCTCGCCTTTTTGAATAAAGGTATTTCAATCAAATTAATTGACGATACCTCAAAAAAAATTAAAGAATATGTTCATAAATACGATGGGGGAATAATAGAATTTGTTAAACATATAAATAATAAAAAACCAATTTTAGTCAATAAAAATGAAAAAGAGGTTTTTAAAAAACCAATTTATGTGGCCTCATCAAAAAATAATATATTTGTAGAATGCTCTTTAGAATGGAATGCAGGCTATTCAGAAGAAGTTTTGCCATTCACTAATAATATACCCCAGAAAGATGGTGGTACACACTTGCTTGGATTCAGAAGTGCATTAACTAGAGTTATTAATAAATATTCAAACGACAGAAATTCAAAAAAAAATAAAATTACCTTATCAGGTGAAGATATTAAAGAGGGTTTAACAGCAGTTTTGTCAATCAAAATGCCTGATCCTAAATTTTCGTCACAAACAAAAGATAAGTTAGTTTCTTCTGAGATAAGAAATATAGTTGAACATATAATTGGAGAAAAAGTGTCTACATGGTTCGATCAAAATCCGTCAATAGCAAAAACAGTTCTCGAAAAAATTACCCAAGCAGCTATGGCTAGAGATGTGGCAAGAAAAGCAAGAGATAGTGTGAGACGCAAAGGTACTTTTGAACTATCTGGATTACCAGGTAAACTTGCTGATTGTCAAATTCAAAAAAGAGAGGGCACAGAGTTATTCATAGTTGAGGGTGACTCAGCTGGAGGCTCTGCTAAACAAGGAAGAGTTAGGGAGTTTCAAGCCGTTCTTCCTCTCAGAGGAAAAATTCTTAACACTTATGTAAATGGAAAAAAAAATGGAGAAGATCAATCTACTAAAGCATTATCAAAGATGATGTCCTCTAGCGAAATTGTCACATTAATTAATGCTTTAGGAACCGGCTCAAAAGATTTTAATTTAGAAAATCTAAGATATGATAAAATAATTATTATGACCGACGCGGATGTAGACGGATCACATATCAGAACTCTTCTTCTCACTTTTTTTAATAATTCACCATTTAATAAATTAATTGAAAATGGACATGTGTATTTGGCGCAACCGCCTTTGTTTAAAGTAACTAAATCAAATAAAGGTGTTTATATAAAAGATGAAAAAACTTTAGAAAATTATATTCTAGATTTAGCTAAGACAGGAAAAAAGATGAAGAGGGGAAGTGAAGAATTTAAAAAATTTATACAATCGCAAAGAGAAAATCTTTCAATTCAAAGATTCAAAGGCTTAGGAGAAATGAACCCTGAAGAATTATGGGAAACAACATTAAATCCTGATAATAGAACTTTATTAAGAGTACAATACTCAAAGGGAACTAAGGACAAATCAATGGACGATCAAAAAATGATAGAAATTTTAATGGGCGATGAAGTTGCACCTCGAAAAGATTTTATTACTAATAATGCCTTAGATGTCGTCAATTTAGATATTTAACATACAATGAATTGGACAACTCTTTTTCGAACAAAAGAGAATTTAAATCTTGATAAAAATACACTTACTATACTAAGATATATTGCAATTTTTGGTCAATTCTTGGCTATAAATATTGTTTATTTTTATCTGAAATTACCTTTCCCGCTAGAGTTGTGTTATTTAATAATATTTCTTGGAATAGCTACAAATTTATATCTTCAATTAGGAATAAAAATAAATCAACTTAAGGATTTTTACGCGGCTCCTTTTCTTTTGTATGACTTGTTGCAATTAAGCGTTCTTCTTTATTTGACAGGAGGAATTTTTAATCCTTTCGTTTTCCTACTAATTATTCCAGCTATAGTTTCCTCAACGTTTCTAAGCATGGGCACGACAATAATTTTAGGTTTAATAACGTCGTTACTTTTATTAACTATTTCTATTTTTCACTTACCATTACCAGGCGAAGATATGAATTTATTACATTTCCCAAATTTTTATAAAATTGGAATTTTTATTTCTATTATAATTGGTCTAATATTTTTAAGTTACTTTGGCATTCGTTTTTCAGGTGAAAAAAAGAAAACAGAGGAAGCTTTTAAAAAACTTCAAGAAGTAATTTATAAAGAGTATGAATTAGAGTCTTTAGGAGGGCAGGCTGCTGCTGCTGCACATTCTCTCGGAACACCTTTAGCAACAATAAGCGTTGTTGCTAAAGAATTGAAAAAAGAAATTGGAGATAATAATGAACTATCTAAAGATATTGATCTTTTAATTAGCCAATCTAAAAGATGTAGTGAAATCTTGAAAAGAATTTCAAAAAAACAGATAGAGGAAGACAAATTCTTTAGTTCAACAAAATTAGAAAATTTACTTGAGGAAATCATAAATTCTTTTAAAGAAACTTCTTCTAAAGCAATTACTTTAGTTTCTGATGGTGATAGAAATAAAATTAACATACAAAGGTCAGCAGAAATGATCTACGGGTTAAGAAATTTTATAGGCAATGCGATTAAATTTTCAAAAAGTAAAGTCAATATATTTCTTTTTAGCAATGATAAAGAAATAAAAATCATAGTAAATGATGATGGGCCAGGATTTCCGAAAGATATAATTAAGAAACTTGGAGAACCCTACATTAAGTCTAGATCATTAGAATTAAATTCAAACTCAGGCTTAGGTCTTGGAACTTTCTTAGGTAAAACTTTATTAGAAAGACAAAATGCGAAACTATTGTTTAAAGAGGATAAAAATTTAGGTGGTGCTTCAGTAGTAATTAGCTGGTCTCCTAAGAATATTTTACTTTAAGGGTAAACTTATTTTGGTTCTTGTTGTGTTAAACAATGAATCGCTCCAAAGCCCCAAATTAATTCAGAACAATCTATTGGAATAATTTTTCTATTATAAAATTCCTTTTTAAAAATTTTGATTACTATTTTATCTTTAGGGTCATTGAAAGTAGGCAATAAAACAAATTTATTAAAGATATAAAAGTTAAGATATGATGCTGGAACTCTAACTTTATCTATATAAATGGGTCTAGGCATAGGAATTTTTTTAATTTTTATTTGTGAGGAATTAATCCTGATTCTTTTTAAAATTTTAAAGTTCTCAACGAGATTTTTGAAATTTTTATCTTTTTTATTATTTTCGTAAGCGACAAAGACCTTATTATATTTTACAAATCTGGCAATATCATCAACATGACCATGAGTATCATCCCCAATAATCCCTTTATTTAGCCAAATAACCTTTTTTGCTCCAAAATACTTTTTAAAGATGTGATTATAATCTTTTAATTTTAAAAAAGAATTTCTTTGTTGAATTTTACTTAATAAGCATTCTTTTGTTGTGAGTAATAAACCGTTGCCATTAACATCGATCGCTCCCCCCTCGAGGACTATTGATTTTTTATTATACTTTGGGCTGATGACTTTTCCTTTGTAATGATTTTTTATTCTCAAATTGACTTCATTATCTGATCTATAATTTTTATATTTAGCCCAACCATTAAACTTCCAATTTAATAAAATATTTTGATTTTTTTTATTCTTAGTAAATATTGGTCCTGTATCTCTCATCCATACCCTATTTGTTTTACAAATTATAAATTTTACATTTTGTATTTTTGCATTATTTTCCCTAAGCAATCTTTTAACTGTAATCTTAGAATTGTAGTTTTTAATTAATAGATTTACCTTCTGAGACTTTGTAATTTTAGAAATTATTTTAGCAAATATCTTAGGAATATTTTTAAACCTACCGGGCCAATCATCTTTATTATAAGGCCATCCAATTAACGTAGACTGTTGCTTCTCCCATTCAGCTGGCATCCTAAAAAGAGATTTTGTTTTTCTAGGCATCTCTTGGATTTTTAAGTAGTCCTTTATAATAGTCTATTCTTCTATCTCTAAAAAAAGGCCAATGTTGTCTAGAGGTTTCTACTTTTTTGAAATCAATTTCACAAATTAAAATGTTCTCTTTTAAACTTGCTTTTTTAACAACATTACCACTTGGATCAAATATTACACTATTGCCCCAGAACTCTATCTTTTTATTGCCTTGCTTTTCAATTCCAACTCTATTAATTGCAGCAACATAAATACCATTAGCTATTGCATGAGATCTCTGAATTGATAGCCAAGACTCAAGTTGTGACTTACCAAATTCTCTTTTTTCTTTTGGATGCCATCCAATAGCAGTTGGATAAAAAATAATTTCTGCTCCCTTAAGTGCTGTCAATCTTGCTGCTTCAGGAAACCATTGATCCCAGCAAATTAAAGTTCCTAAATTTCCTTTTGAGGTTTTAAAAGATTTGAAACCCAAATCTCCAGGAGCAAAATAAAACTTCTCGTAAAATTGTGGATCATCAGGAATATGCATCTTTCTATATTTTCCTAAAAGCTTACCTTTTTCGTTAATTACAATGCTACTATTGTGATAAAGCCCAGAAGTTTTCTTCTCAAATAATGAAATTATTAAAATAATTTTCAGTTCTTTAGCAAGTGCAGAAAATAAATTACTGCTAGGCCCTGGTATTTTCTCAGCAAAATTAAAGTTTTTATGACTTTCAACTTGGCAGAAATATTTTGTTAAGAATAATTCTGGTAAGCAAATTACCTTTGCACCTTTTTTTGCTGCAGTGTTTATTTTATTAATAGCATTTTGAATATTTTTTTTTGGGTCAGACGACATTTTCATCTGTACTAATGCTATCTTTGTTTTACTCATTATAATTTAATTGAATAAATTTTGAAAATTTCTTTTTTGTCTTGTTTGCCAATGCTTACGATGAAAGGCATCGCTTGCTATTAAGGGTAATACACTTGTTGCTTCAGCAAAAACCATTTGTTCCTTAGTCACATCAACTTTACCCCATGAGCTTGCCTCTTTTAAAGTAGAACTACTACAAGCTCCATCTCTAGTATCTGCTACAGTTATTTGAATTGCATATTTATGCATATCTACCTTTTTACCCAATAATTCCGCACAAACTACTGTATCTTGAATAAAATTTTTAGGTACCCCACCTCCAACCATTAATAATCCTGATTGTTTTGATTTGAGTTTAATTTCAGTTATTTCCCTGAACTCTCTTATAGAGTCTATAGTGATGTGACTTTTGGGATTTTGTTCCTGATGCATTACAAGTCCAAATCCCGCTGAACTATCTGTGAATGCGGGGCAAAATATAGGAACATTATTATCATAAGCAGTTTCAATTAATGAGTTTTTTTTCTTAGAATTTTTTTTTAAATATTTTCCAAGTACTTTAATGAATTCTCTTGAAGTATATGCTTTAGGTTTTAAAGAATTAGCAATATCACATATAGTTTTGTCACATGCTTGAAGTTCTTCCTCATCAATGTAAGTGTCATAAATCCTGTCAATATAGTTGTTTCTTAGCTCAGTATCATCTTGAAACTGAGATCCTTGATAATGCTTGAAACCCAGTGCTTCAAAAAAATCCATATCTATAATTGAGGCCCCTGTAGCCACAATAGCATCAACCATGTTATGTTTTACTAAATCAGTGTATAGATCCATGCATCCACCTGCTGAAGTTGAACCTGCCAAGGTTAAAAAAATTGAACAATCTTTGTCTGAAAGCATTTCATTATAAATAGCTGCCGCTCTAGCGGTATCTCTAGAAGTGAAAGACATTTTACTCATACCATCAACAATCTTACGAGCATCAAAAGATTTGATATCGATATGTTCAACTGGGGAATTAAGTAGAGATTTTTTATTGTGTCCGATATTCGAACTATTTTTTTTATTCATTAAGCTACTAAAGAACCAACTTTATCATTTGCATTATCGTACATAGATATAATTGGTTTGTCACTTAATTCGTGTATATCATTTGAGTAAAAACCGTTGAAGTTTGTTCTGAAAGTAAGACTATAAGCTCCAAGCTGACCTAGCTCTATATAGTCACCTTCTTTAATATTATTTGGTAACAAAAAAGGTCCTTTCATATAATCTAATCCATCACAAGTAGGTCCAAAAAAACTAAAAGCAGTAAGTTTTTTTGACTGAACTCTTCCGCTTGTAATCATCTTTGATGGTAAAACAAAGTTTGGTGCCCCAGCATCAAATAAAGATCCATATGTCCCGTCATTTATGTACAAGCTATTTTTTTTTCTTAAAATAACTTTAACAATTGTAGATCCACTTTCCGCCACAAGAGATCTTCCTGGTTCACATATGATTTCTGGTAATTTATTTAACTTCAAATTACTTAGCTCTTTTTTAATTTCTTCCATATAATTAATTAATGGTTCAGGATTAAGATCAGGATATATAGATGGGAATCCTCCACCAACATTAATTGTATTAGGTACTATTTTTGTTTTTTTAATTATATTTCCGATTTCACGAATTCCTTTTGAGTAAGAAATTTTATGCATACATTGAGAGCCAACGTGGAAACTTATTCCAAGTTTTTTTGAATGTTCCTTACATAATCTTACTAATCCTAAAGCTTCAGAAGGAAGTGCTCCAAATTTTCTTGAAAGATCTATTTCTGCGTGTTCATTTGAAATTGCAATTCTTACAAACAACTCTAAATTTTTTGCTTGATTAGTAGCCTCTAGAATTTTCCGCAACTCATCTTTGCTATCAAGAGAGAAACTTTTAACTCCGTAATTAAAGTAAGCCGACGATATACTCTCTTTACTTTTAATAGTATGCATAAAATGCAACTTCACATCTGGTTTAATTTTATTAAGAAGTTTTATTTCATTTAGAGAGGCAACATCAAATTCATTAATACCATTAGCAATAATTTGTTTGATGATTTTTTCGTTTGGATTTGTTTTAACAGCGTAGAGTATCTTTCCTGGAAAATTTTCTTTAAAAAATTTAACAGATTTTTTAATCTCATTAAGCCGTAAACAATATACGGGGTAATCTGGTTGTAATGAGTTAACTAGTTCGTTAACTGTTTTAAATTTTCCCATTTCATGTGTCCCTCGCGTTAAATTACACAAAGATTTTTTAAAAAATTTAATAAAAAAAACCTTATTTATTTCGCGTTTAAGGTTTTTTTTACTTTATGTAAAGAAAAAAAGGACATTTTTGTCGTGTTGAAATTTTGTCAACAGCACCCATATGTCTGTATATGAGGTCACAAAAAAACGTTCCAGAGCAGCTAAAATTAGTCGACTTTGCTGATAAATCGCTATTAATCCTTGATGATGACGATCCATTAAGAGGAAGGCTTGCTAGAGCAATGGAAAAGAAGGGATTTCAGGTCAAAGAGGCTAAATCAGTAGCAGAGGGTCTGAATATAGCTAAATCAGCACCAACAGCATTTGCGGTGGTAGATTTGAGACTTGATGATGGAAATGGTTTGGACGTAGTGAGAGAACTCTCAAAAAATAAAAAAGACTGCAGAATTGTGATGTTAACCGGCTACGGGAATCTACCTACAGCTGTAGCTGCGGTTAAAGAAGGTGCAATAGATTACATAGCTAAACCAGTTGATGCCGACGACGTTGAGGCAGCTCTATTAGCTTCTCCAGAATCAAAAGCAAAGCCTCCTGAAAATCCAATGTCAGCAGATAGAGTGAAATGGGAACATATCCACCGAGTTTTTGAATTATGTAATAGAAATGTCTCCGAAACAGCTCGAAGACTTAAAATGCATAGAAGAACACTGCAAAGAATTCTCTCTAAAAGATCTCCAAGATAACTTAAATAAATTTTCTAAATTTTCTGATTTGATTTATTGCTAGTGTTGCAATTAGAATTTTAAATAACTCTGCTAACAAGAAAGGTTGTGCTCCCAACTTGAATATTGGTTTACCCCATCCTATTAAAGTACCTAGCCATAACATCCCTAATACATAAATAAAGCTAGTAGCAAAAACTAATTTAAAAAAATTCTTAAAATAATTATTATCATAATTAAATTTTCCTGCTAAAAATCCAGCTACCACAAAACCTATCAAATAACCCATTGTTGGTCCTGTGAAGTATACTATTCCCATACCTTTTTCTGGAGTTCCTGAAAACACTGGCAAACCAATTATACCTTCGAATAAATATAAAGAAATAGTTGCCACACCAAGTTTCCATCCAAAACATATTCCTATTAACAAGACAGTTAAAGTTTGCATTGTCATAGGCACAGGGTAAAATGGTATTTTAACTTTTGACGATATGGCTAAAAGAATGGAGCCCAATAAGGCGATAAATATATATTTAATTATTTTTGTTTGTTTTAAACTTTTTACAAATTCCATTTAATTAATTTAACTTTTTTTTTATTAAAATCTAGTGTTTTGTTAATTGAACAAAAACATCTTCTAAATCACCATCTTCTGTTGAAATATCCTCAATTTTGATATTATTTTCATTTAAATAATTGATTATTTCCCCAAAATCGAGTGAGTTTTTTTCATAAGTAACTAATATTGAATTTTTAGAGTTTATTTTAAAATTTATATCTTTCATCATTAAATTCTTATTTAACTCAATATTTTTAACTTTAAAATTTATTTTTTTAGTTTTAATTCTCTCAAGTAATTTTTCGGTGGTATCTAAAGCAACTAAATTTCCTTTATTGATTATAGCTATTCTATCGCACATTTCCTGTGCTTCAATCAGATAGTGTGTGGTTAATATTATTGTTACTCCTTCTTTGTTTAGAGCTTTTACATTTTCCCAAAGATTATTTCTAAGTTCTACATCAACACCTGCTGTAGGCTCATCTAAAATTAAAATTGGAGGTTGATGAACCATAGCCTTTGCTATAAGCAATCTTCTCTTCATTCCGCCCGATAAGCTTCTGGAGTATGCGTTAGCTTTATCTTGAAGAGAAACCATCTTTAATATTAAATCAGTTATACGGTTCTCTTTAGAAATACCGTAAAGTCCGGCCTGAAGTTCAAGAAGTTTTTTTGGACTAAAAAAAGCATCTAAGTTTACTTCCTGTGGGACTATCCCCACAGACGCTCTAACTTGACGAGGATTTTGATCTAAATCAAATCCCCATACATTTACTTTTCCACTAGTTTTAATAACTGTGCCTCCTAGAATACTTAAAAACGTTGTCTTGCCCGCCCCATTCGGTCCTAATAATCCAAATACTTCACCTTGTCTGACTTCAAAACTTAAATCATTTAAAGCTTTATTATGTTTTTTGGTTTTAGGACTAGAATAAACCTTTGTTAGATTTTCAACAGCTAGGGCAAATTTATTCATACTTTTTTATAATTCATCAAGATTTCAATGTAATATGTATATATGAGTTCAATAAAAAAAACAGATCATTTTTATTTGGTAGATGGATCTGGATATATTTTTCGCGCTTATTATGCTCTTCCTCCTCTTTCAAGAAAAAGTGACGGTCTTCCAACTGGTGCGGTTAGTGGTTTCTGTTCTATGCTTTTTAAATTATTAGAGGATGCTAGATCAGACGATTCTAAAAATAAACCAACACATTTTGCAGTAATATTTGACTCTGCAAGAAAAAATTTTAGAAACGAAATTTACAGTGAATATAAAGCGAACAGAGCAGAAGCACCTGACGATTTAGCACCTCAATTTGAGTACATCAGAAAATCTGTTGAAGCTTTTAACTTACCGTCTATTGAACTTTTAAATTATGAAGCAGATGATCTCATAGCTACTTATGCAAAAAAAATTACTGAAGCTGGTGCAAAGGTTACCGTGATATCGTCGGATAAAGATTTAATGCAGTTAGTATCAAATAAAGTCAGACTATTCGATCCTATGAAAAGTAAAGTTATAGGCGAAAAAGATGTAATTGAAAAATTTGGAGTTAAACCAAGTCAAGTAATCGACGTGCAATCACTTGCTGGTGATAGTTCAGATAATGTGCCTGGAGTTCCTGGTATTGGAGTTAAAACAGCAGCAGAACTTATAAATAAATATAAAACCTTAGAAAATTTATTAAAGAAGGCATCAGAAATACCTCAGAACAAAAGACGGGAAACCCTATTGTCTAACAAAGATAAAGCTATGATTAGTAAGCAATTAGTAACTTTAAAAAATGATGTTCCACTTAGAAATGATGCTGCTGACTTTATTATTAAAGATATTAATAAAGATAAACTATACGATTTTTTAAGAGACATGGAATTTAATAGATTGTTGAGCCAGGCAATTAATTTTTATGGAGAACCTGGAAGCAAAGATTTTAATGAGAAAAATCCTGTAAAAAAAAAAAATAAGATAAATACTAAGACCTACAAAACTATTTTCTTAGAGAAACAACTGGTTGAATTAATAAAAAAATTAAATGAAAGATCAGTTATAGCAGTTGATACTGAAACCTCATCCTTAAATCCCCAAGAAGCAGATCTTGTTGGCATATCGTTATGTTATGAGGCTAACGAAGCTTTCTATATCCCGGTAGGTCATACAGAAAAAACGGAATTAAAAAAGGATATTGTTTTGAAGAAACTTAAACCACTTTTAGAAGACCCAAGTATAAAAAAAATTGGCCAAAATATAAAATATGATTTTATAATATTTAAAAACCACGGCATCGAACTAAGCTCGGTGGAAGACACGATGTTACTTTCGTACACACTGGACGCGGGAAATAATAGACATAATATGGACACGTTATCTGAATTACATCTTGGTCATAAAACCATATCTTATAAAGATTTGGTAGGAACTGGAAAAAAGCAGTTAAATTTTTCAGAAGTAGATCTTAAATCAGCCACTGAATATGCTGCTGAGGATGCAGATATAACGTTAAGATTATATGAGGTTTTATCTGAGAGAGTATTTAAGGAAAAGTTAGAAAAAATTTATGAGGAATTTGAAAAACCAATGATAAAAATTCTCTCAAAACTAGAGTCGAGTGGTGTTAAAGTTGATGATGCTTACCTTAAAAAACTTTCAAAAAAATTTGAGGAAAGATTAATAACTATTGAAAAAGAAATTTATAAAATATCGGGTAAAAAATTTAATATCGGATCGCCAAAACAATTAGGAGAAATTATTTATAATGACTTAAAGATAGCAAAATTGAAAAAAACTAAGAAAGGAAGTTTAGCTACGAGCGCAAAGATTTTAGAGGACTTAGCATTAACTGGACATAAATTTCCTAATTTAGTTTTAGAATGGCGCCAAGTTTCAAAATTAAAAAGTACTTATACAGATGCTTTGCAAGACCATATAAGTAAAAAAACAAAAAGAGTGCATACTTCTTTTTTACTAGCTGCAACTAATACCGGTAGGTTAGCTTCGAGTGATCCTAATTTACAAAATATTCCTATTAAAACTCTAGATGGCAAAGAGATAAGAAAAGCCTTTGTGGCAGATAAAAATAATTTACTTATCTCAGCGGATTATAATCAAATAGAAATGAGAATTCTTGCTGATATTGCAGATGTAAAAGAATTAAAGAAAGCTTTTAAAAACAATCAAGATATTCACTCCTTAACAGCCAGCCAGGTTTTTGACGTTCCAATTACAAAAGTGACGGATGGTTTTAGACGAAAAGCAAAAGCAATTAATTTTGGAATTATTTACGGGATTACACAATATGGATTGGCAAAACAAATATCAGTGTCAAATGAAGAAGCTCAAAGTTTTATTAATTCATATTTTAAAAAATTTCCTGAGATAAAAGATTATATGAACACTACAATTAGAACTTGCAGGAAGCAGGGTTTTGTCACAAATATTTTTGGAAGAAGAATTCATTTAAGAGGAATTAATGATAAAAATTTTAGCGTACGAGCCTTTCAGGAAAGAGCAGCTATTAATGCTCCAATACAAGGTTCAGCTGCCGATATTATTAGATTGGCAATGATAAAAATTGATAAGGTTCTTGAGGAAAAAAAGAAGGCAAAAATGCTTTTACAAATACATGACGAACTTATCTTTGAGTGCTTAAAAAAAGATGAGAATGAAGTAAAGAAGATTGTAAAAGAAGCAATGACTTCAGTTTCAAGTTCAGAGCATCATATGTTTTCAATACCTCTAGAAGTAAGTATAAATTCTGGAAACAATTGGGGAGAGGCCCATTAAACGCCTAAATTTTGACAACATAATCAAGAGAATAAAATTATGACTCAAACAATAGCCTTAGTAGATGATGATAGAAATATACTAACCAGCATAAGTATAGCTTTGGAAAGAGAGGGATTTAAAGTTCAAACTTATATTGATGGAGAGTCTGCTTTAATAGGATTAACTAGAAATCCACCTGACCTAGCAATTTTAGATATCAAAATGCCAAGGATGGATGGAGAAGAATTGCTTAAAAAACTTAAAAAAAAAATGTCAATTCCAATAATCTTTTTAACATCAAAAGATGATGAAGTAGATGAACTGCTCGGTTTGAAATTGGGCGCTGATGATTTTGTTAAAAAATCTGGTGGTTTTTCTACAAAAGTTTTAATTGAAAGAATAAGAGTACAACTAAGAAAAAAAACTAATACTGTCGATGACACAAAAAATATTATTAGTCACGGTAAATTAAAATTGGACCCTGCTCAATTAGAGTGTGAATGGAACGGAAAAGCTTTACCTGATAAGCTGACTACTACGGAATTTTTAATAGTTAAAGAGTTAGCAAAAAGACCAGGGGTTATAAAAGAAAGAGCTCATTTAATGGACATAGCGTATAAGGAAAATACTGAAATTGAGGATAGAACAATTGATAGTCACGTAAAAAGAATAAGAAAAAAGTTTAAAAAGGTTGATGAAAAGTTTTCTGCAATTGAAACTAGATATGGAAGTGGGTATAGATGGAATGTTAGCTAATGAAACAAAAAAAATCAGCGTCTATACTAAAGAAGTTTTTAATAATTAATCTTACAGTCTTTTCAGTTCTAGGACTTTTTACAATTATATACCTTGAAGCAATTCAGCCGACCTTAGTAAAAGAAAGATCGGAGAGCCACAAAATAGTTATAAATAATACCAAGGATAATCTTGAGAGACTTAATATAGACTATACGAAAGAGGGAATCAGAGATTTCTTACTTTCTACAAGATTTTTATTTCAAAGCTTAGACCGCGTTCAATTTTATGATTTACCAGGAAACCTTATTGGGGACACAAATATTTTAGATTTGGATCAAAGTGTTTTTACAGGATCAGATATTATTTTTGAGGAAGCATTGGGAGGTGAAAGAATTATACCAGAGATTGAAGAAAGACTTGAAGACGAAGAAGTAGATGAAATTAAAGATATTATTACAAATAAGTATAATGACGAAATAATGACTCTCACTAACGACGAAAAAAATAATTTTTTTGTAAGCACACTTAGTAAAATAAAATTCCAAAATCAAGATATCGGATATATTTTAGTGTCTGAGCAAGCAAATGACATAACTACCGCTGTAAAAGAGAGAAAAGCATTTATAATAAGAACAATGATTGCTGTTGTAATTGTGATTTTAATCTTCTCTCTATTTTTAAATAAATATATTTTAAAACCAATCGGTATTTTGGTTAAATTTAGTGATGGAATTAAAAAAAAATCTAATCAAACAATTGATATAAATAAAGTTTTTGTAAGAGATGATGAGATTGGAAAGTTAACAAAATCAATTGATGAAATGACTAAAGAATTACAACAACGAACTAATAGAGCAGAAACATTCTCAAATGATTTAGCTCACGAGATAAGAAATCCACTTGCATCTTTAAAAAGTGCTTCAGAACTTTTAGATAAAACCACTGAAAAAAATGAAGGTGATAAACTTTTAAAAATAATAAATCATGATGTCGAACGCATAGAAAGATTATTGACCGATTATACTCAGATGCTAAAAGACGAAGCATCTTTATCTCGTGAGAAAATGAGTAAAATAAATTTGGTTGAAATTATTAATAGTGTAGTAGAAGATTTTAACCAAGACCTTGTTAATCAAAATAAAAAAATTGAAATAATAGTAGAAAATAAAATTAAAAGTAAAAATGGAAATTTCATATTTGGCATAAGCAATAGATTAGAGCAAGTGATTGCAAACCTTTTAGATAATTCTATTTCCTTTAGTCAGGAAAATCAAAAAATTCAGGTTGTCCTAGAAGAAACTTCAAATAATTTATTACTATCAGTAAAAGATGAGGGACCTGGTTTTACTGAAACATCGCCTCAGAAAATTTTCAAAAGGTTTTACAGTAATAGGCCTACTAGTTTTGGAAAGCATTCAGGTCTAGGCTTGAATATTGTAAAAAATATTGTTCAATTACATAAAGGCACAATAGCAGCTTCAAATAGGCTAAATGCAAAAGGAGCACAGGTTGAGGTTTTACTTCCTAAATTGTCCTAAGATTATTTCTTGCTATGGTTTATTTATGTTGATAATAACTCCTTCAATATGGCACAAGATTATAAAGTAAAAGATATTACCCAAGCAGATTTTGGTAGAAAAGAAATTTCTCTGGCAGAAACAGAAATGCCAGGACTTATGGCTTTGAGGAGAGAGTATAAAGGTAAAAAACCTTTAAAGGGCGCAAGAATTCTAGGTTGTCTCCACATGACAATACAAACCGCAGTTTTAATTGAAACTTTAGTTGAATTAGGAGCAGAAGTTAGGTGGTCTTCGTGCAATATTTTTTCAACCCAAGATCACGCTGCAGCAGCAATAGCAAAGGCGGGTATCCCTGTATTTGCTTGGAAAGGTGAGACCGAAGAAGAGTACTGGTGGTGTATCAAACAAACTATTGAGGGAAAGAAAGATTGGAAACCAAATATGATTTTAGACGATGGTGGTGATCTTACTGCTTTAATGCACAAACAATATAAAAATTTATTAAAAGATGTTAAGGGAGTTTCAGAAGAAACTACAACAGGTGTTCTGGCACTTAAAAAAATGGAGTCTAATAAGGAATTATTAATACCTGCAATAAATGTAAATGATTCAGTAACAAAATCAAAATTCGACAATCTTTATGGTTGTAGAGAAAGTTTGGTTGACGGTATAAAAAGAGCGACTGACGTTATGATGTCAGGCAAAGTAGCCATTGTAGCTGGATTTGGTGATGTTGGTAAAGGAAGTGCTGCATCATTACGTCAAGCAGGTGCACGAGTTATGGTAACGGAGACAGATCCAATATGCGCGTTACAAGCTGCCATGGAAGGTTACGAAGTTGTTGTTATGGATGAAGCTATTAAAGATGCTGATATAGTTGTTACTGCAACAGGAAATAAAGATATAGTTACAGCAGATCATATGAGAAACATGAAAGACAGAGCAATACTTTGCAACATTGGTCACTTTGATAACGAAATTCAAGTAGAAGCGTTAAAAAATTACAAGTGGGATGAAATAAAACCTCAAGTTCACGAAATTGAATTACCTAGTAAAAAAAGAATTATTCTTTTAGCTGAAGGCAGATTAGTTAATTTAGGATGTGCTACTGGACATCCTAGTTTTGTAATGAGTGCTTCATTTACGAATCAAGTAATTGCTCAAATTGAATTATGGAATTATTCAGACAAATATGAGAAAAAAGTTTACGTGCTGCCAAAACATCTCGATGAAAAAGTTGCAATGCTTCATTTAGAAAAAGTGGGAGCTAAATTAACAAAAATGTCAAAAGAGCAAGCCGATTATATTAGCGTTAAACCATCAGGACCATTTAAACCAGATACTTATCGCTACTAACAGTAGCTAATGATTGTTAAATCTTTAGAACATTTAAATCAAATATCTAAAACAATTTCAAAAAAATTAGAAAATGGAGATTATATATTCTTAATAGGTGAAATTGGTGTAGGAAAGACTACATTTACAAGATATTTAATTAATAACTTACAAAATCAAAAAGGGCTTAAAGAAACAGAAGTGCTGAGTCCTACATTTAACTTACTTTATGAATATGAAATTAAAGATCTTAAGATTATGCATTATGACCTTTATCGAATAAAAAAAGCAAATGAATTAGATCATCTTGGCATTTTTTCAGAAGATAAAAAAACAGTTAAAATTATAGAATGGCCAGACTTAATTAAAACACCATTAACTAATAAATTAGAAATTCATTTAGAGTATGGAGAAAATGATAAGGAAAGAAAAATGAAAATTTATGGGTTCAGCAAATGGGAAAATTTTGAAAATGAAATATAATTTGAAAAAAATTTCAGGAGACGCTTCTTTTAGAGAATTTTATAGATTAAAGAAAAATAACAAAACCTCAATCATTGTTTTAGCTAAAAAAGAAAAATTTAAAAACCTTGGGGTATACGCAGTAATTAATAAAGTTCTCAATAGTAACAAGATTAATGCTCCGAAATTATTAAGCAATCATTATAAAAACGAGATGATCGAAATATCTGATTTAGGAGAAAAATCTTTCTACCACCACGTAATTTCAAAAAAAAATAAATTAAATAGCTACAAATCGGTAATAAAATTATTAATTAAGATACAAAAAATTAAAATAAAAAAACGTTACAAATTTGAAAAGCTTAAAATTACAATACCAAAATATACATTATTTAATCTTCATAAAGAGTCCGATTTGTTTTTCGATTGGTACTTGAAATATGTTCTTAAAAACAAAAAGATTGCTAAAATAAAAAAAATTTTAAGATCTGAATTAAATAAAGTTTATAAAAAACTAAATTATCAGAATACTACTTTTGTACATAGAGATTTTCATGTGTCAAATATAATGATTAATAAAAAAAAATTAGGAATAATTGATAGCCAAGATGCTATTATAGGAAATCCCTTATACGACATAGCATCTTTAATTGACGACGTAAGAATAAAATTACCTTGTAAATTACAAAGCAAACTATTAGATTTTTATCATAAGAATTCAAAACTTAAGAACGATCATATTCAAAAATTAAAAAATGACTTTGATATTTTGTCAGTGCAAAGAAATTTAAAAATATTAGGAATATTCGTACGATTATACAAAAGAGATAACAAAAATAATTATCTCAAATTTTTACCATACACATGGACGCTCATTGAAAAAAGATTGCAAAATCCTGCGCTTAAAAATTTAAAATTGTTATTTTATAAACACTTATCTATTCAAAAACTTAAAAGATTAAATAAAATATGAGCATTAAGTATGGAATGATTTTGGCGGCAGGACTAGGAGAACGAATGCAGCCTTTAACATTTAAAACCCCAAAACCATTAATAGAAATAAATAACTCTACATTATTGGAAAGAGCGATAAATTTATTGATCAGTTATGGTGTGCAAGAAATATGTATTAATGTTCATTATCTTCCTGATCAGATTCAATCATTTGTCAATAAAAAAAAATTTCAGGTTAAAATCACTTTCTCTAATGAAGAAGATCTATTATTAGACACAGGTGGAGGTGTCCTTAAAGCTACACAAAATTTTGGTGAAAATCCCTTTTTTGTAATGAATCCAGATACAGTCTGGAGTAAGGAATATTTGGGGGAATTGAAGAGTCTTGAAATAATTTATTTAAAAAATAAAAAGCCAACTTTACTTTTAGTAAATAAGAAATTATCGATTGACCATTCATTTAAAGGTGATTTTAACTTAAATAATGAAAAAATTACTAAGGGCAATGAAAATCAATTTATTTTTACAGGTTTGCAAATTATTAATAGAGATATTTTGATTAACGAAAAATCAAAAGTTTTTTCAATGAATAAAGTATGGAATAAATTGATAAAAGATAAAAACTTACATGGACTAGAAAGTAATCAAAAGTTTTATCATTTAAACACCTTTGAAATGTATAAGAAAATCTTAAATCTTAACATTATTGATTAAAAATTATATTCTTAGCTCTAGATTTGTCTAAATAATAATATTTTTTAATTTCTAAATTATTTCCAAACTCAACTATTAGAGGGTTACCTGTTGGAATTTCCAATTCATTTATTTTCGTATCTGAAATATTGAATAGATATTTGCATAGAGCTCTAAGAGAGTTTCCATGAGCTGAAATTAAAACATTTTTATTTTCTTCAAGATTTTTCTTAATTTCATTTTCATAAAAAGGTACCACCCTTTCATAAGTACTTTTTAAAGACTCTGTAAATGGTGTCATACCTATAGGTATACTAGCATTTAGAGGACTAAATAAATTTTGGTATTCATTTTTTTCTTTCATCGGAGGAGGCGCTATATCCCAAGACCTCCTGTACTTTTTGAACTGTTCCTCACCAATTTTATTCTTTGTTTCTTCTTTGTTTAAACCTGTTAAAGATCCGTAGTGTCTTTCATTAAGTTGCCAAGCAGTATTGAATTTAAGCTCTAGGTTATTTTTTTTAAGAATAGTTGTAAGAGTTTTAATCGCTCTTTTTAAATACGACGTATAACAGATATCTATGTTAATGTTTAAATCTTTTATAATTTGACCTGATTTTTCTGCTTCCAGGACTCCTTTATCTGAAAGATCTACATCTACCCAACCTGTAAACTTATTTTCTGCATTCCATACACTTTGTCCATGTCTTGTGAGAATTAATTTAGTCATAATAGTTAAAATAGCTATTATGTACTATATTTAATCATTAATGAAAAATACTATATTTAAATTAACAGAGTATGTTTACTATTTTTCATTATTAGTTTTAATTATTCTGTATTTATTTCCTGGAAGTTTAATAGGGTATTTTTTATATGGAAACTTAGGCCAACAACCAAATTTGATCACCAATCCAATTGGAACATCTATAAACCATTTAATTTTTTTTTCTTACATTACTGTATTAGCAATAATAGTTAGATTGAGAATTAAAAATATTTTTACTAATTATCTATTTATTTTATCTATTTCCTGCGTATTAGAAATATTCCACTTAATAGTTCCTAATAGGGCTTTTGAACTGAGCGATTTATTAGCTAATTTTACTGGAGTGGTTATAATTATATTAATTAATAATTTTATAAAATGGCGAAAACATTTTTAATTCTAATAGTAACGTTTTTCTTAGCCCAAAATTTAAACAGCACAGAAATTTATGGAGTGCCAAAAATAATTGATGGCGACACTGTACATATTAATAATAAAAAAATAAGACTAAAAGGAATTGACGCTCCAGAAATCAAACAACAATGTAAAAAACCATTTTTAAAAATATCGGCAATAATCGGTTTTGAATTTAATAAAAATTATTCATGTGGTGTCATAGCGAAAAAAAAATTAATTGACAAAATTGGTAATTCAAAAATAAAATGCATCTCGTCATCAAAAGATAGGTACAAAAGATTTTTGGCTACCTGTTTTAAGGATAAAATTAATCTTAATAAATGGATGGTAAGGAACGGTAATGCGGTAGCGTACAAAAGATATTCAAAAGATTATGTGAGAGACGAAGCTTATGCAAAAGAAAATAAGCTCGGGGTATGGGAAGGATCTTTTATGATACCAGAAAAGTGGAGAAAGCTTAATTAATTTCTAGTATAAATTAGCAAGTGATTCATTTTAAAAAAATTATATTAATTTTAATTTTATTTATTCTTAGCGCTTGCTCTTCGATTCCAAAAAATACGCAAAATAGTTGTGCAATTTTTGAGGAAAGATATCTTTGGTATAAACATGCAAAAGCTTCATATGAAAGATGGGGAGCACCTATTCATTTACAATTAGCCTTTGTCAAAAAAGAAAGTGATTTCAATTGGTTAGCTAAGCCACCACGAAAAAAATTATTTAAAGTTATTCCTTTCAAAAGACCTTCAAGTTCATTTGGTTACTCACAAGCAGTTAAAGGAACATGGGAACAATATAAACGAGAAACAAATAGCCCATTAGCAACAAGAGCAAGATTTAAAGACTCTGTTGATTTTATTGGTTGGTATATTCATAAAACTAATAAGATTTTAAAAATTTCAAAGAAAGATCCATATAAACAGTATTTAGCTTATTATAAAGGCTGGGGTGATTATAAAAATTATTCAAAAGACAAGAAAGCTATTATCTATGCAAAATCAGTTAAGGATATGGCAAACAAATATAGAAAACAATTAACACTTTGTAAGAAAAATTTAGATAAAAATAAGTATATTATTTTTTAAGTTGCTTATTCAGATCAATCTCAACAGCATCAATTCTCTTAGTATTCTTTCCGACAATCGTATAAATAGTGGGAATTACATAAAGTGTAAAGAAAGTAGAAAAAAGCATTCCGCCAAAAATAGTTATCCCTACCGTAAGTCTACTTGCTGCACCTGGGCCTGTTCCAAGTATTAAAGGTAATACTCCTATGATTGTAGATAAACTTGTCATAAGTATAGGTCTTAATCTTATTGCTGCTGCCTCAAATACAGCAACTTCAATATTTTTACCTTCTTTTCTTAATTGATTTGCGAATTCGACAATTAGAATTCCATTTTTTGCGGACAATCCTATGAGAATTATAAGAGCTATCTGACTATAAACGTTTAGAGATGAACCGACCACTAGTAAACCCAGTAAACCACCAAGTATAGCCATTGGCACAGTTAACATGATTGTAAATGGATGTTTCCAACTTTCAAACTGTGCGCTCATTGCAAGATAAGCAGTTATCAAAGCAAGTACAAAAATTACATACAATTCAGTGTTAGTTTTTTTATATTCCTCACTTTCACCCTTGTAAGCTATTTTGGCTTGAGGAGTATTTTGTTCAACTACTCCGACTAAAAATTTAAGTGCTTCATCTAGTGAATAGTCACCAACCAATCTTGCTGAAATAGTAACAGCCTTTTGCCTATTATATCTTGCAAGGAAAGGTGACTGACCTTCCTCATCATATGCAACTAGATTAGAGATCGATACAAGTTTATTATTGTTCTTTGATCTTACAAAAACTTTACTTATGCTATCAGGCTCTTGTCTATCTTTAATATCTCCTTGTAGGATAATAGAATATTCTTTACCGTCTCTAGTAAAGTTAGTAACTCTTCTAGATCCAAAAATAGTTTCAATTGTTTTACCTATATCCTCTGTTGAAACACCAAGGTCAGCAGCTTTTTTTTGATCTATTTTTACATTTAATTGAGGTTTGTTTAGATCAAAATCATCTTCTATTGAGGTAAGTCCTGGGTTTTTTCTTGCCTCCTTTTTTATTATCTCTTTCCATTCAATAAGCTGATCATAGGTGTTTCCTAAAATGACAAATTGAACTGGGCTCTCAATCCCCCCTGTTCTTATTCCTTGTGGCATAATTGGAAAAGCTAACACACCTGGTACTCTTGAAATTTTTCCAAAAGACTCTCTCATTATTTGAACTCCGTGACGATCTCTTTTTTTCCAAGGCTCAAGTAGCACAATAATAAAACCGCTATTTACTTGTTTTGCAGATTTACCAAACCCTGGAACTCTCATTATCAATTTCCTGTACTCACCTTTTCCTACATTAGGTAATAAAAGATTTTCAATTTCTTCAGCTCTATCTTTTGTAAAATTAAAGCCAGAACCTTGCGGTGCTTTTACGATTACAAAGAACGCTCCTCTATCCTCAGGAGCTATTAATTCTTTTTTTGTAAAATTGAAAAAAAATAAAGTTAGAACTAATGTGGCCAATAGAAAGATTGTTATCGTTGTCCTTTTTTTGATCCAACCTAGCAAAGATACTTTATATAAATAAGTTAAATCCTTTAAAAATTTCTCAAATTTTAAAACTATTTTTGACTTATCCATATTTTGCTTAAGAAATTTACTCGCCAACATTGGGCTCAAAGATAAAGCCACAAAACTTGATATAATAACAGCGGCTGCAAGTGTGATTGCAGTTTGTGTAAATAGCACACCTGTAATTCCTTTAATAAAAATTAAAGGGACAAAGACAGCAACCAAAACGACTGTTGTAGCAATAATTGCGAATGAAACTTGTTTAGCTCCTTTAAATGCTGCAACAAGAGGGGTATCTCCTAACTCTATTCTTCTTACAATATTTTCTAACATTACAATCGCATCATCTACAACAATTCCAATGGCTAATACTAAAGCCATAAGAGTAAAGAGGTTGATTGAAAAATCAAAAATATAAATTGCTAAAAAAGTTGAAATTAATGAGACTGGTAAAGCTACCAAAGGAACCACTAAGGCTCTTATATTTCCCAAAAAAAGGTAAATAATTATAGTTACTAAAATTAAAGCAATAAAAAGAGTTTTATAAACTTCTTTAATTGCAGCTTTAATATAGTTGCTTCTATCAAATGAAACTTCTAATGTTGTGTTCGGGGGCAAGCTAGCTTTGAGCTCTTTAATTTTCTTTTTAATTCCATCGGCAACAGCAATAGTATTAGCATCTGATTGTTGGTAAATTCCTATTCCTACTACTTGTTTTCCATTACCTTTAAATAAAGTACGTATGGACTCTGCACCAAGCTCTACTCTTGCTACATCAGATAGTGTAATAATTGATCCGTCGTTTGCTCTTTTAAGAGGTAAATTTTTATAATTTTCTAAATTACTGTAGGCTTTATTTAACTTAATCGTAAGATCAATATCTTTTGATTCTATTCTCCCCGCTGGAAATTCTACATTTTCTTTTCTTAGTACGTTTTCAACTTCTTCGGTGGTTAAATCTCTTGCAGCTAATGCGATAGGGTCCAACCAAATTCTAAGTGATAATTCTCTTTGACCACCAAGTCTAACTCGACCTACTCCATCAACTGTTGAAAACGTATCCGTTAAATACCTATCTGCGTAGTCAGTTAGCTCCAAGTCAGACATAGTTTCAGAAGTAAAAGATAACCACATTGTTGTACGCATACCTGCACTTTGTTTAAATATTTCTGGTTGCTCAGCTCCTTCTGGCAAATTATCTAAAACTCTTGACACAGAACTTCTGACATCGTTAGCTACATCATCTAAATCTAAATCAGTTTCAAAAGTTAGAGTAATTCTTGAACTTTCATCTTCACTGAAAGAATCAATAGTCTCTAATCCTGGAGTTCCTCCAACAAAATCTTCAATTTTTTGAGTAATTTGTGTGTCAACTATTTCAGCCGAAGCGCCTCTATATTCTGTTTGAATTGTAACTACTGGCGGCTGTACATCAGGCAATTCATCTGTTGGTATCTCTTGAAAAGTTACTAAACCAAATATAACTAAAACCAAACTCATTACTGAGGCTACAACAGGTCTTTTGATTGAAAGGTCAGTTAAAAACATTTATTTGGCTGATGTAATAATTTTTATTTTACCTTTATCTCTTACTTTAGATACACCTTCACTAATCACAAGATCACCTTCATTTAATCCGGATATAACTGAAACTTTTCCAAAATTTCTTTTACCAATTTCAATATTTTTTTTCTCAGCGGTATCATCATTTACAATATACACAAACGCTGTATTTCCCTGAATTGTTACAGCACTTTCCGGGACACCAATTTGATTTTTTTCATCATAAATAATTTTTACAGTCATTAATTGACCTGGAATAATTTCGAAATTTGAATTATCAACTATTATTCTTGAAAGTATCGATCTTGTAGAGGGGTCAATACGAGAACTTATTGTTTCAATTTCACCTTTAAAAACTTTTTTAAATGCTGAACTAGTAACTTCAGCTTTCAATCCAGTTTTAAGAACATTTACATAATTCTCAGGCACTTTGATGTCTATTACAATTTTTTTAAGATCATCAAGTGTAATAATTAAACTCTCAGAGCCTAAAACTCCTTGTGCTATTTCTCTCTTTCCTACTTTGCCAGCAAAATCTGCAATTAAATTTTCTCCATCTTTCAATGTAAGTATTTTTTCTCCTTTTTTCACAAATCTATTTTCTAGATTAAGCTTTCCATTAACATTGCTAGCCTGAACTCTGTAAGACTTTGAACTTTGAGCGATTGCAGTACCAAAAGTTTCAATACTTTTGTAAAAAAGTGATTTTTCAACAGCAGAAACAATTACACCCGGAGCAGGCCTAACGCTAAATTTCTTTTCGAAATGAAGACCAATAAAATGCCTAGCTGTTATAATTGCAAAAATAACTATAAAAAAAATTATAAGAAGAGTTTTAATTTTTGAAGAAGTTGTCATATTTATTTTAATCCGTATTCTGCCCATGAACCGTCATAGATAACAGGTTTTTTACCACTTATAATAGAATTAGCTAGTCCTAAAACACACGCAGTGACTCCAGAACCGCAAGTAAACACCATCTCTTTGTCGACAGACACTTTTTTTGTTTTGAAAATTTCAATTAATTCATACTTTTTTTTAAAAGTTCTGTCTTCCTCTAAAAGTTTTTGGAAAGGAAGGTTTATTGATCCTTTAATATTTCCACTTCTGAGTTCTTTTCTTGGTTCAGGTTGTAAACCTAAAAATCTTTGTTCTCCTCTAGCATCTATTAATTGAAATTTTTTACTATTAATGTTTCTGTTAACCTCATCTTTGTTTATAACAAGAGAAGTATTTTCTTCAGCGATGTATTTTGATTTTTCAATATTTATTATATCTTTAGATGTAGGATATTTTTCATTTATCCATTTTTTTAAGCCTCCATCTAATACCGAGATGAGTTTCGGGTCATGACCAAAATACAAAAAAGTGTACCAAACTCTACAAGAGCTAAAAACATCTGAATTATCATAGACAACTACGTGATCTGAATTAGATATTCCTAAATCAGATACAATTATTTCCCAATCTTCCTTAGATGGAAGCATGTGTGGAAGATTAGTTTTTTGATTAGAATTTTTATCTATATCAAAAAAGATAGAATTTATAATATGTTTTGATTTATACTCTTCTAATGAATTTCTATTAGCATTCGGAAGATGCCAACTAGCGTCCAAAATTTTAACTTTATTTATATTTTCATTCAACCACTCTGTAGAAACTAATTGATTCATTATCTGTTTTTTTCAATATATTTTTGATGATACTCCTCAGCTTTACAATAGTTCTTTATTGCCGAGATATTTGTTTGAATTTTCCCGTCTAATTTTTTATTAAACTCATTTAATATCTCAGATGCCTCTTGTTTTTGTTTTTCAGTTTCATAAAAAATCTCACTTCTGTATTGAGTTCCAATATCTGGATATTGCATATCTTTCTGCGTTGGATCGTGCATTTTGAAAAACAAATCTAATATCCTTTTAAATGAAATTATATTTTCATCAAAAGTAAGTCTTACAACTTCAGCATGTCCAGTACTGCCACTACACACCTCTTCATATGATGTTTGCCCACTATTGCCGCCAGCATAACCTACTTCGGTTTTTAATATTCCTGGTTTATTTTTGAAGTTTTCCTCAGGTTTCCAAAAACAGCCAAGTGCGAGTGTACATTTCTGCATAAGTTATTTAATATATTTTGAAGTTGAAAGGATAGTAAATTGTTAACACAAAATCAAATAGGCGTATTGTACATGGTAGGAAGCGTTATCTGCTTTTCAATAATGGATATCTGCGTGAAATGGCTTGATTATTACCCGGTTGGACAAGTTTTATTTTTAAGATTCTTTATAGGGTTTATTCCAATATTTTTTATTATTCCAAGAGATAAATTATTTAGTTTTTATAAAACATCAAGACCTGGCCTTCATGCTTTTCGTGCTATTTCAGGAGCTGCAGCAATAATTGCATTATTTATAGGATTAAGAGAATTGCCATTGGCTGATGTTGTATCTTTAACTTTTGGAGGACCAATATTCGTTACAGTTGCCTCAATTTTTTTCTTATCTGAGAAAGTTGGAATAAAAAGATGGTCAGCAGTATTTTTAGGTTTTATTGGAATGTTATTGATAGTACAGCCAGCTTTTATAGATTTAAATTATTTCTACATTACACCAATAGTATTTTGCATTTTCTTTGCTTGCGTAGCAATAAGTGTAAGGGCTTTATCAAAAACAGAGCCTAATTACACAATTGCATTTTATTTTACTTTTCTTTGTACTTTACTTGGTCTTGGTTCAATATTTTTTGTAGAGTGGAAAGTACCAACATTAATTGATTTTATTATTTTTATAATTATGGGCTTATGTGGAAGTGTAGCAAATCTTCTTCTAACACAAAGTTATAGACTAGCTGAAGCATCATTAGTTACACCAATTAAATATTTAAGCCTTGTATTTGCAATTGTATTTGGATTTTTAATTTGGAATGAAGTGCCTAAGATTTTAACTTTATTTGGCGCCTTATTAGTTATTACAAGCTCGTTAATAATATTTATAAGAGAGTCTCAACTTAAAAAACAAATAGTTAATCCAAGAGCATGAGAAAGCCAAGTTACTGGAATAAGGCAAAATCTATTTTATGCAAAAAAGATAAAGTTATGAAAAAATTAATAAACTCTTATAAGGACGGAGCACTTGAAACAAGAAATGATGTTTTTTTTTCTCTTTGCAAAAGTATTATTGGCCAGCAAATAAGTGTAGCTGCAGCTAATTCAGTCTTTTTAAAATTTGAGAAAAGTTGTAAAGGAAAAATAACTGCAAAAAATGTTAACAAATTATCTCCTAGTTCCTTAAAAAAATGTGGATTAAGTAGGCAGAAAGTGAAAGGTATAAAGGATTTAGCAAAAAAAATTATTACAAAAGAATTCAAACCTCATTTAATAAAAAAGATGACCGATGAAGAGGCCATCGAATATTTATCTAATTTGAAACAAATTGGCAGATGGTCTGCTGAAATGATTTTGCTTTTTACTTTTAATAGACCAAATATTTGGCCGTTACAGGACATAGGTTTGCTAAGAGCGATATCAAATAATTATAAAAAAAAGTATTTTCCTCCTAAGATTTTTTTGAATAAACTTTATAAAAAGTTTACACCCTATTGTTCAGTTGCAACATGGTATCTTTGGAGATCAATAGATAACGAGCCGATACAGTATTAAACACCTTCAATTGTTTGATGCTGACGGTCTGCGTAACCCTTGAGAATGGAGTGAGCATGTTGATATTCGATTGATTTATAAAAATTTTTAGCATCATCGTAGGACGAAAACTCAATCACAACTGTTCTAGGAGATTTTTCACCTTCGTTTGAGGTTGATCTGCCACCTCTAATTAAAAATTTTCCTTTAAATTTTTCAACTGCTGCTCTAGCTTTAATTGCATATTCTTTTAACTTTTCTTCATTTGTTATATTTTTATAAACACAGACTACATATCCTTTCATTTACAACTCCTTAAAAATAATTTAGCTTTCTTCATGGCAGATAAACTTATCATTGATTGGAAAGAGTACAATCAAATCGTAGAAAAACTTGCAATACAGATTTATAAAAGCGGTTATAAGCCGAACTTGCTTATTGGGATTATGAGAGGGGGAGCACCGATCATCGATGTATTGAGCCGTGTATTTAAATTAAAATGCGCATATTTAGCAGTAGAGTCCTACTCTGGCGAGGGTGTAGAAGATCAACAAGGGGATTTAGTTTTTTCAAGAGAGATGAGTTCAACAGTTCAAGAGATGAAAGGTAATATTCTACTATGTGATGATTTATCTGATACTGGAGTTACACTTAACAAAAGCATCGATTGGTTAAAAAAATACCCACCGCTAAAAGGAAATATAAAAGAAATTAAAACAGCTGTTTTATGGAAGAAAAAAGATTCTTCATTTGAACCAGATTTTTGCGCACAAAGACTAGATAGCAATCCGTGGATTGTTCAGCCTTTTGAACATTACGAAGAGATTAAAGTTGAAGATTTAATAATAAAACATCAGAGAAATTAAGGGCCAGAAACATCCGGCCCTAAAATTTTTAAGCTACATAAAAACTTACTACGCTGAATACTGCAATCACCCAAATAGCTGGTGAAGTTTTTCCAAATTTACCGGTAAAGATTTGTATTAAAGCGTAAGAAATGAAGGCTAGAGCTATACCATTACTAATACTATAAGTTAATGGCATAGTTATCATAGCCACTACCGCTGGCCCTGACTCTGCTATATCATTCCACTCAATATCAGTGATGTTTCTAACAAACAAAATTGCTACGTATAATAATGCTGCACCATCTATTTCTTTTGGCAGACTAGTTGCTAAAGGTGAAAAGAACAAACAAGCTAAGAACAGAACTCCAATTACCAATGAGGTCATTCCTGTTCTTCCTCCTGCTTTCACACCCGCACCTGACTCAACATAACTTGTGACTGTAGTTGTCCCCATCATTGCACCTGCAACAGTTCCAACACTATCAGATAGCATTGCTTTATTTATATCTTGAACCTTACCCTTTTTATCTACTTTACCTGCTACGTTAGCAACAGATGTTAATGTTCCAGCCGTGTCGAAAAAGTCTATGAACAATAAAGTAAAGACTATCGATGCCATACCAGCAGTTAACGCTGCTTTGAGATCGAACTCAAATAAGTAAGTCATAGGTGGAATAGATCCAACAACTCCATTAAACTTTGCTAAACCAGTTGCCCAAGCAATTATACTGAAAAGAAGAATACCTATTATGATATTACCTCTAATTTTCATTTTTTCTAACACGATCATAAAGACAAAAGCTAAACAACCTAATAGAACTAAAGGATTTTTTATATCACCAAGAGTAACAAGTGTTACAGGATGATCTCCTACCACTCCCATAATTTCAAGACCAATGATTGCTAAAAATAATCCAATTCCAGCTCCTATCCCAAGTTTTAAACTTTTTGGTATTGAATTAATTAACCAAGCCCTCAAAGGTGTTAAAGAAATTGCTAAAAAGATTACTCCAGCAACTAAAACCGCACCTAATGCAGCTTGAGGTGTATAACCCATTCCTGCAACTACTCCGTAAGCAACAAAAGCATTGATACCCATTCCAGGCGCTAATCCTATTGGCCACGTACGTCCATGGAATGCCATTATAAAACAAGCAACTGCTGTTGCTAAAATTGTTGCAGTGAAAACTGCACCAAAATCAAAAAAACCTTTTTCTGTACCAGCAAACTCGCCAGATAAGATGAAAGGATTTAAAAACATTATGTACGCCATTGTAAGAAATGTAGTTACACCAGCGATTACTTCTGTTTTAAAATTTGTTTTATGTTTTCTATATTCAAAATATTTATCCATCATAAAAATTAAACCTCCGTTCTGATTTTATTACTCTATATAAGTGATAAAATCTTAACTAAATCGGGCATAGCTGCCGAGATTCAACCAAGAGTAAATATATCTGTTTATAACTTTTCGTTATAAAATAAGGATTAAAATGAGAGAAATATTTTTTGCAATTTTATACACATTATTATTAGTTTCTGTTGCCGGATGCCAAACAGTTTCTAAAAAAATTGAAGATACAACAGCTAAAGAGGAAAAAGAACTAAGTAAATGGCTAAACAAACCTGAAGAGAGTCTAAAAAGTTTTTTTGGTCAACCTGATAAAGTTGAATTTCTAAAAACAAGAAATAGAAATTACGTCTATGTTACTGAAAAATATAAAATTAAGTGTGAGCGTAAGTTTGAGGTAAATCCTAGGAATATAGTAGTTGGTTTTAGTAGCAAAAACTGTTTTTAATTACCTGCGGAGTAAATACTCCGCAAGTAAGGCAAACTTATTTTATTTCAATAAGTCTTTTTTTCTTTATTTCTGGGATAATTTTTTCACAAGAAATAGTTAACAAACCATCTTTAAGCTCGGCACCGTTCACTTTAACATCATCTGCAATTGTAAACGATCTAGCAAAAGATCTTTGCGATATTCCTCGATGAATAACTTCATCACCTTCTTTTTCTTCAGTTCTTTTAACATCTTTTGTTTTTACAGTTAAAAGATTATCTTCATATTCAACTTCGACATCATCTTTGTTAAAGCCAGCAACTGCTACTTCAATAGCATACTTATCTTTGCCTGCTTTTCGGATGTTGTATGGCGGATAATTGGTTTGTACACCAAGACTGCCATTCCCTAACATAGACTCGAACTGATCAAACATGTCGTCGAATCCAATGCTAAAAGGCCTAAGTGAATTAAAGATCGATAGATCCTTACTTGTCATATATCCTCCTTTGTTAGCAAGGTTAATGTCAGTCCCATTTGGCAACCGACAAAACAGATATGGGAATTATTTTTATTTTTTCAAGATTGTTATTTTAAAATTTTTGCAGATTTTAAAATAAAAGAATATTCTTCTGCTAGTTCTGTGATCGCATTGTCGCGGCCAGACATTCCTCCATGACCTGCTGCTTCCATTTTGCATTTTAATAATTGAATATTATTATCAGTTTTTGTCTCTCTAATTTTTGCAATATATTTAACTGGTTCAGAGTAAAGAACTCTATTGTCAAACAGAGAAGTTGTAATTAGCATCGGCGGGTAATCTTTTTTACTAAGATTGTGATAGGGCGAATAAGATAAGATATACTCAAAGTACTCCTTACTTTTTATCGGGTTTCCCCACATTTCCCATTCGCCTGGTGTTAACGGTAATTTCTCATTTAACATAGTTGTCATTGTGTCTACAAATGGAACTAACAAAAGCATTCCAAAAAATAAATTTGGCGCCATATTCGCCACTGCTCCACCTGTTAGACCACCAGCAGAACCCCCATAAAAACAAATTCCGCCTTTATATGTATATCTTTGCTCTATAAGATGATTTGCACAAGCTATATAATCTAAAAAAGTATTTTTCTTAAATTTTTTTTTACCTTTTTCATGATGTCTATCTCCTAAATCTCCTCCACCTCTTACATGAGCTATTGCAAAAGTAATTCCTCTATCAATTAAACAAAATCTTGAGGCACTAAAAGATGGAGATATACTATGTTTGTATGCCCCGTAGGCATATAAAAGAATTTTTGATTTTCCATCCTGTTTTGCTGTTTTTAATCTAACCAAACTAATAGGTATCATTTGACCGTCATGAGACTCAGCTTTTATTCTTTCAACAACATAATTACCGGGGTCATGCCCAGATGGAACTTCAGTTTGTTTTACTAATTTTTTTTGCTTTGAGACGATGTCATACTCATATACTTGTCCTGGAGTTGCCATACTTTCCCATCCAACTCTTATCACTGTAGTATTTGTATCTCTTTGCATTAAAGAAACACCAGGAACGCCTATTGGTTCATCTGAAATTTTAATTTCCTCTTCTTTGTTAGTTTGAATATTTCTTACAAACAGTTTTGGTATAGCATCAGACTTTTCTGATCTAATAATATGATCATCTAAAAATTCAAAACCACCGATAACAGTTTCCTTTTTGGCTGGAATGAAAACTTCCATCTTATCTATTTGATCAGTCTTACATCTGAGCACCTTATAATCTCTAGCATCCTCATTTGTGTGTACATAAAAATAGCCCTGCCAAGAGTCTATTGAATAACGAACATCATTTTTTCTTTTTTGAAAAAGCGTGGGTTTAATTTCTTTAGTATTTGCAGGAAAAAAGTATTCTTCAGTTGTGATATGATCTGAGGTCCCTATAATGAAATATTTTTCATCAGAAGTAATACCTATACCGCAAGTAAAAGTTTCGTCTTTTTCCTCAAAAATAAGCTGATCTTGATCTGTTGATGTTCCAAGGACATGTTTGAAAATTTGTCTTGGTCTATGATATTGATCTAATTTTGAATAGAAAAAACTTTTGTTATCTAAAGCCCAAGTTACACTGCCACTAGTATTTTCAACTATATCTTTTTCATTTTTTCCAGTTCTAAGATCTCTTAAATAAATTGTGTAATATTCTGATCCTTTTAAATCGAGAGAGTATGCAATAAAATTATCACAATAAGAAGTACTAACAGTGCCAACTCCAAAATATTCTGAACCAGATTTCTTCTTCTCTAAATCCCCATCAAAAAAAATTTCTTCAGGTTTAGAACCATCAATCAGTTGCCTCATTCTTTTACCGTAATTACCCTTAGCTTCTGTTTTTGACCAATAATAATATCTTTTATCCTTATATTTTAATCCAGTGTCATCTAATTTAATTTTTCCTTTTATTTCGTTAAATAAATTTTTTTGCAATTCCTTAACGTCTGTGAAGTAGTCTTCAGTTATTTTGTTATTTGCTTCTATATAATCCTTGACATCAGTATTTAACTTTTTTGGGTCCTTCAAAACTTCAAGGATATTTGGCTGATCAACCCATGAATAATCATCTTCTAGTGGAATCCCGTGATAATTTTTCGTAGTCTTTATTTTTTTTAGTTTTGGTATATTCATACTGAGAAATTATATGAATTTGTTTTTGTTTGGAATTATCATTTTCGTCGTAATCTACCTTTTTCTAAATTGGTTCGCTAGGGCTAGTTCAAAAAAGATAGCGACAAATATAAAAAAAATTGCAATTTATATATCATTAATTCTAGCTGTGCTATTTACAATTGGAGGTAAATTCATTTTCAGTCTTCCAATGTGGTTGATCTTGCTCTCTGGGCTCAAGATTAAAGGATTTACTGCTTTGCAAATGTATCAATTGTGGAGATTAATCCAATTTATGAAAAACAACGCAGGAAGATTTTCTCAAGGTCAGTTTGGTCAAACTCCAGGATCATCAAGCCTTACATCAGAAGAGGCTTATAAATTGCTAGGATTAAAAAAGGGTGTGAGCAAAGAGGAAGTTTTAAAAGCAGCTAATCAATTACAAAAAAAAATTCATCCTGATATGAACCGCAATGTAGACAGTTCTAGATTGAGTCAATTAGTAAATGAAGCAAAAGAAAAAATATTAAAAACTGATTTTAGTTAGTTAAAAGATCAATACATTTATTATAAACCTTATCAAAAGAGATCTTATCTGCACCCAAAGTATCGTGGGTTGTTGTCTCTTCAGTCTCACCTTCTGGAATAATTACGTTAATATTTTTTGAATACTTTCCATATGCTAGCACTGGACTATCCATAAACAAAGCTACAGTTTTTAAATTAAGAGCGGCACTGATATGCATAAAGCCTGTATCATTTCCGCAATATAAATTACAATTTGCTATAATTGGAAGCATTTCATTTATCTTTAGGTTATTTAAAGAAATACAATTAGATCCTATATTAGAATTTGATATTTCATTTATCAAAGGCTGGTCATTTTTTCCAGCTACTAAATAAAATTTCGATGGAAATTTTCGATTTATTTTTTCACTTAATTCAATAAAATTTTTTATTTCCCAGCGTTTAGTTGGTCCGGATGCACTAATACCTAATACAATACATTTATTACTCAATGACATATTCTTTTTAGCTTTTAAAATCTTATCTTGATTGACAAAAAGTTTTGGTTGTGTTGATACAATTTTCCCAATTTCATTCTCAGTAAAAATTTTTGCTGTATTGACAACATGCTGCCCTTTTTTTTTAAATAGAGGATATTGAGCAATTTTTTTGATACCTGCAAATTTACAAACTAAAAAATATCTTACCGAACTATTAAATATGAATACTTTATCAAATTTTTTTTCTTTAATATCTTCTATTAACTTTATAAATCCTTTTAAACCGTCGTGGCTACCGGTATTATCCTCTAAGCGATCTAATGTTATCACTTCTTTAATATGAGGGTCGTCTTGAAGAAGATCTTTTGCCTTTGTATTTTCTTTAGCTAATATTGAAACTGGTTTTTCATATTTTTTCGAGATTTCATGTATATAATTCAGGTGAATTACACAGTCTCCTAGCCCAACTTTATTTATTAGAATCAGAACTTTCATTTTTGAAACTTATATTATAATTTATTTCAATAAATTGGGACAATAAGATGTTGAAACGAGGCGTATACGCAGCAAGTTTAAGTGTTTTAAATAAAGACTTAACGTTAAATGTTGAGGCTACTATTTCTCATGCTGAGAACCTAATCAAAAGCGGATTACATGGATGTTTCTTTTTCGGAAGCACTGGAATGTCACAACTAATTTCTAAAAATGAAAAAATGGAGCTAATTTCGAAAATTTCTACACACAAACAAAGAAAACACTTTTATTTAGGTACAGGCTGCAACAGTCTTAATGAAAATATTGAGTTAATAAAATATGCCAGCGAGTTTAATTTTAATACGATTTTGTTAATGCCAAGTGCATACTATGTTGGAAATTCTGACGAAGGAGTTTTTGAGTTTTACAAAAAAATAATTTCAGCATGCCCAAAAATTAAAATTGTAATTTATAATTTTCAAAAATTATCTGGCTATATTTTTTCAATAGATGCAATTACAAAATTAGTTGAGTCATTTCCTAAAAATATAATTGGGGTTAAAGATTCATCTTATAATTTATATGAAAATTTAAAAATTAAAAATTTTTTAATATTTCCTGGCAGCGAGGCAAAACTACTTAAAGGATTAGAAAAAGGATCTAGCGGTGTTATAAGTGCAGTAACCAATTCAACGCACTCTTTAGCCAGAAAAGTATTTGATGATTTTGAAAATAAGATGCCACAAACAAAAAATGATCAATTAATAGGTGTTCGTGAAACCTTCGACGGCTATAATTTAATATCAGCTTTGCACAGTTTTCATTCGATAAAAGATGAAAATTATAAGAATATATTACCTCCACTTACTTTGTTAAGTGAGCGAAAACTGAAAGAACTTATTGAAAAATTAAATAAACTTAAATTTATTAGCAAAGAAAACATAGCGGCATAATTTATGATCCTAGCAAAATTATTTACAAAAATTTATAAAGAAGGTGGAATAATATTAATCGACTCTGAAAATCAAAAATATATTTGTGGATCACCGCGACAAATAAAACCTATAACTTTAAAACTTTTAAAAAAAGATTTAAATTGGAAAATTTTGCTCAATCCTGAACTTGAGTTTCCTGAAGGTTTTATGAGAGGAGATATTGTAATTGAAAATGCCTCATTGAAAGAATTTTTAATGGAAGTTTTAAAAAATCTAGGAAGAAGTGAAGTTAGCACAGCAAGTATTTTTTTTAAAAAAGTTTATCAAGCATGGAGATTTATCTCTAATTTCAATTTTCCAGGCAAATCAAAAAAAAATGTTGAAGCCCACTATGATATTGGTGGAAGAAAAGGAGAAATTCTTTATGACGTAATGCTCGATAAGCACCATCGTCAATATAGTTGCGGATACTGGAAAGAAGAAACAAAAACATTAGAAGAGGCACAAGAAAATAAAATCCAACATATAATAAAAAAACTTGATATTAAAAAAAACCAAAGAGTTTTAGATATTGGGTGCGGGTGGGGCGGTCTTTGTTTTGAGATAGCAAAACAGTATGACTGTGAAGTAACTGGAATTTCATTAAGTACCAATCAAATAAATTATTGTAAAGAGAAGGCCAAGAAGCTAGGATTAGAAAATCAAGTTAAATTTGAATTAATAGATTACAGATTAGTAAAGGGAAACTACGATCGTATTGTGTCAGTAGGTTTTGGAGAACATCTAGGAGTAAAGTTCTACAACACTTTTTTTAAGAAAATTAACAGTATTTTAAATGAAAATGGAAATTTCCTATTTCATCTAATTGGTGTAGTGGACAAACCTTCTGCTCCAAATCAATTCATAAATAAATATATTTTTCCAGGTGGCGTATGTCCCTCACTTAGCCAGCTTATAAAACCTATAGAGAAAACTGGTTTAATCGTTGCTGACACAGAAACTTTAATAAGGCACTACGATAAAACACTTGAGGCTTGGCTAGAAAGATTTTTGGTAAAAAGGAATGAGATAAAAGATTTGTTTGATGAAAAATTTTGTAAAATGTGGGAATTTTATTTAGCAAGCTGTGCGGCAGCTTTCAGATACCGTGATCTTGTTGTTTTTCAATTACAAATTGTCAAGAACTTTCATTCTGCTCACAGAACAAGAGACTATATATATTCATAAAAACTGTTATTAAATTAGATAACAGTATGAAAAGAAAAAAAAAGAAACTTAAAAAAATTAAGTCAATAAAATCAAAAAAATTCAGATCAAAAAAAATTGCTAAGAGAAGAAAAAAAATTACCAAAAGAAAATCAAGAATAAAAAGAATTATTAAAAAAAAAGTAAAAACTAAGTCTCGAAAAAAGAAAACTGCTACATCTAAATTAAAAAATAAAAAAACACAAAAAACAAGAGCGGTTGTATCAGGAATTTTAAGTTTAAGCGATAAATTGAGATCAATGTTCAGATTTAATTTTAATCTAGATAAATCTCTGCAGAAATTCTTTCAAGGTATTTCTAATCGAGTTTCAAATATAAAAAAAGTCATTCAAGAGGAAAGAGAAAAACAAAAAAAAATTAAAATTCAAGCGATGCAGAGAGAGAAAATAGAAGCGCAAAAACGTTTTAAACAACAAGAAGAGCTCGCAATAAAAGCTAAAGCACTTGAACTTAGAGAGGAAGAAAAACTAGGTCGTGAGAGAAAGATAGAATTGCAGAAATTTATAAGATTTGAGCAAGCTGAACTTAGAAAGGAGCGAGCAGAGAAACAGAGAAAATTTTTAGAACAAATTGCTTTAGAAAAAAAGATAGAGCAATTTAGAAAAAGAGAGGCATTAGAAATAAAAAATTTAGAGAAATATGTACTAAGCCAACAAAGAGAGTCCTACGAAGAAGTTCAACAGCGTATAGATAGAATTAAAGAAAAATATAGATCTTTAAGAGAACAAAAAGTTAATGAAGCAATAAGAGAAAGAGTTGCTCAACTAGGAATTAAAATTGAAGATACGGATAATAAGGAAACTTTATTAGAAAAAGAGAGAATTTATAATCAGGAACGAGAAAAAATTGAGTATGCTTTAGAAAGTTTTTACAGATCTGCTCATAGTTTATGCTTTCAAATAAACAAAAGATATATTCCAAAATATTTGAGTATTATGAGGGTAGTTGATCGAAGATTTGAGACTGGTGAAATATTTATAAAATGGGATGATACTGCAGAGGATGATTGGTTAATTCTAATATACATCAAAGATAATTCGCCTGATGAAGGAATTATAATTGAAGATAAATCAAATCCAGAAAAACATAACTCTTATGAATTTAAATCAACAGAAATATTTAGAGCCTCAGATCTTATGGTGGACTCGCTAACTAAATTGCTTGATAGAGAAAGAAATAAAAAAAAAGTTAGTTGATAAGGTCTTCTAATTTTTTAATCTCACCAATTTTGAATAGAATTGCTTCGTCTTTTTCATAGCCGAACTTTTCAGCATTTTCTTTAAACCGTACAGGAGGTTCCCAGATCGGCTCCAAGCTTAATATTGCTGTTCCCCAATGCATTCCTATAACTTTTTTTACTTCTAAGTCTTTCATTAAAGATAAAAGCTCTTCAGGATTTGCGTGAGCTGTAGATTTGTCCTTGACTGGAATCAGTGGATAGAAATTATAAGCGCCTAAATTTCCAAAACCCAAATCGATAGGACCAAATTTTTTTCCTAATTCTTTGTAAAATGGCGCTGGTCCAGTATCACAAGCAAAAAAGATTTTTTTATCTTTGTATTCAATTAAAAAGCTACCCCAAAGTGATCTATTTGTATTTCCATCTCCCCAAATCCATCGTTTAGACCAATGTTGACTTGGAAGCATTGTTACTGTGATTTCTTCATTAATTTTAATTTTATCAAACCAATCCATTTCTTTGACAGTATCTTTTTTATATCCATTTTTTGTAAAATATTTTCCAAGCTTAAGAGGTACAAGAACTTTAGTATTCTTGTAAGGAAAGTTTTTTATCGTTCGAATACTCATGTGATCATAATGATTGTGTGTCAGCAAAAATAAATCTATTTTCGGAAGTTCTTTAAGAGTTAAAGGAGATTCAATATATTTCTTGGGTCCAAATATCATAGGTCCATAATTTTTTTCAAAAACTGGATCAGTAATAATTGTAGTGTTTCCAAGTTTAATTATAAAGCTCGCGTGATCAAGCCACATCACATATGAGTCGGATTTATGTTTTTCAAGATTTTTTAAAACTATTTTTTTATCAATTACATGTTCAGGTGGATAATCAATCTTAAGTTTCTTTTTTTCCTCCCTAAAAACTTTCCAGTCCCATTTAAAATTAGGATCCCTTTTTGGACCTCCTTCAAGGTTTCTAAAAGCATATAATTTTCCGTCTTTATAAATATGATGGTAAGGTTTTTTTTCCATAGCGTTTAAATTAATACTTAATGAAAATAATGTATACAGAATAAGGGGTATTCGCATACCCCTTATTAGCACAGACAATTAAATTTAAAAGGAAATTAAATATCTGAACAATTAGATTTATTTATTCTCTTATCAAATGATTTAAGTGCTTCTTTTGAAATAACCCAAACATACGAGCTTTCTTTTAAACCATTCTCATCAGCAGCTGTACATCTTTTGCCAAATTTTACTTTGGCCATGTTGCTTCCAGCACAATTAGTCAACATAAGCAACAACATAAAAGTAGATAATATTTTCATGATTAAAATTTAAAGCTAGAGTCTGTGTTTTGCTTGGCATAATTTGGACCAAAAAAAGAAATTGAAACTTTATTGAATAAGATAAACTTTAGCCTTATGATTGAAATTATGTCTAAAAGCCACATTTATAAGTTGAAAGTTTTTGTTGAAGACGTTGACTTTGGTCGAGTATTTTATTCAAGATATCTTCAGTATATAGAAAGAGCTAGAACGGAGCTAATCTATGAAAAATTTGGTCTTACTTTAACTCAACTTATGAACGAGCACGATACAATGTTTGTCGTCAGAACCTGTAACATAAAATATCTAAAATCTGCTGTTTTTGAGGATAATTTAAGTGTTGAAACAGCTGTTTTAAAAAAAACCAATGTTAGACTAAACTTGCTTCAAGAGGTTAAAAGAGGCGGGGAAGTTCTTGTTAGTGCAGAAGTGGAACTAGCAGTGGTAGATCGAAGTGGGTCAATAAAAAAACTTTCTAAAGATTTTTTTGCAAAAATTTAAATTTGGCTAAGAAACGCCTAATATCTGCCTAAATTTACGTTATAAACTATATTCAACTCAAGTTTGCAAATTCAGCAATACTCATAGAGTTAAAAATAAATTAAAAGGAATTATGAGAATTAAACAAGTAAAAAAAAACAAGTTAAAGACTAACGTTGATAAGAAATTCAAAAAAATCTCTCTATTCGAACTACAAAATAGTCCAAAATTTCTAAATTTTAGAGTTCGAGCATAATCTTTCCTCCTAAATAAATCAGTGGCTTAATCTAATTAGGCCATTGTTTTTATACCAATAATTGTTAAATTAATCTGTGAAGCGTAATAAACCGAATAATAAAGTTGCAATTATTATGGGATCTCAATCGGACCATTCCATAATGAAAGAATGCGCGAAAATTTTAAAGACTCTCAAAATTAAATATCAAATTTCAATAGTAAGTGCGCACAGAACACCAAAAAGAATGTTTGAATTTGCAGAGTCAGCCTCAAAAAAAGGTTTTGGTGTTATTGTGGCTGGAGCAGGTGGCTCTGCACATCTGCCTGGCATGGTGGCATCTTTATCTTCCTTGCCAGTTATTGGAGTTCCGATAGAAACAAAAAAACTTAGGGGTTTAGATAGTTTGTTATCAATAGTACAAATGCCTAGAGGTTGTCCCGTAGCCACAATGGCTATAAACGGATCAATGAATGCTGGTTTACTCGCAGCTTCAATTATTGGAAATTTTGATGAAAAAATTAAATCAAATTTAGAAAAATGGAAACGTTTACAAACTAAATCTATTAAAAAAAAACCTTAATTCGATGACAATAAGTACCCTAGGGATCATTGGTTCAGGTCAACTTGGCTCATTGTTATGCCAGGCTGCAAAAAAACTTAATATAAAGACTATAGTAATATCAGACGATGAAAATGGTCCTGCCCAAAATTATTCGGGTGAATTTATCTACTCACAATACGACAACAAAGAAAAGATAAAAGAGTTTGTAAGCAAAGTCGATATTATCACTTATGAGTTTGAAAATATTCCAATAAATATTTTAAATGAGATTGATAAAGAAAAAAAAGTCTTACCTAAACCTGAAATAAATAGAATAATTCAAAACAGAAAATTAGAAAAAACTTTTGTCAATGATTTAGGTATTAAAACTACAGATTGGGCCTTTATCAATCAAGCTGCAGACGTCGAAAAGAATAAAAACTTATTACCCGGAATTTTAAAATCAAATATGCTTGGTTATGATGGACATGGACAATATGTTTTAAATTCTCTTGATGATGTAAAAAAGAATTGGTGTTTTACTGCTGATTATATTTTAGAAAAAAAGGTAAATTTAAAAAAAGAGATATCAGTTGTAATAACAAGATATTTAAATGGTGAAACTTATATTTATGAGCCTATAGAAAATATTCATAAAGACCAAATCTTAAATCATTCAAAAATCCCTGCAGATATAAATAAAGAAATTTTTGTTAAAGCACAGAGTAATGCAAAACTTATTTCAGAAAAATTAGATTATATTGGCACGATGTGTGTTGAATATTTCATCGATCAAGATGATAATTTGTTAGTAAATGAAATTGCTCCAAGAGTCCATAATTCAGGTCACTTAACAATAAATGCGTTTTCCATAAGTCAATTTACTGGACATGTTGCAGCTGTGTGTAATCTTGGCGTAAAAAAAGTTAAAAAAATTTCTAACGCAGAAATGTTTAATGTTTTAGGAAAAGATATCGAGACTTTTAGATCCAAAACATTTAGTAAAAATGAATTTTTTTATGATTACGGGAAAAAATCTATCAAAGATAAAAGAAAAATGGGACACCTTACGGTTTTAAAAAAATAATTATTTAATTGTTATTCTATGCATAACTCTTCTGCAGTTCTTTATTTCACTAGCCATATGCAGAATACTTAAATTATCCCAAAGACAGATATCACCTTTTGTCCACTCATATGAAAATATAAAATCTTCTTTGTTTACGTGATTTACTAAATAATTTTTTAAATATTCAGCCTCATCTTCTTTTACGTTTTTAATTTTCATTAAATGTCCTGGAGAAACATATAAGGTTTTCTTACCATCAACCGTAATAACTATTGGATGTTCAGCCTCCATACTCTCTGATGATTTGATGCCCATTTCTTTTTCTCGTTCAAGTCTTGTTACTGCTATTGGACCTGCTGATGAAAAAACTCCAGTAGCATCCTTAATTTTTTCTTTAATTTCATCTGGCAATTTGTCGTAAGCATTAAAGCCAGATGAGAATATAGTATTACCTTGGCCAACTGGTATCTCCTTACCCATTAACATTGTGTATCTTGGTCTATCATTAGATAAATAACTCGTATCTTGGTGAAGCCAGCTAGAACCAAAGCTTAAATTTTTATCGTCAGGTTTTCTCTCAATTACGTTTATAAATGGAAATTTTTCATCCAGGCCTTTAAGTCTTGGATATACAACAGGTTGACCTATAGTTTTTGCAAAGTTTTGGTAAGTTTCAGGGTCAAGATTTTGTTCTTTAATAAATATCACCCCGAATTGATTTAAAATCTTTTTTATTTCTGTTGCTTGTTCTTGATCTAGGGATTTTAAATTAATGTCGTTGATATAAGCTCCAACATTATTTTTTCCCGGTGAGATAGATAAATTCATTTAGTTCAAAGGTTTAATTAAAGCAGGGTCATTATTAACTGGATTATTAACATCTTTTGATATTTCATGAAACTTTAAATTGGGTGGTTTAATAGAGTTTAATATTTCCATAGCATCTTTTTTAATGTTCAAATAATTATTAATCTGGGTTTGATTAATAATCATTGGTTCTCTGTGATGGATGGTACTAATTTTTTCAGTTGCTTCTCTTGTAATTATACAAAACTGGTCATTCTGATATATCCCGGCAAAATACATCAATTCATCATCCTCTTTTGAAAAATAATAGGGAGTTTTTATTTTATCTTCCCTTTTCCATTCATAATATCCATCAGCTGGAATAATACATCTTGATGTCTGGATAAGATTCTTAAAAGTAACTTTTTCCATAAGGGTTTCTCTTCTTGCATTAATGAGGGGGGAAAATTTATCTAATTTTTTAGACCAACTCGGAACTAATCCCCACTCATAGAGCTCAAGAGCCTTACCATTTGAATAGGATTTTATTACAGGTAATTTTTGAGTTGGGTGTGCATTATAATTATCTGTATCCTCAACCTTAATATTTTTTTTTACCAAATCAGCTGTTTTAGTAACTGGTTTCCGAATACTATATCTTCCACACATTATTTATTTTTTCTCTCTCTTTTAAGCTTTCTCTTTTCTTTTAAAGATAACTTTGCTTTTTTCATAAAGCTTCTATCTTTTTGACTTTTACCCGAGTATCTTTTTGACATACTTATTCATCTATTATTTCATGGAATTGCTCACCTAGTCCATCTACTTTTAAGTGAAGTTTGTCACCTGCCTTTAAAAATTCAGGTTTTTCCATTTCCATTGCCGTACCCGCAGGTGTACCGGTGGTGATAATTGTCCCAGGATATAAAGTCATAAATTGACTTAAATGAGAAATTAAAAAGTTGAAATTGAAAATCATTCTTTCTGTATTTCCAGTTTGTCTTCTGTTGCCGTTCACATCTAACGCTAAATTAATATTATTTAAGTTTTTTATTTCATCTTTGGTTACAAGATAAGGCCCCATTGGTCCTGCTATAGATTTACCTTTAATCCATTGACCTCCTCTTTCTTTCTGCCAAGATCTTTCAGATATGTCATTGACTATACAATAGCCAAATACGTAATCTTGAGCATTTTCCTCCTTAATATATTTTCCTTTCCGACCAATAATCATGCCAACTTCAACCTCATAATCCATTTTGCTAGCAGATTTAGGTTTTACTATTTGATCGTTAGGACCCTGAATACATCCAGAGCTTTTATTAAAAACAATTGGTTCGGTTGGTAATTTTGATTTGGTGCCTTCTGCATGTGCTTTATAGTTCAAACCTATTGCTAAAAAATCTACGGGATTTGAGATGCAAGCTCCAATTCTAGTTTTTGAATCAATCTCTTTAAGTACTGAAAGATCAATCTTTTTTAACTTATTAAGTGTTTCATCATTCATTGTTTGAGGATTTAAATCTTTAATATGATTGGAAAGATCTCTAATTTTATTATTACTGTCTAAAGTAGCAACAATTTCATTGCCAATTTCACCAACTCTTAATAATTTCATGAAATAATTTTAACTATGAAATAGTTATTTTACAAATCTTTTAATTCTGTCCAGAGTTGAAGTATCTGGTCCACTATACGGTGTCTCGTAAGAATTAGATTTTGTCATTACGTCTATACCTTTTGTGAAAATAAACATGAAAAAAACAATAAATATAACTGAGAAGATTTTTGCTGGACTTAATGCATTTGTTTCTTCGAAACCTGTTTGTTGACGTTTTCTGGCTCTATAAAATACTTTAAAAGTGTAATAAGTTAAAATAATTAAGAGAACATGACCTAAGAAAACTCCTGCAAATCCAAGAGCAAAAGTAGTTAGATTAAATACATATAAGCTAAACAATAAACTCCATAAAAAAGAAAAAACTGTCAATAATTGCAACCTTACTGTTTTAGGCAAACTTCTAAAATCATTTCGAGTATCATCAAACATGATCGAAGCTGCATCAGAAAACCAATTTTTTAACTTTTCCATATTTTATTTATATACTTTTTAAAAAAAAAATAAATTATTTTAATTCTCTCGCTAATTTTCTTACCTTTTCCATATGTTTATTAAATATCTTTTTTTCCATGTTTGGTAAGACTGAATATACTCTAAAATATTGACACCTCATGCCGCCAAGTTGAAAAACAGACTTTTTGATACGTCTGTAAGGTATATTATCAAAAAAAGAAAAATTAGAGTAAGCAATCATAGGCCCGCCATAAACTAAACCAATTATACCTAGTTTGCCTTTCATAGCACCAGGAATACTGTACCCATAATTTTTAAAATATTTATTTCCAGGAATAAGAGATTTGTATTGAAAAAACCAACGCGGATGCAAAACCCAATCTATGAAACTCTCAGTTATGCTCGTCAGCCTTAAATTGTGGCAGGGACTTATAATGAACATCACATCACTTTTCTCTAATCTTTTTCTATAATCTAAAACTAATTTTGGTGGAGGATTGATGTTACGATAGTAAGGCAATTGTTCTTTTTCTTCGTATAAATTAATTAAATCAATTTCGTTACCAATTTTTTCAGACTCTTGAATAAAAGTATCCCTAATAGCGCTACAAAATGAGGTTTTAGTATTGTAATGGCCAAATATAATACAAATTTTTTTCACTAATCCTCTTTTTTATCTTTCTTAGTTATAATAATACCTGAGCCTATTCCAACAGCAATGGCGCTAAACCATATAGAATAATCTGCACGTGAAAAAAGCAACAGAATGCCAAAACCTATAATACATAAACCTAATACAAACTTATTATCCATTGACAATTATTATTCTTATATTAATGTTTGAAGTAATTCCATATCACATGGAAAAGATGATGTTATCATCTTGCAAAGTGTACAGCATAGATCATGCTGGATCCTATAGGGATTATAAAGATCGCAGAAACAAAAGGAGTTGCTATGATTGATAGATTTAGCAAACTGTATAAAGAATCTGCGGTAAGAAAAGCTGAGCAGAAACTTTCATTACAGTTATCTAAAGCAAAAAAGGCTGTTACAGCCGGAGATAACGGAACTTTTGGGATAAAATTAAGTTCTGGTGTGAATCAAGGAACAATTCTTGGTCACAAAAAAACTGAGGCTAAAAAGCTTTAAATTTCTATAGGGCGGGCTTTTAAAAGCTCGCCCAAGTCTTTATTATCTAATAATGGAAAAACAAAATTTCTATGATCTAAGCTTTGATCGTCTTAAAATTTTTTTGATTGAAAAGGCTGACGTCCCTGAAAAACAAGCAAAGATGAGAGGGGAACAAATGTTCAATGCAGTCTATAAAAAAAATATTAAAACTTTTGATGAGCTAACAACATTTGGGCTTGAACTTAGAGAAAAAATTAAAAATTTAATAAGTTTAAAAAAACCTAAAATTGTTGATGTTCAGACGAGTGCCGATGGGACAATAAAATTTTTGATACAATTTGATAACAATAGACAAACTGAAACAGTTTTAATTCCGGATAAAACTAAAACACGATATACAATTTGTCTTTCGGTTAGTACCGGTTGTCACCTTTCTTGCCAGTTTTGCGCCACAGCTCAAATTCCAAAAAAAATGGTAAGAAATCTAATGCCGTCAGAAATAGTCACTCAAATTATTTTAAGCAAAGAGTATATTGATGACTGGAAAACTACAAAGACAGTGTCAAATATTGTGATGATGGGCCAAGGAGAAAATTTACTTTCAATTCCAAACTTATCTACGTTTATAAAAATAGTAAAAGATAAAAATGGACTTTTCTATGGAAGAACCAGAATTACAATTAGTTCGGTTGGCCTTTTAAACAAAGTTGGAGAAATAAGTGCAATAGAGCATGTTGCTCGTGAATTAGATGTTTATTTAGCTTGGTCACTTCACAGTTCACTAAATTCACAGCGAAGTGAACTCATGGCAATTAATGAAAAATTTTCTATTAATGATCTAATTCCAGAATTAAAAAAATACTATGAAATTACAAAATTACCAATTTTTATTGAGTATATTGCTCTAGAGGATAACTTATCAGATGAACATGCTAAGGCATTAATTAAAATTATGAAAAAAGTTCCCTCTAAATTAAATCTTATCGAATACAATCCTCTTGCTAACAGAAATTTCAAAGCTGCCACTAAAGAAAAAATAGATAAATTTTCTAAGACAATTCAAGATAATGGATTTTTGGCTTTATTTCGAAAATCAAAAGGTAGAGATATAAATGCTTCCTGCGGGAGTTTGGCCTTGAAAAAAATTAACTGATGTATGAAGGTTTAAAAATATTATTGGGAGCTACAGTTGCTGATGCAGCAGCAAGACCTTTACATTGGGTTTATGATTCAAAAAAATTAAAAAGCTATATTAAAGGTAAAAAAGATATTGCTTTTTTTAAAGAAAATAAGTGTCCTTTCTATTCTATACCCCTAGGAGCCGTTAGCGGTTACAACGACATGGCTCAGGTAATGTTTAAGACCATAATTACTTCAAAAAAAAAATCAGAAATACTTGAAAATTTTAAAAAAAATTTAGTTAAACATTTTGGTCCTGGCTCTAACTATTGGAAAAATTTAAATGAGAGAAAAAAATATAAAAAAATCAAATGGATGCGCGCTCTTCGGGGTGAGTGGTTACATCAGAATACGCTTGTGACTATTCAAAAAATTAAATCTAAAAAAAGGGTTAAGGGAGGTTTAAAAGTCGTTCAAGAAACGGACGGTTTCAATGCTGCGATCCCGTATTATTTTTTAGTAAGTAAGGATGATAATGAAGTTAAAAAAGTTATTAGAACTGTAGCAGATTCACATATAAATGAAGTCTATGGTTTAGCTAGATTAAAGATTATAGATTTAGCTAGTGATGGAGAGAAGAATCCTATTCAAAAGTTTATAAAATTGAACAAGAAAAAAAAGTATTTTAAAGAAGTAGTTAAAGATATTCAGAAGGTGCTAAAGCTTAAAAATCAAGATCATACTAAAGTCACTCGCATGCTAGGCAAAGCATGTTCAGATCCTGGAAACTTCCAAAGCGCTATTCATTGTATAATTACCTCAAGTAATTATGAACAGGCTATTATTAAAACGATTAAAGCGGGCGGGTGTAACGTTAGCCGAGGTATCTTCTGCGGAAGTTACTTTGTAGCATTAAAAGATAGAAACATTCCATTAGCTTGGATTAAAAAAACAACTCATGCAAAAAAAATTTTAGAATACATTTAAAATAGTGTCACTAGAAACAAATACAGAACTACCAAAAGATTTAAAACTTACTAAAGAATTTCTTGAAGCATTTAAAGTCATGAATGAAACTTCAAAAAATATTTTTATCACTGGTAATGCCGGGACAGGAAAATCGACTTTGTTAGAATATTTTAGAGAAAAAACAAAAAAGAATATAGCGATAGTTGCTCATCAAGGGATTACTGCGTTAAAAGCTAAAGGACAAACCATTCATTCATTTTTCAAATTTCCAATTCATTTTGTAACGAAAAAAGATGTTAAAACTTTAAGAGATAGAGAATTAGTTCGTAGGCTGGATACACTAATTATAGAGGAAGCATCTATGGTTGGAGCTGACATATTTGATGCCATTGATACTTCTTTAAGAAAAAATAGAAGTATAGATAAACCTTTCGGCGGCGTTCAAATAATTTTATTTGGAGATGTAATGCAGCTAGACCCTATCATTGGAGGTGAAGAGGAGCTGTATGAAAAATTTTATCCGGATGGTCCTTATTTTTTTAATTCAAATATTTATAAAGAATGCGAGTTTATAAAGATTGAATTAACAGAAACTTTTAGGCAGAAAGAAAAAAAATTTGTAGATCTTTTAAACAAAATAAGACAAGGCGTAATATCAAAAAAAGAACTAGAGAGTTTAAACAGTCAGGTTATTGAATATGAAAATTTACCAAAAGATGTCATCGTATTAGCACCTAGAAATAATAAAGTTGATGATATCAACTTAAGTAAACTGTATGAGCTAAAAACTAAAACATTTATTTATTCTGCGATAGTAAAAGGATCTTTTAAAGACTCAGAGGCTCCGGTAGAACGAGAATTAAAACTTAAAGTAGGAGCTCAAGTAATGATAGCAAAGAACGATACAGATCCTGAAAAGAGATGGGTTAATGGAAGTATTGGAGTCATTCAACATTTATCAAAAGATGAAGTGAAGGTTTTGATCAAAGAAAAACTTTATACCATTGGTAAAGTAAAATGGGAGAAGTTTAACTATCAAATAAATGGAAGTTTTATTCAGCAGAAAGTTGTTGGCTCATTTATTCAGTTCCCTTTCAAATTAGCTTGGGCTGTTACGATACATAAATCACAGGGGCAAACCTTTGATAAAATTGCTCTTGATCTTGATACTGGTGCGTTTGCTCACGGTCAAACCTATGTAGCTTTGTCTAGAGGAAAAACATTGGAAAATACTTTTATACTGTCAAAAATAAATCAGAAGGACATAATTTTTGATAATCGAGTAAAAGATTTTCTAGAAAATAAAAAAACTATAAAAAGTCCTAGCAAAAAGGCTATTGGCAAAAAATCATACAACGCATTAGAAGATCAGAAAGACAAATCAGGCTGGAGTATTAGTGATGATAGAAAACTTATTGCTTTATTTAAAAGAAAAGTGCCAGAACATGCTTTAGCAAAGATATTTAAAAAAAGCCTTAAGGAAATAAAAGAAAGAATTATTTATTTAAGAAATAAAGACTAGTGGTAACCCTTATTAATCTTCTCTCTTAATTTTTTTTCGTAATACTTTTTGGCTAAATCTGTAGACGGGAAAGATTTGGTTTGTTTAGCAGGATTTTCAATACCAATTCTGCCATAGCAAATGTTTATCGATTTGCCTTTAAGTTCTATCTCCCAGAACTTATTAGATTTAGCATCAGTATACTCTAAGTGTTTTTTCATATTAGTTTACAGCTGTTTTATCCTCTGGATCATCGATATCTATGATTTGGTTTTCTTCCAAAGAACTTGTAGGCATATCTTTAGCTTCATTTAAACCATGTTTTTTCTGGAACTTTTCAAAAGATTTCTCTAACGAATTTTTAGAACCCCAACCCGTATCAACTACTTTCTGCAGGTTCAACGCATGGTCTCTAAATGATTTAATCGTACTCTTTAAAGATTTTTTCAACGAAACAAACTTATCAATCAAAAAAGTAGCATTTTTTGAAATCTCTTTCACATTCTCCATTTGTTTATCTTTACTTTTGATCGTTTCAATAATTTTTATAACCGGCAATAAAGAACCTGGACAAGCTAAGATTACATTCTTTTTGTAAGCTCTATCCATTAATTCAGTATCTTCTTCGATTGCTGCTAAATATGCAGGAACAAATGGAATAAAAAGTATAACACTAGGAAAAACATTTTTATCTAATATCTTTTGATAGTTTCTACCTGAAAGAGTTGTTATATGTTTATCAATAGCCGATATATGTTTTTTTAAATGACTTTTTCTAGTTTTTTCATCATTCTTTTCATTTACAAAATTTTTCCAATCAATAAGCGATACTTTACTATCAACAACAACATGATCATTTTTTGATAAATTCATAATTACATCAGGTCTAACACTCTGTAATAGTTCGTCATTAACTTGATTATAAACTTTACTTCCTTCTTGAACCGTAAAGTCAGTATTGATTGATAGCCCGTGTATTTCTAATAATTTTACAAGAAGCTTCTCTCCAAAATCACCTTGATACTTAACGTTTCCCGTTAGTTTATCTACAAAGTTTTTTGTATCGTTAACATATTCTTCATATTTTTTAACATCTCTTTCGGTGTTTACTCTCCATTTTTCGACATTATTAATTGTTTTTAATTGTTCTTTGGCATTCTCTCTTTCTAATTTTAGAGTGCTACCTATCTCATCTTTTGCTTTATTTAATAATGCAACTTCTTTATGAAAAGCTGCAATTTGACCTTCTAGTTTTGTATTTAATAAAGCTTTTTCTTCAAGCGCAGATCTATCAACTAAGTTTGAGCTTTTAGTCTTAAAGTATAAAAACCAAGCTACTGAGGCTATAGCAAAACCAACAAATATATAAATTAAGGGCTCAAGCATTAGTGTAGTACCTTTTTTGTATTTTCTTCATTATTTTCATCATCGTTCACAAATTGAGGAAAAGACGTTTGAAGGTATTCTCTTTGATTCCGCATAATTTCTTCAGAAGACGTTTTGTTTGCCATATCATAATCTGAAGTATGAAGATTAAATACTCCCATTTGTTTTACATGGAAAAGGGCTGCATAGACTCCCCACTGTTTGTCGATTTGACTAGTATCTATAATTTCTATTATCTCATCGCACTTTTGTCTTAACACAGTGTTTAATCGGTCTTTTTCATTTTCTCTTAACTTTAGTTTTTCATCAGCCTCTTTATCTATTTTTGGCTTATTGAAAGGAACTACATTATCTTTTGACTTGTTTTTTTTTGTTTTAGGCATTTTTTTCTCCTTTTTTGTTAATGAGTAAAAAAAGACAAGTAAAAGGAGCAGAAAGGAAAGAAAGAAAGGACCTCCTAATATTCGTCTTTTTTTTACTCATAAAAGCACTTAATCACACAAATCTTTGCATGTCAACAGTGAAATTGACTTTTTTTTACTTTATTTTTGCATAAAATAAGTATATATAATGAGCATGGATTCTAAAAAAACACTATTGTCTATTAATAAGCTACTTTTAACTAATTTATTAAAGTTTGCTGGCTTATCCCAAAGTCAATGTTCACTAACGCTTTCACATCATAGGAATTCGTTGGTAGGTTATATTTATAGATACGACAAAAAGATATTTCCAAGAAGTTTTTCTTACTTCTTCCTTTTAAGTATTTATCGCGCTTTAGCTAAAAAACATAATCCTAAAGAAAAAATTAGTAGATTTGATTTATTTTATAACATGATAAGTAAAAACGGGGGAGTTATTGAAAAACTCTTAATCCCAGCACTAGAGCATCACATATTAGCAATTAGCAGTCTTAATCCAGGTATTAAAATAGGATCCGGAGAAAATATCTCAATAAATAAGAATGATATTTTTGATCAAGATGAATTAACTATTTTAGATAAGTATATTGAAAAAATTGAGCCTGAAAAATATGAAGATTATATAGGATTTTTACAAGGATACGAAAACACTGAAGATTGGCTACAGAATATGATAGGGGAGGATTTTGAAGCTATCGATGAGATAAAAGAAACTTATACCGATGAGTACAAAAATTTTGAATTAGAGATCAAAGCCATTAAAGATTTTTATATAATTTGTGAGAGTTTAAGAAAGATCTTTCTGCCAAACTTCTTTTCACCTTCAGATTATAAAAAGATAAACTTTATTAATTCAAAATCAGATGGTTTTTTAATGAAAAAAAGTGCAATTCGTAAAAACTTTTCAATTAGTGATTTTTCTAAATTATTCTTGGTTAAAGTTGAAGATGATTATATGAGTCCTGCAATTTCAATTGACGATGAATGTTTAGCCATAAAGACGACTTTAGGTGAAACAAATGCATTTAAAGGAGGATTATTTGTTGTTAAAGAATTTAATAAGATATGTATTAGACGACTGCAATTTACAATGTTCAAAGATACTTATCAGATTATTTCTATTCCAGATAATAATAAGTATTCCAGACAGACTATCGCTGCACTGGACAATAGAGGCAAACCTAGAAAAGATTATATTATCGGTAAAGTAATTTGGAAGTCAGGATTTACTAACAACAACGACTTTATCAAGGATAGAAATCTGTTCGAGCAAGATTTTGAAATTCCAGAGTTTTTAAGCAAAGGTTTAAAATCTGAGCCGAATTTATTTTCTGATGAAATTAATGAGATTCCCAATGAAGATATTAAAAAGAAAAGAGCTTAGGAGAATAAAGATATGATGTTTGCGTGGTTTGACATAGAATCAGATAGCGGTTCATGTGGTAAAGCTTCTGTGCTTTCAATTTCAGGAGTGCTCTCAAACGATAATTTTCAGATCTTAGATGAATTTACTTTGTTGTCTAGACCAAGAAAAAGCAGACCATTAGAAGTTGATGCAATGTTAGTCAATGGTCTTGATATAGATCACCTGATGAAGCAAGACACGTACGGGGTCATGCTAAAAAAATTAGAAGAAAAATTTAATGACTGGAAAAAAATGGGAGCTATATTTGTTGGCTTTAATAACCACAACTACGATACAGTCTTACTTAATCATAGTTTATTTGTGAATTTAAGATGGCCTTATCTGACTAATTCCGACTCGTTTGATTTATTGCCTGTTGTGAGATCAGTAAATCTTTTTGCACCTAATTCGATATCTTTTGAACTTAATGACAAAAATCTACCTATATATAAACTCGAGTCGGTTTGTAGAGTGAACAATATAAAAACTGAGAGCCACACTAGCTATGGTGATACACTTAGCACCATGAAGCTAGGAGAGTTGTTAGCTAAGAAAGCCCCTGAAGTTTTTAAGGCATCTTTAGCGTTAAGAAGAAAATCTGACGTACTTCCTAAACTTCAATCGACACCAATATTTTGTTGGATGGAAGCATGGAGGCAGGCAAAAATTTACAGCGGAACATTTCTTGGCGAGGGAGTTTTTCCTGGTTGGTTTCTTACTTATGATTTACGTAAGTCACCAGAGGAAATCCTAAGCGTTTTAAACGACACTGATGCATTTAAAAAAGAATTGGACGCATCACCTAAATGGTGCAGAACCCAGAAGGCAAATCGTTCACCTCTTTTAATGGATAAGAAATATGCTCTTAATGATGATGTCTATAAAAACCTGGGAATGAAAGAATTAGAGAGAAGACAAAAAGTTATAAGTCAAAATAGAGAGGAAATATTAAATAAAATTAAGACAATTCAGCAAGAGAGACTAGATGAAAAAATGGAAAATGATCAGCGAAAATTAGAGCCTGAGCAAATGATTTACAAATTAAATCCATCTATTGAAGAGAGAAAATTAATGGATGCATTTAATCTGGCGGAAACAAACGATGAAAAGAAAAAGATATTTAATAAATTTAAAAGAGATGAGCTAAAGACTTTAGCCGAAATGGTTATTTATGAGGAACATACTGAAGAAGATTTTATTAAGATATTAAGTAAAAGGGATTACACAAGAATAAAAAAAAGAATAGCGAGTTTTATTCTTAATAATGACGGTGACGACTCAGTATTTACAAATATACCAGCACAGTTTGCAAGACTTGATACTTTAAAACTACAAGCTGAAAATGATGAAGATGAAAAAAAAATGAAAAAATTAATTAAACTCGATAAGTATCTTTTTAATATGCAATCAAATTACGAAAAATATATTTAGAAATATGAAAACAAGAATTTATTATCATTTTAAAAAAAGTATTAAAGGTAGAATTAAATATATGAAACAAATGGAGGATTATTTTACTTACAAAGAACTTTATAAACAAACAGAGTATAAATTACTGTTCAGATTACCTTTAACAACTTTAATGCTTTGGCTCATTAATTTACCTACAAATATTTTAAACTATTTCTATTATCTAAAAGACAGGCGTGATTATGAAAGAGCTGTGGTTGATGTTGAAATAATGAGAAAATATATCGATGAGGAAGATAAGAAAGAAAAGTTAAATAGATTAAAGCAAGAATACTCTGAATTAATTGATGAAGTGACCCCATATTTAGCTAAAAGCAATAAACATCTTCATAAAGATAACAATGACAAATATCATTAAGCTTCATAATAAAAAAGAGTTAGAAAACTCAATTACAGAAATTCGAATAGAAGAAGTTAGAGATTATGAAGATAATGAATTTTATTATTATATTTATTGCGTTAAAGATACAGGCGAGAGAATTGAAGTTGGAAAGTCAAAGACAAAACCTCAATGTTATAAACAAGTGTCAATATATAAATAAATGTCTATGTTGACATTGAGTTCTCAAAATAATAAATAAAAATTATGCCAATTAAAAAAATTTCAGATGAAATGTATCAGAAAGAGGTTTTAGAGAATTCTAAACCGGTTTGCCTCAAATTCGAGGCTGACTGGTGTGGTTAATTGGCCCCTTGTTATCTAACAAGGGGTGATCTCAAAAAAAAGCCCTTGTAAAGCTCTAACACCTATTGTTGAAAAAGTTTCTTCAGAAAATCCTGGAATGGATTTTTTTTCAATGGTAATTGACCAAGATGGTGTAAATACCGCAACGACCTTTGGGGTGCGTTCAATTCCCCAGCTTTATATCATAAAAAATGGACGTGTAGTTTCACAAAAAGTAGGAGCATCAGACTACAAAACAGTATCTGACTGGGTCAAAGAAAATATTTAATTTTTACTTAATAAATATCCCACCCAATATAAACTGCCTGTACATAACCAAAGAGTTTTTGATTGGTTCGATTTAAAAGTTTCTGGAATACTTTCTTTTATTTCCGATCTTATTTTAAGTTTATCAGCTGCAGCTTTGAGCTTTTCCTTTGGAATGAAATTATTCTGTTCTGGGTTATCTAAGAAATAAAGCTTATTAAATTTACCTTTAAAAGGCTTAAGAAAAGAGACAGGGTCTTTTGAGTTAATCATACTAATAACGGCACATTTATTTTTAAATTTAAATTCATTTATAACCTTAACTAACCTTTCAGATTGTTGAGCATTATGAGCCCCGTCTAGTATAAGCTTATCTTTTGAATTAAGATTTTTTAATAATTTCCCTTTTCTAAGAATCTGAAGCCTGCCTTTTATATCTACTTTTAATAAACCTTTTTTTATAATGCTGATAGGAATGTCATTGTCTAAAGCAAGTTTAATAGCAGGTGCCATATTTTCATACATGTAGTCACCAATTAAATTGGATTTTATTTCAAAATAATGAAGATTGTCTTTGTAGAAATATCTTTTATTTTTCTTAATTATTCTGAAATCTGAACCGTAAAAGAACTTATCGGAACGATTATTTCTTAAGTTATATTTGATAAGTTTTAAGACTTTAGGATCTTGTTTGCTCACATAGACTGTTGATTTTATAAAAGATGTTTTTTCAAAGACTATTTCTTTTAAAGTTTTAAAGTTTCTTTTTTTTGTCTTTGTCCAATTAAGATGATCCCATGAAATAGGGCTGATGATATGATAATTAGGTTTATTAAATAGAGCTCGTATTCCATCCAGCCGCCCAAATAAACCAAATTCCCCGATTGCCCAATCTAATTTGAGATCTTTAATAAATATTCCAAAGGAAACAACTAATTTTTCAAAGTGTGTTAAATTTTTATATTTAGCCACTCTAGTTAAGATACTTTTTAGTTTGTTTAGTTTGATAAATTTTTGATTATGTTCGAATCTTTCCGCGAGAAAAACTAAGTGCGGCGATACGGTCACCGCATATCTTTGTCTATGTTGTATCAAAATAGATTTAAAGATTTGTATTATTGAATTTTTAGCAGAAGTGCCATTAACAGTAAGGTATTTAATATTAGGTCTTTGAGTAATTTTTAATTTTTTAATTACTTTATTAATTCTAGTAAGGCCTAGTCTGATTTTATGTTGATTAAGAGTTAAAAGTTTTTCTAAGTTGCTATGTTTGTTAAGCGATTTCTCTAATAGATTTATCGATCGTGACATTACTTCTATCCTGCGCTTCCTCTTTTTCTTTTAATTTAAGAAGTATAGATAGAAGATTGTAAATTTCATCTCTTAATTTATGTCTTGGAATAATTTTATCAATTTGACCATGATCAAAAACCCATTTACTAGTTTGTACGTCGTCAGCCAATTTTTCTCTAATGTTCTGCTCTATAACACGCTTTCCGCTGAAGCCCCATAAATAATCGTTAGACTCAGAATAAATTTGATCTGAGATGGAAGCAAAACTCGCTGTTGTTCCACCTAGAACTGGACCAGCAGCTATCGAAAAAGTAAGTATGTTTTTCTTTTTAAGTTCATGCATTGCAATTGTCATTCTACCCATTTGTTGCAAGCTTAAATTTCCAGTTTGCATACGCATACCTCCAGAAGTAATAAACATTACGAAAGCCTTATGATTATTTTTAATTGCATGTTCAGCGGCATTTAAAAAACATTCTCCAACTCGAGGTGAAACACTGCCGCCCATCCAAGAGAATGTCATTGACACTGCTGTGATTGGTACAGCATTCAAAAATCCTGAAGCTGCTGTCATAGTCTCATCTTCACCAGTTGATTCTTTTGCTTTTTTAATTCTGTCTTTATATTTTTTTGTATCCTCAAATGAAATTGGATCCTCTGGCGGTCTTCCGTAATCTAAAATTTGATACTCAGAGTCGTCAAAGAATAAATCAAATCTTTGTTTATTAGTTAGTGGATGCGGTTTGTTACAAGAAGGGCATACAAATAAATTTTTTGCAAAATCTTCTTTAAGAGTAAGTTTTGAACAAGAGCAATTTTGCCATAATGCATCATCTCTATCTGCAGATTTTTTCTTAAAAAGAGATTTTAATTTTGGTTTTATAAATTTTGATATCCAGTTGTTCAATGCTTAACTCCTTTAGATAGATTATTAACATATTCTCCAACAAAGTGGGCTAAATCATGATTAGATAAACCATTTTGGCTTCCTTCTTTAATTTTATTAACAATTGAGCTTCCGCAAACAACTAAATCTGCCAATTTAGATACTTTTTTTACATCATCCTGACTTTTTATTCCAAAACCTACGCCAATAGGAATTTTAGATTGTTTTCTAATCATTTTAGATAATTTCTTTACATTATCTAAATTTACATCCTTTGAACCGGTTACCCCTGCGTAAGAAATTATGTACACCCATGAAGAGCACTTCTTTAAACTTTGTTTGATATAAGCACTATCATTTGTTGGTGCTATAAGTTTAATAAATGCAATATCATTTTTTGTTAGGCCTTTAAAAATTAGTTCATCTTCAGGGGACTCGTTGTTACTATCGACAACAATACAACCGTCAACCCCACTTTTTTTACAATCTTTAATGTATCTATCAATTCCATAAACATGGATTTGGTTTAAGTAGCCCATTGTAACGAAAGCAGTATCAGATGTTATCTCATTCTTTACCTCTTTAATAAGCTGAAAAATTTTTTCAGTTCTAGCACCAGATTTGATAGCTCTGTCATTAGCACTCATTATAATTGAGCTATCCGATGTTGAGGTATTAAAACTCACACCAACTTCAATTACGTCGCAACTTTTAGAAAGTTCAATTAATATTTTTTTTGAGCTTTCATAATCAGGATCCATACCTGTAACAAATGCAACAAAACATGATCTATTTTCTGACTTTGCATTAGCAAAAACTTTTTGAAAATTTTTATTCATGTTCTCTTTTATATTTTAACATTCTGGCAACATTAGACTCTCCAGAGCCACACAAATGAATTAGATGATTTTCCTTAGGATTTTTTCTTTTTTTAATTTCTTTTAGTGCTGCGTGTATGACATAACATGCTTCTATTGCAGGAAGGATTCCAGTTTTTCTACACATCATTAAAAAAGTTTCCTGTGCCTCTTTGTCTGAAGTTGCTCGGAATTGAATTCTATTAATCGAGTGCATATAACAAATCTCAGGGCCAACGCCTGAAAAATCTAATCCCGAGGCTTCAGTGTGTGACTCGTCAATTTGTCCATCATTGTTCATTAAAACATTTGATCTAGCTCCTAAGAGTATTCCTATGGGAGCATTACTTGTTAATGTAGCAGCATGTTGACCAGAAGATATTCCTTTACCAGCGCTTTCTATCCCAAAGATATTTACTTTTTTATCTTTATAATATGGATAACTAATTGCATTTAGGTTAGAGCCACCACCGCACACTGCGAAGACATTAGAAGGTAATTTCCCAGTTAAATCTTTCATTTGTTTTTTAGCAATCCTACCAATAATGCTGGCGAAGGTTCTTACCATTAAAGGATATGGATGAGGCCCACATACACTTCCAACTACATACATTGCAGCAGGATCACTCTGCCAGCTTCTTAATGCAGCTGCCATAGCCGGAAGAAGTGTTTTGGTTGAGTCGTGACACTCTACTATTTTTGCCCCATATAACTCAGTTATATCTTTATTAAGTGAAACTTTTTCAGCATCTACGGCGCCTATGTGCACTTCACATTCTAAACCAAGCTTAGCACAAGCAGACGCAACTGCTCTAGCATTCATTGAAGCTCCAGTTTCAGTAATAATTTTTTTAGCTTTTAAAATATGTTTAGCAAAATAAACTGAACTGAAAGCGCTAACTGGTTTATGTGAGCTATCATGATGTAGATCTGTTCTTTTTAGAAAAATTTTTCCTATTTTCTTTTCACCGCCGGCAATATCTTCCAACTCTAAGCTTCTTAAAATAGGAGTGATAATTCCAATATGATTAACTAATTGTTCTTCTAAACCAGCTAAGAACTTTTTATTTTTCATAGCTTTTTTGAAACCAGCCTCAACCTTTTTAAGATTCGGAATTAATAACGGGCTTATATATTGGCCGCCATATTTTTCACCTGTTTTTTTATTCGTCCAATAACCTAAATTATCTGGCGGGTTTAACTCTTTAAACGGAGGTATTTTCATTAATTTCATTTACCTTATCTATAAATTTTTTTATTTTATGATGATCTTTGTATCCTTTTAAATTTTCTCTTTCTAGTCCTGAAGAAAGATCTAAGAAATCAAACCCTAATTGACTATATTCCCTAATATTTTCAAGATTAATTGCACCAGCTAGACCAAATTTTTCACCTTTAGGAAGCATGCGAAGTAAATCTATTGGAATACTTTGTGATTTTTCCATAGATGTTGAGTCAAATAAAATTAGATCTGCTATATCTTCATAATTTTTATACAGAACAACATCCTCTTTTTCTTTTACTTTTATAGTTTTAATTACTTTAATCCCCATTTTATTAATTTCTTTTACTCGCTCACTTGTCTCTGAGCCATGAAGTTGAATATACTCAAAGTTTCCTAAAATATTTTTCTGAATAAATGTATCGGTTGGATCTACACAAACACTTACATAATTAGATGTTTTGGGATTATATTTTTTTAAAACATTAATCTCTTTTAAATCTGTATTCCTTGGTGATTTTTCGTAAAAAACAAATCCTAAATAATTTACTTTAAGATCAATACATAACTGGACATCTCTGGTTGGATTTAAACCACAAATCTTAATTTTCATTATTTTAATTCTTTAGCGAGATTTAGAATATTCTTTTTGATGTTTCCTTTGGTAATTGCTCGACCTATAACTAACCAATCAGATTTGACTTTCTTCGCTTCCATCGAACGTTTTTGATCATAATTCTTTTTGCCAATTTGTATGCCAGGAGTAATTATTTCCTTTTTAAAAACTTTTCTTACAGCGCTAACCTCGTAGGGACTACAAACCAAGGCATCTAAAGATGCTTTTTTTGCAAGTTTGGCTTGATGAGTTACTAAATTTTTTACAGATTTAGTATGGCCAATTAATTTTAAATCGCGGTTATTAAGTGAAGTCAAAGTCGTAACACCTATTATCTTTGTTGAACCTGAAACTTTTTTTACTGCTTTGAGTGCTGTAAAACCAGAAGAAATATGAACTGTTAGATAGTTGATTTTTAAATCTTTCAGTGCTTTTACTGCCGATACCATTGTGTTCACTGTATCATTTAATTTTAAATCAACAAAAATAATTTTATTTTTTAATGATGAAATAAATCTTCTTCCATTTTTAGAGTTCATAAACTCTAAACCAAATTTATAACCAATCTTAATCATTTTCGTTTTTGATTGATTAATTATTTTTCTTGTTTTTGTTAAATTTGTTGTATCACAAGCAATAAATACTTTTGGTTTTTTCATTTATTAATAAATTCTTTAAGTTTTTTACCAGGTCTAAATCTTACCTTATTTTTTTCAGGAACATAAATTAATTCTCCAGTAGCAGGATTTCGAGCAGAGAACTTTTCCTTCATCTTTTTTGTAAAAAATGTACCAAAATTTCTTAATTCTACTTTTCTACCATCTGACAGCGCCTCTTGCAAACAGGTACAAAAAACTTCAATTACTTCTGATAATTCTGATTGATTTAAGTTTGGAAATCTTTTCTTTAATTTTTTTACTAACTGCGGTTTTGACAATTATTTTTTTTCTTTTTTCTCTTTTTTTCCTATAGCTTTTTCAAAAATTCCTTTCAAAGTCGCTCCAGATTTTGTTGCGTTTTCTCCAAATTTTTGTATCAAGGTTTTCTCTTCGTCTAATTGTGCTGCTTTTGGAGACAACTTAATTCTTCTAGTTTTAAGATCAAGTTCTATGATTTTAGCATCTAAAGCATTCCCAGGCGAAAATACTTCTGGTCTAGCATCTGCCGTGTCTTTTGCTAGATCAGCTTTTCTAATTGTTGTTATTAATTTTTTATCTTTATCGATTGAAACTTTAACACCAGTTTTTGACACCTCATGAATTCTAGTAGTAATTATATCTCCAACTTTTTTATTGTTATCTTTAAACCAATTTAATGGGTCTTTATCCAAAGCTCTTTTTGAGAATCTAATTTTATCATCTTTAATTTCTAAAATTTTTACACTAATTATTTCACCTTTTTTAAACTTTTTTAGGTTATCTAAATTTTCTTCATATGAAATTTCTTTATAGTGCAACATTCCAGATAAACCAGTGTCTACTAATTCACCAAATATTGCTTTTTCAGTTATATTGTTTATTTTTATTTTTACTTCTTTGTTGATTTGATCTTTTACCTTTTCCCAAGGATTGTCTAAGGTGGCTTTATAAGATAGTGAAATTCTTTTTGTATCTTTATCTATATTTACAATTTTGAACTTAATTTTTTGAGAGGCAGACAAAACTTTGCTTGGTTTTACATTTCTATTAGTCCAATCTAATTCTGAATTATGAATTAATCCTTCGACTCCTTCTTCAATTTTACAAAAACAACCATAATCTAAAATTTTAGTCACGACACCTTCGTATATCTCTCCAACTTTGTATTTTTTTTCTATATTATCAAATGGATCTTCCGTTAAAGCTTTAATTGATGCGGATACACGATTAGTTTTTTCATCAATCTTTGTAATTTTTACTTTTAGTTTTTGACCTATTGTTACTAAGTCAGAAGGTTTTTTTACACGACCATGACTTAGATCTGATACGTGGCACAGAGCGTCTACTCCATTTATGTCTAAGAAAATACCCCAGTCTGTTGTAGCTTTTACTACAGCATCTTCAATAATATCTCCAACATTAATATTTTTAAGAGCCTCTAATATTTCTGCGTTTTTACTTTTTTCTAAAACAGCTCTTCTTGAGACACAAACATTTCCTCTATTTTTATCTATTCTTGTGGCTATAACTTTTACTGGAGTATTCATTAAGTGATCAACTCTTTTCAGAGGCCTTACATCTATTTGAGAAGAAGGCATGAAACATGGCAAACCTTCAACATTCGCTATAAAACCTCCTTTGACTTTCCCTGTTATATAACCAGTCATTTCCTCTTGAGTCTCAAAAACTTTTTCCATTTTTTTCCAAGCTTTCATTTTTCTGGCTTTATCTCTGGATATAATAATTTCACCTCTTCCTGACTCAATTCTTTCTAAGAAAACATCGATTTTTGAACCAACTTTTAAATTTTTAAGCTCATCATCATTTTTAAATTCTTCGACGGGAATCATTGCTTCCATTTTTAATTTAGCGTCAGCTACTACAAACTTTGGCGTTATTTCAGTCACCGTAGCTTTTATAATTTCACCTTCTTTAACTTTTCTGTCTTTGAAATCTTTATCTAATAGGGATTGGAACTCTTTGTGCAATGAGCTTATATTTTTTAATTCCTGTTCTGTCGCCATTTTGTTTTTATAATACTTTCTACGGACTTAGACATTTTTGCTAACATAGCACGTTTATCTAATTTTCCGGTGTCGATTTCTATCGAATCTCTGTGTTTAAGTAAAGGGGAGTTTTTCCTGTTTGTGTCAGAAATATTTCTTATTCTTAGGGCTTTTTTTACCATGTGTATTTTTATGCTTGGATCTGACTTTTTTAACTCCTTATATCTTCTTAATGCCGCAGTTTTTAAATCACATTTAAAAAAAAATTTTATATCTGATTTAGGAAGAATTTTTGTAGAAATATCTCTCCCCTCAATACAACATTTTTTATTTTTTTTTGAAAAGTTTATTTGAAAAGATTTTAAAATTTTTCTAATTTTACCTATCTTAGCAACTTCAGCGCTATATTGAGATATTTCAGGAGAATGTAAATTTTTTTTATTTAATTCTTTTATACTAATTTTTTTAAATTTTTTTTTGATGAAATTAATTTTATCTTTTGGTTTATATTTAAGAATTAAATAACTTACATATCTATAAAGTAATCCGGACGATAAAAATTTTAATTTATATTTTTTTGATATCATTTTTGCCCCCGTAGACTTACCTGTCGCTGCACCTCCATCACATGATATTTGAAGTGTTCTAATATTTTTTTTCAAAATTTGCTCCTAATATTTTCATATTTTTTAAAAAAGATGGTGAAGAAGTAAATACAGTTTCAAAGTTTTTAATTTGTGCTTTTGCCCCTGTAAGTATTGCTAAAACAAAAGCAGACATACATATACGATGATCTCCCAAATTTGGAACAGATAATTTTAATTTAGAAGCATTTATTGGCCCTTTACCAAAAATTTTTAATTCATCTTTCTTAGCTATACTTTTGACGCCAACTTGTTTTAAAACTTTCTGCATTTCAGTAATCCTATTACTCTCTTTGTTTGAAAGATCTCCTATTCCTTTAAATATAGAATTACCTTTTGTAAGAGCTGCAATTACGAAAAGAATGGGATATTCATCTGTTGAACTCACATAATACTTGCGAGATGCTTTAATCGGATTAATCTTACAACTTCTTACAAGTATATCCCCGCGTAATTCATTATTCTCTCTCTTTAAATTTTGAAACTTTATGTCTGCTCCACACTTTTTTAAAAGATTATAAAAGCCTATTCTTGTTGAATTCAAACAAACGCTTAAAATTTTGATTGATGAATTGTTATTCAATAAAGTCAATGCTACAAAAAAAGCTGAAGAAGATGGATCACCAGGAACATTAATATTAATTGGATTTAGAAAACTCTTACCTTTAATCTTTATAAATTTTTTTTTATTTCCTCGCACATTAATTACATGACGATTTTTAATTAACATATTTTCGGTATGGTCTCTGCTTTTTTCTATTTCAATAATATTTGTCTCACCAAATGAATTCAAACCTGCTAAAATTACAGAACTCTTAAGTTGTGCTGATACTCCAGCTTTATAATTAATACCTATCGGCATACTTGTTGAAATCAGCTTTAGAGGAAAATTGAATTTGTTTTTAGGATAGAAAAAAGCTCCGAACTCAGACATTAAAATTATTAATTCTTTCATATTCCTTTTATTTAATGAATGATCACCTGTAACTTTTACTTGGATGTCAGGAGTTGTTGAAAGTATACCAATTAATAATCGAGCTAAAGTACCCGAATTTCCAAAATTAAGTTCAGAATTTTTTTTTAAGGCAAGAGAACCTAGACCTTTACCGTAGATAATATATTCTTGAGATTTTCTTTTTTTAATTTGAACACCTAATTTTTTTAAACAATTAATTGTTGATAGAACGTCTTCTGATTCTAAAACATTTTTAACGGAAGAAATATTCTCGCTAATTGCTCCGATTAAAAAACTTCTGATCGATATTGATTTATCAGAGTCAACCGTAATTTTTTTTTTGAATGAATTTATTTTTTTTTTTACAGATAAATTAAAACTTTTTTTAGGCATTTTTTATGAGAATTGTGAACCAAAATATTGCTCAATAGCCTTAGTAGATTTTAGCAATTCTCTCGACGTTCCTTCAGCAATAACAGTGTGCTCTCCCAGGACATAGCTTCGGTCAGTGATATCAAATAAATTTTTAACGTTATGGTCAGTTACAAGTATTGCAGTCCCAGTTGATTGGATCTTAAGAATGTATTTTTGAATATCTTGAATTACCAATGGATCTAAAGCTGCTAATGGTTCATCAAGTAATACTATTTTTGGTTTATTTATCATTACTCTAGCCATCATTAATCTTCTAATTTCGCCACCTGACAAAACAGAGGCATTCAAAGATCTAAGATGCTGTAAATTAAATTCATCTAAAAGTTTTTCAGTGATTGCTTTTTGGTTTAGAGCGCCTTTTATTGTTATCTGAGCAACACCCAAAACGTTATCATAAACTGACATATTGAACACACTTCTTTGCTGAGGCAAGTAGCCTAACCCCTCTTTTGATCTTAAATGAATTGGGATCTGCTCAATAGACTTATTATTAAGAAAAATTTTTCCTCCCTCAACATTTTGCTCACCAATACACATTGAAAAAAGAGTTGTTTTTCCACAACCGTTTGGACCTAAGACTCCCACACATTCACCTGGAAAAACTTTTAAGGAGAGTTTTTTCAAAATGGGCCTCCCATCAAAAGATTTACTCACATCTTTGACTTCAAAGATAGGTTTATCTTTTTTAAATTTTAAAATTCTAAAACCTTTTTTCATTTTATATTTATATTAGCATTAATCTTATCATTAAATGACTGAATATCTAAAGTTTGTTTTTTTATATCAAATAAAAGTTCATCCGCAACAATGGTTCCTTTAGCATCTTTAACTTTAACGTTACCTGAGACGATAAGATAACCTTTTGAGTTAGAATACTCTGCTTTTTGCGAAAATAGTTCGCTATTTTGATAAAAAGCTTTCACATTATTATAAAAATTCATATCAAGAGTTTTATTATTATAAACTCCCTTGTTAGAGAAAAGTTTCAAAATTGTATTGTCTTTGAAATAAAAAAAAGCTTCCACTGATGTCATATTTACGACTTCTTGACTTAGTTTGTTACTGTAAGCCTCTTTAGACTTAAGAACATATCGATTACCTGACAAATCTAATCCAGTATATTCAATATTATAAAAAATGTCTCCGTCTTCGTTATTTTTATTTGAAGCTTGTTTTTTTATTTTTTCCTGGGTTTCCTTTGGAACAATAACCTCTTTTGAATTTTTTATTGTACCAGTATAAGTAAAAATGATTACTGCAAATCCAATTAATAATAAAGTAAATTGAATTAATCTTAACTTTTTTTTTCTTTCAATCATTTGATTCCACTTTGCAAAATGAAGTGTATATGGATGATACCTTTTAATATTTTATTTTTCTTTTTTAAATCTTTGTCTGATACAACAAGCAAACTAGTAATCTTTTTCTCATTCATTACTGAAAGCGCCTTTGAGGCAGGCATATTTTCATTTACTACAAAAGGACTTTTTGTCATAAGTTTATTAAGATCTTGATTTTTTGAATAATCTCTCATTTCTCTTCTCAAATCACCATCAGTCACCAAACCAACTATATAATCTCTCTTTTTCACAACTACTATTCCAAGTTTTTTTAAATTCATAATTTTAAGAGCCTCCTTTAAATTTTTATTATAATTTATTACAGGCATTTTTTTTCCAGTAACCATTATATCTTTTGCAAGAAGCAATGACCCCCCTATATTACCACCAGGGTGAAAAACTTTAAATTTTTCTTTTGAAAATTTTTTTAAATGCATAACTGTTGTTGCCAAAGAGTCTCCAAGAAGCAAAGTTAGGGAAGTGCTAGAAGTTGGAACCATACCAGTAACATCTGACTCTTTTACCTGCGGAAGCAATATCTTTATATCGCTTGCTTTTAGTAAGATACTATTTGGTTTAGATGCGACGCCGATAATCTTAATTCTATAACGATTAGCATATTTAAGCATATTAGTTAATTCTGAGGTATTTCCAGAATAAGAAAAAATAATTAATATATCTTTTTTTTCTATCTGACCCATGTCTCCATGTAATGCTTGAGCTGGATCACAAAAAAAACTAGGTATACCCACACTCGAAAAAGTAGCAGAAATTTTTTTACCTATTATTCCGCTTTTACCAATTCCTGCGCATATTACTTTTCCTTTACAATTTAAAATTAAATCAACAGCTTTGATAAAAGAATTGTTAAATACTTTTTTTATTTTTTTTAATTCATTAATCTGAATTGAGCATGATTTTTTTGCAATAGAAATATAATTTTTTTTATACATTAATGTTCAAAAATATCCTCTTTAAAACCTTTTTGATCTAACTCTACTCTTGTATCTAAAAATTCTAAACATTTTTTAAATATATCCAATCTCTTTTCTCTTATTAGCATTTTTTCTAATTCAAATTTAATTTTATGAAGATAAATTACATCACCTGCCGCGTACTCTAATTGTTTATTTGAAAGATCATTTATATCTTTATTCCAATCACTACTTCCTTGCCTTTTATCTAAAGATTTATTACAAAATTCTTGTACCAAATTTTTAAGTCCATGAGCATCTGTATAAGTTCTGACGATCTTAGATGCTATTTTAGTATCAAAAATATTTCTTATTTTACATTTAAGAAAAAATTCAAGTGAACTTTTATCAAATCTTAAAAAATGTCCTATCTTTAAAATTTTTTCATTTTCTAACACTGATACTAAATTAGGTGCTTTGTAATTATTTTTATTAGGCTGAATTATATAAACATTTGATTTTTCGTCACAAATTTGAATTAAACTTAGTTTATCTCTTTCGGGGATTTGTAATCCTGTTGCCTCTGTATCAATAGCGATGCTATTTTCAAATGAATTCGCTATCTCTGAATTTATGTCCTCTTTAATCTTAGTTATTTTCATATATAAGTATTAAATACCATGAAAAATCAAATTTGCGTAATCTTAGGTGGTGGTGGATTTATCGGAAAATACTTAGTCAGAAATATGACTAAGAAGAATTATAGATGCATCATTACCACTAGAAAAGCCTTTCAAAAAGGATACTTAAAGACTCAAGGAACGCCCGGTTCAATTGAATTATTAGACTGGAATCCGAATAACTTCTCTGAATTAAAAGACGCAATAAAAAATGCAGATGTTGTTGTTAATTTAATTGGGATTCTTTACGAAACTAGAAGACAAAAATTTTACAATATTCATTCAAAAATTCCTGAAGCGGTCGCTAAGATTTGCTCAGAGTCAGATGTAAAGAAATTTATTCACGTCAGTGCTATCGGCGCTAATGATAAATCGAAATCTCTATATCAAAAATCAAAATTTTTAGGAGAAAAAAAAGCCATGGAGAATTTTAAACAAACAGTAATTATAAGACCAAGTGTAGTTTGTGGTCTGGAAGATAATTTTACTAATCTATTTTCTAAATTAAGTATATTGCCTGTAATTCCAGTTGTAGGCAAAAATTATAAGTTTCAACCAATTTTAGTTTCAGATGTTGTAAGCTCTATTGTAAAAGCAATTGAGATTAAAAATAACGAAAGTAAAATTTATGAGATTGGAGGACCAAAAATTATTAGCTTTGGAGATATGGTTAAGTCAATTTTGTCAACTATTAACAAAAAAAGATTCGTTGTTGAAATGCCAATGGCTATAGCAAAAATACAGAGTACTATTACAGATTTACTACCTTTACCTCCGATTTTAACTAGAGACCAATGTGAAATTTTGTCTGAGGCAGATAATATTGTTTCTAATAATCACCTAACACTAAAAGATCTTGATATAGAACCAGTAGATGTTGAAGAAGAGATGAAAAAATGGTTATGGAGATTTAAAGACGGCGGCCAGTTCGCTAAAGCACAATGAAAAGTATAAGTTTATTTAGTGGATATATTTATTTAATTCTTGCAATTATAACAGGTATTGCCTCCAACGGTTTTCTCAAAACCACAGAAAGTTTTACCAAGCTCACACCAACAATTTTTTGCATTACAAGTATTGTTGTTTGTATTTTTTGTTTATCTAGAGCAATGACTATAATACCTGTTGGATTTACGTATGCTACTTATGGAGCATTAACAATAACAGCAGTGACTTTATTTGGTATATTTAAGTACAATCAAACCCCTAATCTTTATGGTACTGTTGGATTAATTTTAATTGTTTCAGGAGTTATACTTTTAAACCTTTTTGGTAAATTAAAGTAAACCCCTGATGTTTTTAAATCAGGGGCATTTAATTACTTTATAAACTAATTATTTAAAGATGCTGTGATAGGTTCTTTATTTTTGTTAGCTCTTTTTTCAGCGATTTTTTTCTCGATACTAGCTATCTTTAGATCAATCTTTGATAGTTTTTTTTGTTTAGTGCTTATCTTATTTTTAAGCTTATCGATTGATTTTAGTATTTTTTTCTTTTTCTTTTCGTTTTTTTTTAACTTTTTTTTCATATTGTTCCTCCAAAAAAGAAAAATCTAAAATAATCTAAAAAATTTTTCAAATGAAATTAAGAAAAATCTTTTAAACTAAAGGTTGAAAAGATTTAGAAAATTCTACGGAACTAATAAATTTATAAATCTGTCTGTTTTTTGGATTTCAAGACTGTTTACGTAACCACAATTTTCACCATCAACTTGTGATAGAACTTTATTGTTTACACCATTTATTTTTAATCTGTTCAATTCTTTTTTAATTACACTTTTTGCAGGAGTTAAGTCGCCTTTGGTTAAAATTAACCAAACATAATAAAGTAATTTTATTCTGGTCAGGTCTTTAAATATGTAAGCCACTATCCTGTTTTCAAATATATTGGTATCATTAGTTATAGAATGGGGACCAGCATAGTATTTTGAATTAGTACATAAAATCCAATCAGCCATAATTTTTTCATTATCTACCTTAACCTCCATTTTATTATTTTTTAAAAATAAAAAATGCTGAAAACCTTTTAAAGCGAAAATTACTTTTCCAAGATACTTTTTAATATTAGTATTTATGGACTCAACAATTCGAGAGTCAAAACCTACACCAGCCATCAAGAAAAAGTACTTATCATTTATTTTTGCTAATGAAATTTTCTTATGATTATCTGATACTAGGACGTTGTAAATCTCCTCCGCCTTTTTTTTAATTTGAGTTTCTATTTGTAAAATATTTGCAGTGCCAGCAGGTATGTATCCAACTAATTTGTCTTTTAGATTATCACTTTTAAACATTTCATTAATACCAAAACATACGCTCCCGTCACCGCCAGCAAATACTAACCGATCAAATTTTTTATTAGACAATTCTTTAAATACATTCCTTGCATGATCCTCGCTTTCGGTTTTAAAAAGATCTACAATATGATTTTTTTCTAAAAGATTAATGACCTTGTTAATTAATTTAAGTTTTCTACCACCTGCTGCATTTGAGTTAAATATCACCGCAAAATTCAATTTTTTATTCATATTTTAACAATTCTGTAACATATTTATGATTCTACTTGTACTAGAGATTCGTTTTATAAAAAATATGGAAACAATTCAAACTAAATCTGAGGGAAAGATTTTAAATTACAAAAGCATCTTTATTTCCGACTTGCACCTTGGGCATAGAAAAAGTGCAGCAAACAAATTATTAGAATTTTACAAACATTCAAGGTCAGAAAATTTATATCTTGTTGGTGATATCATTGATGTTTGGGCTTTAAAAACAAAATTTTACTGGCCTCAAGAACATAATGATGTGATTCAAAAAACATTAAGAAAAGCAAGACATGGAACAAAAGTAAAATATATTGTTGGAAATCATGATGATGTCTTCAGAAAATTTTTACCATTACATTTTGGCGATATTGAAGTTGTAAATAGAGCCATACATGTAAGCTCAGATAATAAAAAGTATATTGTTGTTCATGGTGATGCCTGGGATGGAGTGATGAAATATGCTCCATGGTTATCAAAAGTAGGAGCTATTGCTTATAGTTTTTTACTTGAGTTTAATGTTGTTATCAATTTTTTTAGAAGATTATTTAAAAAGGGTAATTGGTCTTTAGCAAAATATTTAAAACACAAAGTAAAGAACGCTGTAAAATATATAGGCGATTATGAAAAAACTTTAGCAACTTATGCTAAAAAAAAAAATGTTGATGGTATAATTTGTGGTCATATTCATCATTCTGCCGATCAAGTCTTAGATGGTGTGAGATATTTAAATTGTGGTGATTGGGTAGAAGGTGCAACTTTCTTGGTAGAACATTTCGATGGTCGCATGGAAGTTATTGACTGGGACAAAATCAGAGGTGATGTTGTCGATTACAAGCCATATCTAAAAGTAGTAAATAAATAAATGAAAATTTTAATCGTTACTGATGCCTGGTATCCGCAAGTGAATGGTGTTTGTAGAACTTTAAAAAATCTTGGCGATGAATTAAAAAAAATTGGACATCAGGTTGAATATATTGAACCTAATCAATTTTTTACTGTGCCAATGCCAAAATATAATGAAATAAAACTTTCTCTTAATGTTTGGCCTAGAGTAGGTAGATTAATTTCTAAAGCCGATGCTGACATAATTCACATAGCAACAGAAGGCCCGATAGGAATATTTGCAAAAAGATATTGTGTAAAAAATAACCTTAAGTTTACCACGTCTTACCATACTCAATTTGATAAATATTTGAAGTTATACTATCCTTATTTGCCAATTAAGCTTGCTCAAAAGTTCCTTAAAGGATTTCATTCAAAGGCGGAAAAAATTTTAGTAACAACTCAATCAATGAAAGATGAACTTCAAGAAATTGGTTTTGATAAGGATAAGATGGTTGTTTGGACCAGAGGGGCAAACCACGGGGCATTTCAAAAGCCTAAAAAGATTAATTTAGAGTATAAAAGACCAATTTATCTTTATGTGGGTAGGGTATCTATTGAGAAGAACATCAGAGCATTTCTGGATTTAGAGTTAGAAGGCACGAAACTAGTTGTTGGTAAAGGACCTGATTTAGATAAACTTAAAAAAGAATACCCTGAAGCAATATTTAAAGGAGAGAGAACAAATGGTGAGCTTGCAAGTTACTTTGCTTCTTCTGATGTTTTTGTTTTCCCGAGCAAAACAGATACTTTTGGAATTGTAATTATAGAAGCTTTAAAATGTGGATTGCCAGTAGCTGCTTACCCAGTAGCAGGACCAAAAGATATTTTTAACGGTACAAACATTGGCTCGTTAAACAACGATCTTAAAAAAGCAGCACTTGAAGCTCTTAAGTCAGATAGAAGCGCTTGCATTGAGCATGCAAAAAAATATACCTGGGAAAATTGCGCAAAAATCTTTTTAAATAGTGCGGTATCAAACCGCTAAAAAATATTTCTTTAGTCTATATCTTTAAAGTATAATCAAATCATGGAATTATTATTTTACTCTCTTGCTGGAATAATTGTGATCGTAGTAATTGCAGTATCCAGAAAATCAATTGTAGCAGGTATGGAGGCAAGATCCGATATTAAGAGAGAGAACAAACCAAGTAATAATGAAGAGGGAATAGAAGACATCACCAATGAAAATATTGAAAAAACTAATGAGCAAGTAAAGATTATAAATCAAATCGATGATCTAATTTTAATTGTAGATAAATTTAAAAATATCAAATTTTTTAATAATAGTGCAAAAAAAAAATTTGGAGAAAATAATTTAAATAAGCACGTGGCTACTTTATTGAGAGTTCCTGATTTACTCCAAAATATTGATTTAGTGCTTTTAAAAAAAGAGACAATTACTATGGATTTAGAATTATCCTCTCCCTCATTTCAGTTCTTTAAAGTTCATCTATTCTCTGGACCGACCTCATATGTCGATGATCCTGACTCAGTTGTTTTATTTCTAAAAGATTTAACTGATATTATAAAAGCGCAAAGGTTCAAATCTGATTTTGTAGCCAATGTAAGCCATGAACTTAAAACGCCTTTAGTTTCTATTAAAGGATTTCTAGAAACTATAAGTGGACATGCGAAAGATGATTTAGAAGCACAAAAAAAATTCATACCGATAATGCTTGAGCAAGCTGATAGGATGGAAAGCTTAATTAAAGATTTACTTTCACTAAGTAAAATTGAGTTAGAGGAACATATACAGCCTCAAGATAAAGTAAATTTAAAAGAAATTTTAAGTAACGTTGAAGACATCCATCAAAAAAATTTAAAATCTTTTGAATTTAAAAATAATATAAAAGATGATTTCTTTATTAAAGGCGATCATGAAAAATTAATTGAAGTTTTTTCAAATATTATTGATAACAGTATAAAATATTCAGAAAAAAATAAAAAGATCGAGGTTAATTGTGGACAAGGTAACGGAAAAGTAATAGGAGACTCTTACACCGTGTCCATTAAAGATAATGGTATTGGAATTCCAACTGAACAACTTCCGAGAATTACAGAAAGATTTTTTAGAGTTGATGCAGCTAAAAGTAAAAAAGTTGGTGGCACTGGACTTGGAATGGCGATCGTGAAGCACATTGTTAATCAGCATAGAGGTGAGTTAGAAATAAAAAGTGAGGCTCAAAGTGGCACCGAAATAAAGGTTCACTTTTCTAAATTTTAGCAAATATCACAAATTTATTAAATTATGTCTTGAGATAGACAGTAAAATAGTTAAAATTCTAGTATGACTAGAATAACAAATTATATAATTCTGGTTTTATTAACTTTAACTTTTACAACTGTTAAGGCAGATGTAAACTTAATTGAGAAAACTTTACGTTCTCAACCTCTCACAGTTTTTGATCTTGGACTTTTAAGACTTAAAAACGATCTTAGACAAGCTAAAAACGATTTAGTTCTTGAAGTAGATAATAAAAATGTATCTACAATTTATACTGAAGCTTTATTTTCTAGAAGAGACGATGGAATTCAATTAATTGTGTCAGCACCGATGAGCACTCATTTAAATGCTAACTCGTACATGGTGGACTCAATTAAATGTAGAAAAATTTTTGAAAAAGTTAAAAATAATCTTTTAAAAGGACAAAACGAGAGCAATATGATTCACTCAAAAGCTGCATCTTATTTAAGTGAAATATTCACCGCTCCAACACAATGGAATGCTTGGAGATATGATAAAGGTTTTACTCAAAAATTAGTTAACTTTGTACAACTAGAAGTTACATTAAAGCCAACTCAATCCTACGCAGTTAAAAATAAAGTAAGACCTTTTAGTTGCGGAGGGTCTTTAGCCTCTGATTATCAACAAATCGAGATAACTAGAAAGTTCAACTAAAAAGTTATCATTTTAATAAATTTGTAACATATCTGTAATAATTAAGAGTCCTCTTAATTCTATGAATCCAATGTTTGTTAATTAATTAATAAATGAAAGGATAAACAATGAGAAAACTATCAATCGCTTTAGCTTCATTAGTTGCTATGTTAGTTGTAACTTCTGCTCAAGCTAGAGATCAGATTAAAATCGTAGGTTCTTCAACTGTATTCCCTTATGCAACAATCGTTGCTGAAAGATTTGGTTCGTCTGGTAAATTTAAAACACCAGTAATCGAGTCAACAGGAACAGGTGGTGGAGCTAAATTATTCTGTGCTGGAGTTGGTACAGAGCACCCAGACATAACAAATGCATCTAGAGCTATGAAGGCTAAAGAGTATGCCCTATGTCAAAAAAATGGTGTTGAAGAAATCGTAGAGATTACAGTTGGTAACGACGGAATAACGTTAGCTTATTCTAAAGATGCTAAACCAGTAAACTTTACAAAAAAACAATTATGGGCAGCATTAGCAAAAGAAGTTGCTAAAGATGGTGCGTTAGTACCAAATCCATATAAAAATTGGAGTGATATCGACCCATCATTACCAAACTACCCTATCAAAGTTATGGTGCCTCCAGGAACATCAGGAACAAGAGATGCTTGGAATTCATTAGTAATGAAAAAAGGTATCGATGATGCTTCTAAAAAAGCTGGCGCTAAATATAAAGCGTTAAGAGAAGATGGTGCGGTAATTGAAGTTGGTGAGAACGACTCACTTATTATTCAAAAATTAGCTGCGGACAAAGAAATGTTCGGTTTCTTTGGTTTCAGTTATTTCTTAGCTGCAAAAGATAAATTGCAAGCTGCAAGCATTGAAGGTGGTCAACCAAGTCTATCTTCGATTCAAGATTACAGTTACGCAGTTGCAAGACCTTTATTCTTCTATGTGAAAAAAGCTCACGTGGGCGTTGTACCTGGCTTACATGAATTCGTAAAAGAGTTCACAAGTAAAAAAGCTATGGGTAATAAAGGTTATTTAACTGATATCGGGCTAGTACCTCTAGATGGCAAGTTATACAAAACATCTAGAACTAACGCTACGAAGTTAGTTAACATGCCTGCTAAGAAGTAGTAGTATCAATTAAACAAAAAGGGGGTATTTTACCCCCTTTTTATCTCTGGAAGCTCAATATGAATTTAGTACTTGTAACTTTTATTATTCTCTTAGCTTTCACAAGTTATTATTTCGGTAGAAAAAAAGCTCTAGTTATTCAATCATCACAAAGACTTACGGCATTACCAAAATTTTATGGATATTATTTAGCTGCTTGGTGTGCTGCACCAGCATTAATAATTTTTGCTCTTTGGTCAGTTTTTGAACCATCAATAGTTAAAACATTTATTTTACAAGATTACACTGATCAGAACTTAACTAAAAATGAGCTTCAGCTTATTTACACAAAGGTTAAAGCATTAGCCGCAGGAACTTACACGGGAAATATTACTAATTTTCTAGATGAGTCTGCTAATAAGTACATTCAATTAAAAGGAATAGCTAACAGCGCTAAAGTAGCAATTATTTTAGCAATTTTAATTTTCTCTCTGAGTTTTGCGTATAGATCTGTTCAGAAAAATGATCGAATGAGAGAACCAGTAGAAATTTTTCTTAAATGGGTGTTATTTGTTGCATCATTAGGCGCAGTTTTAGTTACAATCGGAATAGTTTTTTCACTTTTATTCGAAGCGATTAGGTTTTTTCAAGCAGTAAAAATCTTTGACTTTATATTCGGAACTCATTGGTATCCTGCTAAAACTTTTGTAAGAGATGGCCAACCAGATCCTGAATTAATGAAGGATGCTTTCGGAGCTGTGCCTTTATTTGCTGGAACTTTTTTTATTGCTTTTATTGCAATGTGTGTTGCCATCCCCATAGGTTTGCTGAGTGGGATATATCTATCTGAGTATGCTGGAAGAGGCATAAGAAAATATGCGAAACCTATTATTGAGATTTTAGCTGGTATTCCAACAGTGGTATATGGTTTTTTTGCAGCTTTAACCGTCGGTCCTTTTGTTAAAGAAATTGGTAACGCTATGGGTTTAGAAGTTTCAGCGGAGAGCGCTTTGGCTGCAGGAGCAGTTATGGGAGTAATGATAATTCCTTTTATTTCAAGTCTAAGCGATGACGTTATGACGGCAGTACCTCAAAATTTAAGAGATGGGAGTTACGCAATGGGCGCAACAAAATCTGAAACTGTAAAAAAAGTAATTTTTCCAGCAGCCCTACCTGGTATCGTAGGTTCTATACTTTTAGCAGTATCGAGAGCGGTAGGAGAAACAATGATTGTTGTAATGGCCTCAGGACTAGCGGCTAATCTTACAATGAATCCACTTGAGTCAACTTCTACCATTACAGCGCAAATTGTTGTAATTTTAATTGGAGACCAACAATTTGGAGATCCAAAAACTCAATCAGCTTTTGCATTAGGAATATCTTTATTTATAGTAACTTTACTCTTAAATGTAATCGCTCTTTCAGTTGTTAAAAAATATAGGGAAAAATATGAATAGTTTTAAGAAAAATTTATTAAAAAAAAGATATAACGCTGAAAGAAGATTTCAATGGTACGGCAAAATAGCTATAGGATTAGCTTTAAGCTTTTTAGCAGTTTTTATGTTTCAGATATTTTCAAAAGGTTACTCAGCTTTCCAAAAAACTTGGATAGTAACAGAAGTTCATTATGATAAAGAATTACTTTTAATCGATGCAGAAAGCCCATCAAAAGATGATTTAGAAAATGCAGACTATTATGATGTTGCTTACAAAGCTATGACCTCATTAGATCCTGGACTTCCTGAAGAAGAGGATCGTCAATTGATACAAATGGTTTCGTATAAATATGAGGCAGAGGTTAAAGATCTACTTTTAAAAAATCCAGACTATCTAGGTAAAATAGTGCCCATAAAATTAACAGCTTCTGATGATGTTGATCAAGTTCATAAGGGAAATTATCCAAGAGATATTCCTGAGGAGAATAGAAGAGTAAATGATTACCAGTTGCAGATTTACGATATGCTTAATGAAAGAGGAGATATTTTATCAGAGTTTAACATTAGTTTTTTTACAAGTCCTGATTCAAGAGAGGCAGAACTAGCAGGTATAGCTAGCTCGTTTATGGGAACAGTTTTTAGTATACTAGTATGTTTAGCGTTTTCATTTCCTGTTGCAGTGCTAGCTGCAATTTATCTCGAGGAGTTTGCACCAAAAAATAAATTTACAGATTTTATAGAAGTAAACATTAACAATTTGGCAGCTGTTCCATCGATAGTATTTGGTTTGCTAGGTCTTGGTGTTTTATTAGCAGTTTTTAATTTACCAAGATCGACACCACTTGTTGGAGGAATTACTTTGTCTCTTATGACATTACCAACAATAATTATTGCTGCAAGAGCTTCTTTAAAAGCTGTTCCCCCAAGTATAAGAGAAGCTGCTTTAGCGATGGGTGCAAGTAATATGCAAACAACCATGCATCATACTGTGCCACTATCAATGCCTGGAACTTTATCTGGAACGATAATTGGCTTGGCTCAAGCTTTAGGGGAAACAGCCCCTTTAATTTTAATAGGAATGGTTGCTTTTGTGAATACAATACCTGGTACGCCAGTTGATCCTGCTGCAAGTTTACCAGTTCAGATATATATATGGTCAGAAAGTGCTGAGAGGGGTTTTGTTGAAAAAGTATCTGCATGTATTATGGTGCTTCTAGCTTTTTTAATTTTAATGAACTTGGCAGCTCAAATCGTTAGACACAAATTTGAAAAGAAATGGAGTTAAATGAGTAAAATAAAAGCGGAAAATGTAAATGTTTATTACGGATCCAAACAGGCATTATTTGATGTCTCTATAGATATAGCAGAAAAAGAAGTTACAGCTTTAATTGGACCATCTGGGTGTGGAAAGTCTACTTTCTTAAGATGCTTGAACAGGATGAACGACGTCATAGAAATTTGTAGAGTTGAAGGCAGTATTAAAATGGACAACCTAGAACTGAATTCAAGAAAGTTAGATGTTGTGAGACTTAGGGAGAACGTTGGTATGGTTTTTCAAAAACCCAATCCATTCCCTAAAACAATTTATGAAAATGTAGCTTATGGTCCTACTATTCACGGTATTGCACAGAGCAAAGAAGAAATGGATCAAATAGTTGAAACAAGTTTGAAAAAAGCTGCCTTGTGGAACGAAGTTAAAGATAGACTTGATGAAATCGGAACTGGTTTATCAGGAGGTCAACAGCAACGACTATGTATTGCTAGAGCTATATCTGTAAGTCCAGAAGTGATTCTTATGGACGAACCATGTTCAGCGCTTGACCCAATAGCAACAGCTCAAATTGAAGAACTTATAGATGATCTTAAAAAAGAGGTCACAATTGTGATAGTTACCCACTCAATGTCACAAGCAGCTAGGGTATCTCAAAAAACAGGTTTCTTTCATTTGGGAAAACTTATAGAATTTGGACCAACAGATAAAATATTTAAAAATCCTGATAATCAGCAAACTCAGGATTATATTACAGGAAGGTTTGGTTAATGAGTGAAAAACCGCACATTGTAAAATCTTATGAAGAGCAACTTCAGTTATTAAAAGATACAATAGTGAAAATGGGAACTGGAGTTGAGAAACAGCTTGAAAACACTATTCAATCTTTAGTTAAAAAAGACATTAGTTTAGCAGAAAAATCTATCAAAGATGACGAATTGACTGATAAGTATGAAATAAATATAGAAGAGCAAGTTGTAAATTTGATTGCCTTAAGGCAACCTATGGCAATAGATTTAAGAGAAACAGTTGTTGCCTTAAAAGTTTCTTCAGACTTAGAGAGAATTGGTGATTTAGCAAAAAACATCTCAAAACGATTAACTAAAATTGGAACTGATTTACCTAATGATATTACTAAAAATTTCGAAATAGCTGGTTTAAAAGCATCAAAACAAGTCAATGCAGTTTTAAATTCGTATTTACATAGAGCTAAAGATACAGCAGAAAATGTTTGGAATTCTGATGAAGAAATAGATCAAATGACTAATTCTAATATGGAAGCTGCAGTAAAGCATTTAGAAAAAAATAAAAACGATATACAAAAAGTAACCCAACTACTTTTCATGCTTAAAAATATTGAGAGGATTGGAGATCATGCAACCAATATTGCAGAGCAAGTTTATTTTCTGATTACAGGAGATTATTTAGAGGGAGACCGACCAAAAGGATAATGAGGGCAAATTTATTCATTGTTGAAGATGAAATGCCCATCGTAACTTTACTTAAATACAATTTAGAAAAAGAGGGTCACAAAGTTGATTATGCAGTCAATGGAGAAGACGCTATTAGAAATATAAAGGAAAAAAATCCTGATTTAATTTTATTAGATTGGATGTTGCCAGATATTTCAGGTGTTGAAGTCTGTAAAAATTTGAAAAGAAGCAATCTTCACAAAAATATCCCAATCATTATGTTAACAGCCAAAGGTGAGGAAGAAGACAAACTTAAAGGATTTGAAACAGGAGCTGATGACTATGTAACTAAGCCATTCAGCCAAAAAGAACTTATTGCAAGAATTAACGCTTTATTAAAGAGATCTAAACCAAGTGTTGCCGCTGATGTTGTAGTATTTGAGGATCTTAAAGTAGATAGAGTTCAACGAAGAGTTTATAGAGCAGATAAACAAGTTATAGTCGGCCCAACCGAATTTAAACTAATTGATTTTTTAATAAAGAATCCAAAAAGAGTATATTCGCGTGAGCAACTTCTAAATTCTGTATGGGGAGATGATATTTATGTTGAGTCCAGAACTATAGATGTTCATATAAGAAGACTAAGAAAAGCAATAAATATTGATGGCAAGAAAGATCTTATCAGAACAGTAAGATCTGCTGGCTATTCCTTAGATGTTTGAAGATCTTTTGGCTTTATAAATGATATTAATTTTCCTTTAACTTTTGATAACTTTTCCCAATCATTGAAATTAAAACTTACTTCAGCAACGGCTGCAGTAGGAAATTTTCTTTTTAAATTTTCAAATTGTTCAGAGTTTTCTTTAAGACAGATTCGATTTATGAGTTCACTAATTGAAGGTTCATGATTGATTAAAAGTAAAGTTTTATAATTATCAACTGTTTGTTTTAAGATATGAATAATTTCATCCTCACTAGCATGATAAAGCGCTTTTTTTTTAATAATTTTCTTAAAACTGATTTTTTCTGACAATATATTTAATGTTTGTATTGTCCTTTTAGAGGATGAGCAATAAACTAAATCAAATTTTAATTTCTTTTTAATAAAAAATTCACAAATTAATTTTGCTGAATTTACCCCTCTTTTATTCAATGGCCTGTCATGATCATCTAAATCTGGAAAATCCCAACTAGATTTAGCATGTCTCATCGCATATAATTTAAACATATTTTTAATTTAACATTTAAATATGTCGAAAGCATCATTTTCAGAAAACGCTAATATTAGCAATCAACTCATAAACAGAGAATTATCTTGGCTTCAGTTTAATGATCGTGTTTTAGAAGAGTCAAAAGATAAAACAAATCCTTTATTTGAAAGAGTAAAATTTTTATCAATCGCAGGTACAAATTTAGATGAATTTTTTATGGTAAGAGTCGCTGGACTTTTTAATCAAATTAAAGATGGTTTTGACGAATTAAGCGCAGATGGATTAACTGCAGAGGATCAATTGAATATGGTCGTATTAAAAACTAAAGATCTATTAAAGAAGCAAAACGAAGCATTCCTAGAGTTGAAAAAAGAGCTATCGAAAGAAAAAATTTTCATTCGAAAAATGTCAGAACTGAATAAGAAGGATCTTATGTATCTAAGAGAATATTTTCAGGAAACAATTTATCCTATAATAACACCTACTGCCATTGACCCATCACATCCCTTTCCTTTTATACCAAATAAAGGCCAAGCAATTTTACTAAGAATGACTAGAATAAAAAAAAAAAGAGAACTAAATGCAATTATAGTTATACCAAGAGCACTTCCAAAATTTGTATCTCTAAACAACTCTGAAACAATAAATGAATTTGTCACAATTGATGACGTAATTTGTAAATTTGCTAATGAAATATTTCCAGACCATAATATCGAGGCAAGTTTGCAGTTTAAAATAATTAGAGACAGCGAAATTGAAATAGATGATGAAGCTGCTGATCTTGTGAGATATTTTGAAAAAGCAATTAAGAAAAGAAGAAGGGGAAACGTAGTTAAACTCGAAGTACTCACTAATTCAAACAAAAAACTTTTAAATTTTATTTCAAAAAAATTTAAAATGGATGAAGATCATATTTATGAGGTTGAAGGATTGGTTGGAATACAAGATATAGATGAAATTTGTAAAAAGAAAGATCCAAAGCTGAGATTTAAAAAGTTTAATCCTAGAGAAGTTGAAAGATTGAAGGAATTTGATGATAAATTTTTTTCGGCTATAAGAAGTAAAGATTTTGTTGTACACCACCCTTTTGAAACTTTTGATGTAGTAATTCAATTTTTAGAAGCTGCAGCAAAAGATCCTAAAGTTATCGGTATCAAACAAACTTTGTATCGAACCACACCTGACTCTCCTATCGTAAAAGCACTAAGTAGAGCAGCAGAAAACGGAAAAGTTGTTACAGCCGTAATAGAAATAAAAGCTCGATTTGATGAGGAAGCTAATATTGAATTATCTAGGAAACTAGAGAAAGCTGGCGTTCAAATTGTTTACGGATTCGCAAAATACAAAACGCATGCAAAGGCAAGTTTAGTTTTAAGAAAAGAAGGAGCTAAAACGCGAAGCTATGTTCACTTAGGTACAGGAAACTATCATCCTATTAACGCAAAAATTTATACTGACTTATCACTGTTTAGCTCTAATCAAGACTTGGCCAAAGATGTCGAAAAATTTTTTAATTATGTAACTGGTTATGCAAAACCAAAAAAATTGAATAAAATTTTTATGTCTCCATTAAATAGTAGGAATTTTTTTGACGAAAAAATTGAAAATGAAATAGTAAATGCAAATAAAGGAAAACCTGCAGAAATATGGGCAAAAATGAATTCTCTTGTAGACCCTGGAATTATTAAGAAATTTTACGAAGCTTCAAACGCAGGAGTAAAAATAAATTTATCGGTAAGAGGAGTATGTTGCTTAAGACCTGGAATTAAAGGTCAATCTGAAAATATAAAAGTAAAAAGCCTTATTGGCAGATTTTTAGAACACTCAAGAATTTATTGTTTTGCAAATGGTAGTTCTATGCCCTCTCGAGAGAATCAGGTATATATTTCATCTGCAGATTTAATGCCTAGAAATTTAGATAGAAGAATTGAAATTATAATTCCGATAGAAAACAATACTGTACATGAGCAAATTTTAGATCAAATTATGTTAGCCAACTTTAAAGATAAATCGGAAACATGGTATTTAGATAGCATAGGAAACTATCATAAAGAACAAGAAAAAGGCTTTTCCGCACATTCCTATTTCATGAAGAATCCAAGTTTATCAGGTCGCGGTAAGTCAATTTTAAGAGCTAAACCTCAAAATTTGAGATTAGTAAAATGAAACCAGAATTAAAAAATCTTTTTAAATTTCAGTCTAATAAAAAGTCTAAGCAAGCCATAATAGATCTTGGATCAAATTCAGTAAGAATGCTCATATACGATAATTTTAAAATTTCTCCAATCCCAGTCTTTAATGAAAAAGCAGTTTGCAAACTTGGAAAAAATTTAGATAAATCTAAAAAACTAAATCCCGATGGAATTAAAGGTTCTTTAAAAGTTCTAAATAGATTTAAAGAAATTTTAGATATTTCAGACGTTCAAGATTTAGAAATTATTGCAACAGCAGCTTTTAGAGAGGCCACTGATGCAAGTGAATTTTTAAGAGAAATTGAAAAAATATTTAATAAAAAACCACTAGTATTATCTGGCGAGGAAGAAGCAAGAACATCAGCAAATGGTGTAATGGTAGGATTTGATGAAGTAGATGGATTAGTTGCAGATTTAGGAGGTGGAAGTTTAGAACTTGCCAGAGTTTCTAAAAATCAAATTTTTGAAATAACCTCTTTACCTCTCGGAGTATTAAGACTTGAAAACAATCCTATTATAAAAAAAAGAAATTTGGGAAAATATGTTAGAAAACTTTTAAGAGATGAAAAATGGCTTTCTAAAAAGAAATTTAAAAATATTTATTTGGTAGGAGGGACTTGGAGATCATTATTTAAATATCATCTCTTTAAAGAAAAACACCCATTACATATTTTGCATCAATATAAACTCTCAAAAGATGTAGCAGTTAAATACTTAAACAGAATTTCAAAATTTAATAAATCATCTTTGAAATCAATGGAATATATTACTAAATCTAGAACTCCCTATTTACCTTTTAGCTCTATAATACTTAACGAAATAATTGAAGCAGCAAGCCCCTCAAAAGTTATTTGCTCAATCAGTGGACTGAGAGAGGGGCATATGGATACAATTATAAACCAAGGAATGAGCGAGGATGAAATTTTCAAATTAAAAACTGATGGTATATCTTTTAAAAAAGGGGACTATGGAAAGAGTTTTGAGAAATATTTTAATTTTATTTCACCATTATTTGAAGACAACGAATATTTTAATCGAAGATTACTAACCTTGGCTTGCATCTTAAGTAAAATGGATTGGGGCCTAGGAGCTTTTCAAAAAGCAGAATTAGTTTTTATGGAAGTGTTAAATACTCCATTACTAAAACTAGAACATAGAGATAGAGTAAAAGTTGCATCAGCAAGTTTTTGGAGACATTGTGGCTTAAAATATAATCCGAATTATCAGTTTTTATCCTTATTAAATAACAACGAAATTTTATCCTCAAAGCAAGTGGGATCTGCTTTAAGATTAGCAGAGTCACTCACTAGCATGTCTTCTTTGTTGTTAGATGAATTTAAAATTTATAAAAGAAATAAGACTATTTTTTTGAAAATACCTAACAATCATAGCGATATAGTCTCAAAACAAGTAACTAAAAGACTTAAAAACCTGGCAAGAGAGATGAATGTCGACTCCAATATCATTTATTCTTGAAAATTAATAAATCTTTAACTTAATTTAAATATTTTTTTAGCATTTATATATTATTAACTGATTATCAGTCTCCCAACTGTTGTTAATTAATTAGCCCAAGGTACCAATATTTCCTTGGGCTGCCCTCCAATTACAAAATAATTTTTCTGATTAAATAGACAGCCAATATTCCACCAAGCATCTCAGCAATGATATAGCCAGGAGTATTTAAGTAATTAATTCCAGTAAATGTGTCTGTAAAAGTTCTTGCGATTGCTACCGCTGGATTTGCAAAAGAAGTTGAAGAGGTAAACCAATACCCCGCTGTTATAAAAGTAGCTACTGATGAAGCGACCGCAAGTTTGCCGCTCTTTAAAGATCCAAATATCACAAAAATTAATCCAAAAGTTGCAATGATCTCAGCTGTAAAAATATTTATTCCAGGTCTTATCTTCTGTGAAAGCTGCAACAAAGGAAGATCAAACATAAAATTTGCTAACATTACCCCTAACATGCAACCTAAGATTTGAGCAGAGATATAAGTGATAATTAAATTTTTTTTAATCTTGTTGGTAAAATACATTGCTAAAGTAACGACAGGATTGAAATGTGCGCCGGAGATATCACCGATTGAAGTAATCAGAACAAATAATCCTGCACCTGTAGCTAAAGTATTCGCTATTAACATTACAGCGATATCATCAGTTAGATTTTGAGCCATAATACCTGAACCAACAATAATCATGACTAAAAAACAACTTCCTATAAATTCACCAATAAATATCTTTTTACTTTTCATTTTTTACCCAATGTTTAATTTTTTCATTAATTATATTATAAGTTTCTTCAGCTATTAAATTTATTTTATCTTTATTTTTAGTTTTTTTAATTTTTTCAACAGGGTCCGCGATGTCCCAGTGCGTAATGGTCTTTTTTTTGGGCCATACAGGACAAACTTCCTTATTGGCGTTATTACAAACTGTAATCACGTAATCAATATCAATATCATTTTTTAAAAATTCATCAAAATTTTTTGAATAATACGTGGCTAAATTAAATTTTTTTCCTTCAAGATACTCTTTAATGTAGGGATTGATTTTTCCTGAAGGATTACTTCCAGCACTAAATGCGATGAATTGATTTCGGAAATTATTGTTTACAATACTTTCCGCTATTATGCTTCTCGCAGAGTTTCCAGTACAAACAAATAATATTGTTTTTATTTTCCTCATAAATAATGTATTGAAGTGTCCCGAACTTACGGAACCAAAATTTGATAAAAACCAATAATAAATAATGGAATCTGCAACCCAAAATTGGTTAATATTGCTTTATCCTTAGAAATAAAACCTGCAATAGTCCAACCAACAACTCCCGCTCCATGAAACATTATATTTACTGGATACATATTCAAATTTGTTAATAAAATACCTGTAAGAACTAAAAAAGTACTTAACCATTTAAGGTATTTTTTAATAAACTTCATAATCAATTATATGATTGTAATGTTAAAGTTTTGTTAACCAGACGAGGCTTTAACTTTTTTCTCGATAAATTCTGGTATCTCATCACCAAGATCATCGTCTTTTTGATTTTTAGGTTGAAAGGCATACAAAACATGAAGTTTGCAATAAGGAAAATCTCCTTCAGGCTTTCTACCGCAAAAATAGAATTTTTCCTCATTAGGATGACCTATAGGCCACTTGCACGTTTCATCTGTAAGTTCTTCAAGTGATTTCGGGTTTTCTGGCTCAAAGTTTTTATCTAATAATATTGATTGAAATTTAGCCTTTCTTGATGTGGGCGCTGGTCCTCTTCTTATCTGCTTATTATCATTGGTTCTAGGCGAATTAGATTGCTTAGAAGGGGCTCTAGCTTCCAAATTTAATCTATGAGCTTTTCCAATAACTGCGTTTCTAGTGGTGTCACCTAATGCTTCAGCGATCTGACTTGCAGTATGCCCTTTTGACCAGAGTTCTTTTAATTTAGCGACTTTTTCTTCTGTCCAACTCATAGTATATAATTACAATATTTAGTAATTATTAAAAACTTAGGACATAATATTGGGGTTTAAAACATTAAAACGCATCAAAGCTGTGAGTAGATTTAGTTTTGCACAGTTTTTTTAATAACAGGTTATAAGACTATCAATGGTTGAAATTTCGAAAAAATATAAAATTGGAAAAAGAAGATTTGGATTAGTTAATTGGTACGGAACATGGACTTTATACAAAAAAGAAGTTCTTAGATTCTTAATTGTGTGGATACAAACTATTTTTTCCCCACTAATTTCATCATTACTTTTTTTACTTGTTTTATCTTTAGCTATTGGAGCAGATAGAGGTGATGTTCTTGGAGTACCTTTTATAACTTTTTTAGCGCCAGGGTTGATTTCTATGCAGGTAATCCAGCAATCTTTTTCACATTCCTCATCATCTTTTATGATTAAGAAAATTGATGGAACTATAGTTGATTTATTATTTGCTCCCTTATCTGCTGGAGAAGTTACCATCTCAGTTTCACTTGCAGCTGTAACAAGAAGCGTCGTAATCGGAATAGTTTCAATTATTGTATTTCATTTAATAATTGATATTGAAATTAAAAATTATTTAACGCTTATAGCATTCACCTTACTTTCTTCTTTTATTTTAGGAAATATAGGAATAATTGCTGGACTATGGGCCGAAAAATTCGATCATATGGCAACAGTCACTAATTTTGTAATAGTTCCATTATCTTTCTTATCAGGTACTTTTTATTCAATAGAGAGACTCCCCGACTTTCTGCAAGCTATAAGTAAAGTTAATCCATTTTTTTATATGATTGATGGTTTTAGATATAGTTTTATTGGCACTTCAGACGGTTCAATCTCTGTTGGTTTAGTATATTTAACTGCCTTAAGCTTTGTTAGCTGGCTTGTTTGTTATTTATTGTATAAAAAAGGTTATAAAATAAAATCATGAGTAAAATTTTAAATACTTATAACAGAAAGAAAATCTCTTTTTCTAAAGGAAAAGGAAGTTTCTTATATACAACGAATGGAAAAAAATATTTAGATTTTGTACAAGGAATTGCTGTAAATTGCCTTGGTCATGCTAATGACTATTTAATAAGATCAATAAATAAACAATCTAAAAAATTATGGCATGTTTCAAACGTTTTCACTATCCCTGAGCAAGAGAGACTGGCAAAAAGACTAGCCCAAAAAACATTTGCGGATTATGTAACTTTTCAAAATTCTGGCGCTGAAGCAACAGAAGCAGCTATCAAATTTGCTAGAAGATATTTTTATTCAAAAGGTCAACCAAGAAAAAATAGAGTTCTCTGTATTAATAATAGTTTCCATGGAAGAACTATCGCAGCTATTTTTGCTAGTAACAGCAAAAAAGCTATTGAAGGTTTTAAACCTAAAGTAGACGGTTTTGATCACTTTAACTTTGGTGACCACAAAGGGTTAGAAAAAGCTATAACTAGCAGAACAGCAGCTATTATGGTCGAGACTATAATGGGAGAAGGGGGCATTAAAGTTATTCCAGATTTTTGTCTCAAAGGCTTAAGAAAACTATGTAATAAGAAAAAAATTTTATTAATTCTAGATGAAGTACAATGCGGCATCGGAAGAAGTGGCAAATTTTTTGCTTTTGAATATGCAAAAATTAAACCAGATATAGTTCCTATTGCAAAAGGGATCGGCGGTGGTTTTCCAATAGGTGCAGTTTTAGTTAATAAAAAAGTAGCATCAGGCATGAAGCCAGGGACTCACGGATCAACATTTGGAGGAAACCCATTAGCAATGAGTGCTGGCAATGCAGTCATGGATGTAATGTTTAAAAAAGGCTTCTTAAGCAATGTTAGCAAAAATGGAAAATATTTTATAAATCAACTTGATAAAATTAAAAATAAGTATCCTAAAGTTATTAAAGAAGTAAGAGGTAAAGGACTGCTCATTGGACTTTGTCTTCATGTAAATCAAGCTAAATTTATTCAAAAACTTTTAGATAATAATTTATTGACAGTGAGAGCTGCTGAAAATGTTGTCAGACTTTTGCCTCCTTTAAATGTAACAAAGAACGAAATAAACTTAGGTTTAAAAATAATAGAGAAAGTTTGCAAAAAATTTTAAATGAAAAACTTTATAAATATCTCTGACTGTTCTTCAGTAGAGCTTAGAGCGATTATTGAAGAAGCAAAGAAGAGAAAACAAAATAGATCTGGATTAAATAAATCTGCGCCTGATGAAGACAAGCCCTTTGAAGGTAAGTCGATGGCTATGATTTTTGAGAAACCCTCAACAAGAACAAGAATGTCATTTGATATTGCTGTAAAGCAATTAGGTGGGTCATCAATTATTTTAAATCCGGATGGAATACACTACGGAAAAGGAGAGGAGACTTTAAAAGATACGGCAAAAGTTTTATCGGAGTATGTCGATATCGTTATGTTGAGAACTTCATCTCACAAAAATTTGGAGGAGTTCGGTAAGCATTTAGATATCCCAATTATTAATGGTCTTTCTGATCTAAGCCATCCCTGTCAAATTATGTCTGACATTCTTACTTACGAAGAAAGCAATGGTTCCATTGAGGGCAAAACTGTTACTTGGATTGGAGATGGTAACAATAATATGTCAAATTCCTTAATAGAAGCTGCAGGTAAATTCAATTTTCAACTCAAAATTGGTTGTCCAAAAAAATATTCTCCAAATAAAAATATATTGAAGCTGGCAAAAAAAGAGAAAGTAAAGTTAACAATTACTACTAAACCTCTAGAAGCGGTTACAGGTGCTGATTGTGTTATGACCGATAAATGGGTCTCAATGAATGATAAAGTAAATAAAATTTCTAAAAAGAAAACTTTAAAACCTTACCAGGTTAATAAGAAATTAATGAGCAAAGCTAATTCAGATGCTGTTTTTATGCACTGCCTTCCAGTAGGAAGAGGAGAAGAGGTTACAAATGAAGTAATAGATGGAAACCAATCAGTAGTTTGGAGACAAGCACTAAATAGAGTGCATGCTCAAAAAAGTATTATTAAATGGTGTATCGATTAGGGTAAAGGTTTTGGATTATCACCTTTAGAGTTCATATATAAAATAACTGACGCTCTGTCTTTTTCTTTTCTAAGTCCGGCAAAAGCCATTTTAGTTCCTTTAATATATGCTTGCGGTTTAATTAAGTAACTATTCATTTCTTCAAAAGACCATTCTTTCGCATAAGCAACCATTGCTTTAGAATATTTATAATCACTAACTGAACCGGCTGTTCTTCCAATCACATTCCATAAATTTGGACCTATCATGTTTTTTCCTCCAGCTGCAATCATGTGACAAGCGCTACATTTTTTAAAAACTTTTTCTCCGTGTGCTAAGTCTCCCATAGCCAATAAAGCTTTTATATCCACTACTTCTGGAACCTTTTCTGAAGTCTCAGTAGTGCTGCTAGTTGAGGCAACTTCTAATCCTTCAACTTTATAGGCCGCTTGCTCAGGTTTCTCTACGTGGAATAATATATCTGTGAATTTTCCAATACCAATAACAATTAGGGCCGTTAGAAGGACTGCTGCTATTATTTTATTTATTTCAAAACTATCCATAATTTTGGTAAGTATTTATCAGACATATAACACGAGTTTTAAAAAAAAAACTTAAAATTACCAAATTTTTTTGCGTCTCTAGGACGCATAATTATGAATAAAACTGCAATAATAATACCTTCAAGATTGGATGCTATACGATTACCCAATAAACCCCTTAAACTTATAAACAACAAAGAGATGATTCTCCATGTTTATGAGGCAGCTATGAAGGCGAACGCTGGGGAAGTTTATGTAGCAACTCCAGATAAAAAAATAATCGATACTGTAAAAAAAATTGGTGGAAATGCAATTTTAACAGCAGAAAATCATCAGACTGGAACCGACAGGGTGTTTGAGGTCTTTAAAAAAAATTTAAATGCTAATCCAAAAATTATTGTCAATTTACAAGGTGACATGCCAAATATCTCGCCAGAAACTATTAATAATTTAGTCGATTATATGAATAAAGGTCATTGTGAAATAGGAACTTTAGCAAGTAAATTAAGTTCAAATGAAGAACTAGATGACGAAAATGTTGTTAAGGTCTTAGTAAAAGAAAAGTTAAAAAAAAGCATGTATGTTAAAGCCCTAGATTTTGTTAGACTCAAGAATATACAAGAACTTCAAGCTTACCATCATATTGGTATTTATGCCTTTACTAATAAAGCTTTATCGCGTTATGTAGGTCTTAAAAGATCAAAACTTGAACTTGAGAGGAAATTAGAACAACTAAGGGCTATGGAAAATGGAATGACTATACACGTTGGTTATGTGGACTCATCACCTTTAAGTATAGACACTGAAAAAGATTTAGAAGAAATTAAAAAGATAATGAAAACAAATGAGTAAAAAAAAAATTGCTATACAGGGTGAGCTTGGAGCTTACTCACACATTGCTGCAGAAAATCTTTACAAGGACTCCGAAATTAAAACTTGCACTACTTTTGAAGAAACCTTTAAACAAGCTTACAATGACCCTAGTTACAAAATTGTGATACCAATTGAAAACTCTCTGGCAGGTAGAGTTGCCGACATTCACTACCTACTTCCAAAATATAAATTACAAATTCATGGAGAACATTTTCAAGCAGTTGAACACAACTTATTATGTAAACCAGATGCAACTATAAGTGATATAAAATTTGTTAGAAGCCATGCACAGGCTATTGGACAATGTCAAAATTTAATAGCTAAAAAAAAATTTAAACCGATAATCTCAGCAGATACTGCTGGGTCGGCTAAAGATTTAGCAGAGGGTAAAGATAAAACTATTGCTGCAATAGCATCAGAACTTTCTGCCAAAATTTATAATTTGAAAATTCTAGAGAAAAATATTGAGGATGAAAAAGGAAATGTTACTCGTTTTTTAATAATGGGTAAAAATATCGAACAGCCTGAATTTAAGGAAGAAAAAAAATTTATTACGAGTTGTATATTCAGAGTAAAAAGCGAACCTTCAGCGCTTTACAAATGTCTTGGTGGTTTTGCGACTAACCAAGTTAATTTAACTAAGTTAGAAAGTTTTTCTGTTAAGAATACTTTTGATCAAGCAAACTTCTATCTTGATCTTGAAGGTCATTTGGAACAACCTGAAGTAAAAAAGGCCCTTGAAGAACTAGGCTTTCATACTGAAACTTTAGATATTTTGGGAGTTTACGAGGCTTCGCCATTTAGGCAAAAATAGTCCACAAAACTAGATTCTACTCTTGTAGTATTTAAATCGATCTTGATATACTCATATTGAGGTTGGCATCAGGTGGATGTTTCATAAACCCGGTCAGGTCTGAAAAGAAGCAGCCGTAGTGAAAATTATTCAGGTTGTTGCCTGCCTCTAGAAAAATGACAAACAAAATATTAGCTCTAAAATATAGACCTCAGCAATTTAAAGATTTAATTGGTCAGGAAATTATGGCTCAAACCATCATGAATGCAATAGAAATGGGCAAAACTCCTAATGCTTACCTCTTAACTGGAATAAGAGGTGTTGGAAAAACTACAACTGCACGATTGATTGCTAAAGCACTTAATTGTGAAAAAAATTCTAAAAAAAATATTAATTGTTCCAATGAAAGTTTTTGTACGACTTGCCAAGAAATAGTTAATTCAAACCATATGGATGTTTTAGAGATGGATGCTGCCTCTAAAACGGGTATTGACGATATAAGGGAGCTTATTGAAAACTCAAAGTATAGCCCTACAAGTGCGAAATTTAAAATTTTTATTATTGATGAAGTGCATATGTTGTCTAAACAGGCTTTTAATGGTTTATTAAAAACACTAGAAGAACCACCACCAAGCTTAAAATTTATTTTAGCCACAACAGAAGTTAGAAAAATTCCTGTAACAATATTATCTCGATGCCAGCGATTTGATCTTAAAAGGGTGAATATTGATCGACTTGCTCAACACTTAAAAGATATTTCAATTAAAGAGAAAGGTGAAATTTCAGAAGATGCAATAAAATTGATTTCTAAAAGTTCTGAGGGTTCAGTAAGAGATGCAATTTCTTTATTAGATCGTGCCCTAATTTCACAAACAATCGGTAAAAAAAATTTAATTGAAGCAAAGAATGTTAGAGAGATGCTTGGTCTTGCAGATAAAACTAAAGTAATTTCTTTATTTATAGAAGTTTTAAATGGAAAAGAGAATGAAGCTCTTAAATATTTGAAAGAATTAATTGACGATGGCCTTGATGCTAAAAATTTTTTAAACGACATGTTAGAAGTTCTATATTTTTTTAGTAGGAGAATAAATTTAGGGCCTATTGATAAAGATATGACCATTTCTGAGACGGAGATGAAAATGGTAGACCAATATTCTAAGAATTTAGATATGCAAGATATAGGATTATTTTGGCAACTGACAATTAAAACAATAGATGATTTAAGAATTATTGGAAACGAGAATTTAACACTAGAAATGTATGTTTCACAATTAACTCATTTAAAAAAATTAGATTTAGAAAAAGTAGTTTCCGATGGTGATGTGATCTCTCCTATTAACGAAGAAAATATTCCTGAAAAAAAAATAGAAGATAAGTCGTTAGAAGCTAATATTCCAAATCGAGTTAAAAACCAATTAAAAAGCACAAATCAAATAAAAACAAATCCGATAAAAAATATAAATAACCAAAACGAAAAAACAAAAATAGAGATAACAAGTTTTCAAGATCTTATTAATCAATCTAATAAAGAAAAAGAAATTGAATTAAAATATGATTTAGAACGTAATGTAAAATTATTAAGTTTTAATAGAGGGAAAATAGATATTAGTTTTAATGAAAAGTTAAATAAAAATTTTATTAAAAATTTGACTGAAAAATTACATTATTGGACTGGAGAAAGATGGATTATTTCCTTGAGTAAAAATACTCAAGCTAAAAGTATTTATGAAAAAAATTTGGAAAATAAAAAAATGATAATTGAAGAATATAAAAAAAGTAAAGTATCTCAGGAGATTAAAAATTCTTTTCCTGATGCTGAATTAATAGATATTAATGAGGATGAATAAATAAATGACTAATTTTTCGGATATGTTATCCAAGGCTAAGGCAATGCAGGAAAAAATGAGAGAAGTTCAAGATCAAATTAAAAAAATTGAAGTTCAGGGAATGTCTGGCGGCAATTTAGTAAAAGTCACTATGACTGGAGATTATGAAATAAAATCCATTGAAATTACAGAAAAAGCTAAGAGTGAAAATCAAGAAATAATAAATGATTTAATTATTGCTGCTTACAATAATGCTAAAGAAAACTTAAAAAAAAAATCTGCTGAAGAATTATCCAAAGTTACTGGAGGATTAAATTTACCTTTAGATTTTAAATTACCTTTTTAATGGACAACGACATTCCAGAAATTAAAGAATTAATTCAACAATTTTCAAAGTTACCCGGTTTAGGGCCCAAGTCAGCTAAGAGAATAATACTAAAACTAATAAACAATAAAGATAAAATGGTTAAACCTTTGGCAAAATCTTTAGCGCAGGTGTACAAAAAAGTAGTTCGTTGTGTAGATTGTGGTAACTTAAAAATTATTGATAAAGTTTGTATCTGTACCTCAGATAATACATATGACAAGATATGTGTGGTAGAAAATTTAGCTGACATGTGGGTAATAGACTCAGCTAACATATTTAAGGGTCACTATCATATTTTAGGTGGAACTTTAAATTCAAACGAGAATTATGAGCAAAAAAATTTGCTCATTGACTCCTTAGTCAAAAGAATAAAAAAAAATAATTTAAAGGAAGTTATAATTGCTACAAGTGCAACAATAGAAGGACAGACCACAGCACATTATATAGAAGATACGATTAAAAATGATAAAATAAAAATTACTAAATTGGCCCAAGGACTTCCAGTCGGAGGAGAAATTGAACAGCTGGATGATGGGACGTTATTTTCAGCTTTTAAAAATAGAGTTCCAGTTACAGACTAATCAAGAGATTTTTTCTCTAATCTTTTTTTATGCAATAATGGTTCTGTATATCCTGATGGTTGGTATCGTCCTTTGAAGACAAGATCACAAGCAGCTGAAAAAGCCACTGATTTATCAAAATCATCTGACATTTTTTTATAATTAGGATCATTTTTATTTTGATCGTCTACAATAGTTGCCATTTTTTTCATTATCTTAATCACTTGTTCTTTACTACAAATTTCATGATGTAACCAATTAGCAATATGTTGAGATGATATTCTAAGAGTTGCTCTATCTTCCATAAGTCCTACATTATTTACATCTGGCACTTTAGAACAACCAACTCCTTGATCAATCCATCTAACAACATAGCCTAAGATTCCCTGTGCATTGTTCTCTAATTCACGATTAATATCTTCGATTGGCCAATTAGTTCTATCAGCTTTAGGTATCTCTAAAATATTTTCTATTTTGGCCTTACCCCGTAATTTTATTTTAGTTTGTTCGTCAAATACATTGATTTTATGGTAGTGCAATGAATGTAAAGTTGCTGCTGTTGGAGATGGTACCCAAGCACAATTTGCTCCAGATCTTGGATGATCAATTTTTTGTTCAAGCATATTTGCCATCTGGTCTGGCATTGCCCACATTCCTTTTCCAATTTGAGCTTTTCCCGAAAAACCACAACTTAAACCAACATCAACATTCCAATTTTCATAAGTATTTAACCAAGTTGATTTTTTCATTTCACCTTTAAAAATCATTGGGCCAGCTTCAAAAGAGGTATGCATTTCATCACCAGTTCTATCTAAAAAACCAGTATTGATAAAAACTATTCTATTTTTAACTTTTCTAATACATTCTTTTAAATTGACAGTAGTTCTTCTCTCTTCATCCATTATTCCAACTTTAATGGAGTATTTTTTAATACCTAGTGTCTCCTCAACTTTTTCAAATAAAGTATTGGTAAATGCAACTTCCTCTGGTCCATGCATCTTTGGTTTAACAATATAAACTGAGCCTGTTCTAGAATTTTTTTTATTTTTAAAATCATGTAAAGCACACAAAGTGGATACAAATGCATCCATTATACCCTCTGGTATTTCCGATCCATCTTTCAAAAGAATTGAAGAATTTGTCATTAAATGACCTACATTTCGATTTAATAATAGAGCTCTTCCGTGAAGATTTATTTTTTTTTCATATTTAGAAGTATAAATTCTATCTGGATTAAGTTTTCTAACAATTATCTTTCCGTTTTTTTCAAAAGTTGATGTCAGATCTCCTTTCATAAGTCCTAGCCAATTTCGATAGCATTTTACTTTATCTTCAGCATCAACAGCCGCAACAGAGTCTTCATTATCAACTATTGTAGATAAAGCTGATTCTGCTATTACATCTGATATATTGGCTATGTCAATTCTCCCAACTTCTGTGTTTGAGTTGATCACAATATCTATATGAAGATTATTATTCTTTATTAAAATTGAACTTGGATTATCTTTTTCTCCGTTAAAACCGACAAATTGATTATTATTTTTCAGGTGATCTTTTTTTGAACCAGCAAATAATACTAATTTATCTTTCTCTATTTGAATTTTTGAAATCTCTTTCCAGCTAGTTTCTGATAAAGGGAAGTTCTCATCAAAAAAATTTCTTACAAAATTTATTACCTTAATAGCCCTTTCTTTATCCCAGTTTTTACCATATTTACCTGGAATTACATCAGCGCCGTATAATGCATCGTACAGACTTCCCCAACGCGCATTAGCTGCATTTAGAGCATATCTTGCATTGTCGACTGGCACTACTAGTTGTGGTCCTGCAACAGATGTTATCTCCTGATCAACTTCGGTAGTTTCTATACTAAAATTTTTTTCTTCATCAACCAAATAACCAATAGACTTTAAAAAAGCCACATACTCAATTTTATTAAAATCTTTTCCTTTATTGGATCTGTGCCACTCATCTATTCTTTTTTGTATAGTTTCTCTTTTTTGAATTAGGGCTTTGTTAATTGGTGATAATTCGTGAACTATATTTGAAAATCTACTCCAAAAATCCTCAATATCAATTTTTGTACCAGGAATAACCTCATTGTTAATAAACTCAAAGAGAGCTGAACTTATTTTAAGGCCATTTTTATCTATAACTTTCATAATGAGCTGATTTTTACAATATTTTATAATATAATAATACTAGTATTATTGTATCATTTTGTATGAAAAATTATTTAGATTTTGAAAAAGAAATCAAGGCATTAGAGGAAGAAGTTGATAGTTTAAAAAGCCCTTTTGGTTCTGAGGGTATATCTGAAGTAGATACAAATAAAATAAAAAATACTCAACAAGAAATTAATCAAAAACTAGAGGAAATTTATTCAAATCTTAATAGTTGGCAGAAAACTCAAGTTGCAAGACACGAGGACCGTCCAAAAGCAAATTTTTATATAAAAAAAATATTTTCTCAATTTACGCTTTTATCTGGCGATAGATATTTTGGCGACGATAAATCAGTTATTGCAGGATTTGGATTAATAGAAAATAAATCAGTTTTAATTATTGGACAGGAAAAAGGTGAAGATTTAAATAGTAGAATCGAGAGAAATTTTGGAATGATGCGTCCTGAGGGATACAGAAAATGTATCCGGCTAATGAAGCTAGCTGATAGATTTCAGATACCTGTAATTAGTTTTATAGATACCCCGGGAGCATATCCAGGTTTAGGAGCTGAACAAAGAGGTCAAGCTTCAGCCATAGCAAATTCTATTGAGTGCTGTATGTCTTTAACTGTACCTAATATATCTATAATTATTGGAGAAGGAGGATCTGGAGGAGCTATCGCCTTAGCATCATCAAATAAAGTAATAATGTTAGAAAATTCTATTTACTCAGTAATTTCTCCTGAAGGGTGTGCATCAATATTATGGCGAGATCCGAGTAAATCCCTACAAGCTGCTGAAGCGATGAAACTTACTGCAAAAGATTTATTGAAATTAAAGATAATTGATGAACTAATACCAGAGCCTTTAGGAGGGGCACACAGAGACCCTGATAGTATTGCAGCTGATATAAAGCATTCTATAATTAAAAATTTAAAGTATTTCGAAAACTATAACAAAAATCAAATCTATGATCATAGGAAATCTAAATTTTTGCAAATTGGTAGAGAACAAGGTTTTAATAAGTTATCTAGTCTAAACGATGGTGGCTTAAGTTATAAAGACTCAGATATAAGGAAATTTAAATCACATATTTCAAAAAACAGATATGTTTATATCGGCCTATGCCTAGTAGCAATAACGAGCCTTATAGCGGTATTATATTAGATATTGTTGCAAAAAAACAATTGCGTCAAATTTAATAATTCTTCTATTGACTTTCATTGATCAAGTCTATTAAAGGTGCATAAGACTAGCTAAAAGTTAGTCGAAGTAAACAATAATAAGGAAAAAAAGTAACTATGAGTACACTAAAAGGTAAAGTAAAGTGGTTCAACGGAACTAAAGGATATGGTTTCATTGAAAGAGAAGACAAAGAAAAAGACGTGTTCGTCCATTCTTCTGCAGTAAGAGAAGCTGGTTTAAAGTATTTAAACGAGGGTGATGAGTTAACGTTTGAAGTGGAGAGCACAGAAAAAGGTCCTTCAGCAGTTAAACTGCAGAAAACATCTTAATCTAAATTTCCAAAATCACTGATTATCGGGACATTAACTTTAGTCTTTACTATTTTTATTGTCCCGCTAATTTCATCTTGAAAAAGTCACAATTATTTTCTAAATAGAGAATCATGATTATAAAAAAGATAGACATTTCAATTTTAAGATCACATTCTCACAGAATGCACGCTAGGCTATTGCTTAGCTTATAATCAAAAATATATAAATTTAATTAAAATTAAGATAAAAATAATAGGGATGCAGCAGTAGCTCAGTAGGTTAGAGCACTAGTTTGTGGAACTAGGGGTCGGTGGTTCGAATCCACCCTGCTGTACCAAAAAATGATAAAAGAAAAAAATAGCAAACCTTCTAAAGAACTTCCATTAGGGTTTGTAGACAGGCAAGAAAGAGAATTACTCGTACGTGATTTTATAATTTCTAATATTAAAGAAGTTATGATTAAATATGGTTTTCAATATCTTGAAACGCCAAGTTTTGAGTATTCAGATAGTATTGGAAAATTTTTACCTGATAAAGATAGACCCGATGAAGGTGTATTTTCATTTAAGGATGAAAATAAGTGGCTGTCTTTAAGATATGATCTTACAGCACCGCTAGCAAGGTATGTTGCAAAAAATTATTTAGAAATTCCTAAACCATTTAAGAGATATCAACTGGGAAGAGTATGGAGAAATGAAAAACCTGGACCAGGGAGATTTAGGGAATTTTTACAATTCGATGCAGATTATGTAGGAACAAAAAGTTTACAAGCCGATGCGGAATTATGTGTGATGATATCAGAAATTCTTGAAAAGTGCGGTTTAGCTAAAACAGATTATGCAATAAAAATTTCTTCAAGGAAAATAACTGAAGAATTATTTAAAAAATTAAATATTACAGACAGTAAACAGAAACTCATAGTTTTAAGAGCTTTAGATAAAATTGATAGACTTGGTTGGAACGGTGTAAATGAACTGTTAGGTGCAGGAAGAAAAGATAAATCTGGTGATTTTACAAAAGGTGCAAATTTAAAAACTAAAGATATTAAAATAATACAAGAAGAGCTAAAAAAAAAATCACCTGAAACAGAAGATCTAGTTGAGATTTTTAAAATTTTTCAAGATTACAATTTTGACAATTTTGAATTTGATCCATCAATTATTAGAGGGCTAGAATATTATACTGGTCCAATATTTGAAGTGAATTTAAAATTTGATGTAACAAATAATAAAAATCAGGTTATCCAATTCGGTTCCGTAGGTGGTGGAGGTAGATATGATAATCTAGTTAATAATTTTGGTAATTATGATGCCCCAGCAACAGGTATTTCAATCGGTATAGATAGATTAGTCTATGCTTTAATGCAAAAAAAAGAATTTAAAGTTAAACAATATAAACCTGTCGTGATTTGTGTTTTTGATAAAAATTCGATGAAAGAGTATATTAATGTACAATCCATATTGAGAAAAGCTGGTATTAGCACAGAAATTTATCCTGGAGAAAATAAATTAAAAAAACAAATGGAGTATGCTAATAAAATTAAATCACCTGCTGTTATTCTGTATGGTGATACTGAAATTAAGTCAGGTAAACCGACGCTAAGAGATCTTAGCTCTGGTAAAGAAAAATCAATTGAAATTAAAGAACTAGTAAATGAAATCAAAAAAATTATCTGAAACTATTATAAAGACTTTTAAGAGTAACGGTTTTGTTTTGTCAGAACCTGATGTTCTTTTAGACTCAGATTATATAATTGAAAGGTCTGGAGAAAAATTTAGAAGTTCCATGCTTACTTTTAAAAGAGAGGATGGGAAAACGATGTGTTTAAGGCCTGATTTAACTGTAGCTTCATGCATTAGTTTCTTACAAAAAAAAACATCATCAAAAATCTATTATTCTGGACAGGCTTACAGAAGATCTAACAAAAAAGGATCTGATTTTATAAATGATCAATTAGGCATTGAAATCCTAGGATCAAAAAATCAAATTCAGGACGATTTTAAAATTATAAGCACAATTTTAAGTTCTGCAAAAAAGATAAAAAGAAAAAAAATTCAAATCAAAGTAGGAGATATTAATTTATTTAAAAGTTTAATTAATGCTTTAGAAATGCCCGAAAGATGGAAATTAAGATTAATAAAACACTTTTGGAGACCAAATTATTTTAAGGAACTTTTAAAAAGATTGGAAAAAAACACAGATATTGATGCGGTTACTTTTGATGCAGATAAAAAAAGATTTATAGAAATGAAAAAATTAAATCAGAGTAAAGCTATTGCTGGAAGATCAATTTCAGAAATTTTAAGAAGGTTTGAAAAAAAAATAAAAGATCCAAGATCATTTACTAATGGAAATAAAATTGTAAAAATTATAAAATCATTTTTAGAAATAAATTGTAAGCTTTCAGACATTGAAATAAAGCTATCAGATTTTACAAAAAAAAATAATTTAAAAAAAAATATATTTGGAGATTTAAAATCAATTCTTAATCTAAAAAAACTTAATCAAAATATTATTTTTATCGCTAATTTTGGTAGAGACGTTGAGTATTATAGCGGGATTGTTTTTGAAGTATTTTCAGGAAAAAAAGAAATCGCTAGAGGTGGTCGTTATGATGATTTACTTAAAAGCTTAGGTGCAAAAAAGAATATCCCAGCTGTTGGAGCAGCAATCAACTTAAAAAATATATGAAAGATTTAATTACTATAGGTTTACCGAGCAAAGGTAGATTAAAGGATAAAGCAATATCGTATTTTGATAACAATGGTTTAAAAATTTTGCAAAATGAGAAAGAGCGAAATTATTTTGCATCAATTGAAAATGAACCTAATGTTCAAATCATTTATCTCCATGCTAAAGAAATTATCCAAAGACTAGGTGATGGAACATTAGACTATGGTATATCTGGTTTAGATCTTCTTAATGAGTCAGAGAGAAATTTACAAGATAAAATTAAAATCAAAAAGAAACTGAATTTTGGAATTGCTAATTTAGTTTTGGCAGTACCAGATGACTGGATAGATGTACAAACTATTGCTGATCTAGAGGAAGTAGCATTTGATATTAAATCAAAAAGAAATTCAAGATTAAGAGTAGCTACTAAATATCCAAACCTCACAAATAATTTTTTAATTTCAAAAGGTGTAACGCAGTATAAACTAATACCTAGTCTTGGCGCTACTGAGACCTATCCATTTATAGGCTCTTCAGAAATAATTTCTGATATTACTTCAACTGGTAAAACATTATCAGATAATAATTTACGAATTTTAAAAGATGGATTAATTTTAAAATCTATGGCATGTATTTTTGTTTCAAAAAAAAGGTTAAAAAAAAAGGATAATCTACTTAAAATTTTAGAAAAATGAGAAAAATAAATCTTTTCATACACCCTGGATATGGAAAAGCTGGCACCACACTTTTGCAAAATGAGATTTTCTCAAAAATCAATTTTACTAATTTAGGAAAACCTTTCGATAAAAATGATTTAAAAGAGGCTCAATATAAAGTTTTTGTTCCAAAATATGATATTAATCCAATTTATCCTTTTAATGTTCAAAATGATTTAAAAAATTATATTATTAAGCTTGAAAACGAAATTGAGAAAAGCACAAATTCAAATTTTATTTTATCCGACGAGGTAATTTTTGACAGAATTAATTATTTTGGAGACTATAATATTTATCTTTTAAAAGAAATCACAGAAAAACTAAATGAGAAATATATATTGAACTTAAAATTTATTTTAACCATAAGAAGACAGTCAGATATCATTGCACCAGCATTTGCCTATAATTATCATCGACACAAAAAAAATTTTGGTTCATTAGATAAATTTATTGAAAAAATTATCACTGAAAAAAACTTATCGCAAATATACTGTTATGACGAACTTGTACTAAAAATCATTAAAATATTTAATTCCGATATTATGATATTACCAATTGAAGAGCTTTCATCGAACTTTGATGAATATGTTAAAAAATTAGAAAATTATTTAAATATTTCTTTAAAAAATTTAAATTTTAAAGATAAATTCACAAATAAAAATCATCTAATTAAAGACGGAGAAAAAGTGTGGAATGCAAAAGATTTAGAAATTTCAAATACTTATAAATTAGTAAGAAAAATTCATTTATGGTTAAAGAATAATAAGCTATATGAAAATTTCCACAAAAAACTCGGATTTGTTAAAAAATTATTTTTACCAAAAGAAAAAAGAGTTGGTTATATTAAGATTTCAAATCATCAAAAAGAAATTTTAGAAAAACATTTTGAAGAATCTAATAAAAACTTAGAAAAAATTATTAAGATTAATTTGAAACAATTTGAATATTATTGATGATAAGAAAAATTTTAATTATGGGTCTTCCAGGGGCTGGAAAAACTACACTGGCTGAAAAACTTGTTTCTTTAATTAAATCTAAATGGCTCAACGCAGATGCAGTAAGAAAAGAAGCAAATGATTGGGATTTTTCTGATGAAGGTAGAAAAAGACAAGCTGTGAGAATGGCATCCAAAGCTGAAGAATTTATTAAATCTGGACAAAGTGTAGTGGTAGATTTCGTCTGTCCAACGCCAGAAGTACGAAAACTATTTAATCCTGATTTTACAATTTGGGTAGATACAATTAAATCGAGCAGATTTGAAGATACAAATAAAATTTTTACTAAGCCAAAAAATTTTGATGTAAGAGTTACTGAAAAAAATGCTGAAATATGGGCTCAGAGGATAGCAAAAAAATTAGAGGTAAATTAAAAAACCCCCAGAAGTCGCTTTCTGAGGGTTTCTAAATTTCAAACTTTAGCACCAAGAGTGACTCAGTTCAGGAAACGTTTTACATTCCCATACCACCCATACCACCCATACCACCCATACCACCGCCCATTGGAGGCATAGCAGGACCAGCATCTTTTTCTTCAGGTTTATCCGCAATCATTGCTTCGGTTGTAATCAATAGTCCAGCTATTGAAGCGGCATCTTGTAGTGCTGACCTTACAACTTTAGTTGGATCAATAATTCCTTTAGCAAACATATCTACATAATCTTCATTCTGAGCATCGTAACCTTGAGTAGCTTTTTTACCATCTAAAAGTTTTCCTACAACTACTGAACCGTCAACACCTGCGTTAGCAGTAATTTGTCTGATCGGAGCTTGAAGAGCTTTTTTAACAATTTCGACACCCGCTTTTTGGTCATCACCTTTTACTTTAACACCGTCTAAATCTTGTGCAGCGTAAAGTAATGCGCAACCACCACCGATTACCACGCCTTCTTCGACAGCAGCTCTAGTTGCATTAAGAGCGTCCTCAACTCTATCTTTTCTTTCTTTTACCTCAACTTCTGTAGCACCACCAACTTTGATTACGGCAACACCACCAGCAAGTTTAGCTAAACGCTCTTGAAGTTTCTCTTTATCGTAGTCTGATGTTGTCTCACTTATTTCAGATCTAATTTGATTACATCTGGCCTCAATATCAGATTTTTTACCTTCACCAGCCACAATTGTACTGTTCTCTTTATCAATTTTTACTTTTTTACAAGAACCAAGATCACCAATTTTAACGTTTTCTAATTTAATTCCTAGATCTTCTGAAATGACCTGACCTCCAGTGAGAATAGCGATATCTTCTAACATAGCTTTTCTTCTATCGCCAAAGCCAGGCGCTTTAACAGCAACCACTTTAAGACCACCTCTTAACTTATTTACAACTAAAGTTGCTAAAGCTTCACCTTCAACATCTTCAGAAATAATCATTAATGGCCTGTTAGCTTGAACCACTGACTCTAATAATGGCACCATTGGTTGTAAGTTTGTTAATTTTTTTTCAACCAAAAGAACTAATGGGTTTTCAAGTTCAGTTGTCATTTTTTCGGTATTAGTCACGAAATAAGGAGAGAGATATCCTCTGTCAAATTGCATACCTTCAACTACATCCAATTCAGTTTCAACTCCTTTTGCCTCCTCAACAGTAATCACACCCTCATTACCTACTTTTTGCATAGCTTTTGAAATCATATCACCAATAGATTTTTCACCGTTTGCTGAAATTGTTCCAACTTGAGCAACTTCTTCATTAGCTTTAACTTTTTTTGATGATGTTTTTAATTTATCAATTACTTGCTCAACAGCTTTGTCGATACCTCTTTTGATATCCATAGGGTTCATCCCAGCTGTAACGTATTTAAGTCCTTCATTTACAATTGCTTGAGTTAAAATTGTTGCAGTAGTAGTTCCATCGCCAGCATTATCATTTGTTTTACTAGCAACTTCTTTCACCATTTGAGCACCCATATTTTCAAATTTATCTTCCAGCTCAATTTCTTTAGCAACAGAAACACCATCTTTTGTTGTTCTTGGAGCACCGTAAGATTTATCCATTACAACATTACGCCCTTTTGGACCCAAAGTTACTTTAACAGCATTAGCTAGAGTATTTACTCCAGTGAGCATCTTAGATCTCGCTTCGGTATCAAATTTAATTATCTTTGCCATTTTTTTCTCCTATAAAGTTTATTTTTTACTCTTTGAAATTCCCATTATGTCTGACTCTTTCATAATGCTATATTCTTTGCCATCAATTTTGACTTCGGTTCCAGACCATTTTCCGAAAAGAACTATATCTCCAACTTTTACGTCCATTGCAGAAACTTTACCGTCTTCGTTTTTGGCACCCGGTCCAACAGCTACAACCTCGCCTTCTTGAGGTTTTTCTTTAGCAGTGTCCGGTATGATGATTCCGCCAGCAGTTTTTTCTTCACTGTCTAGCACTTTAATAAGCACACGATCGTGCAAAGGTCTAAATTTCATATGTATTTTCTCCTATAAATTTTTATGTAGTGTTGATATGGTAAGTTTTTTACTATATTTCAAGAGGCAAAAATCATTAAAATACCAATAAATACTGTAATAATAAGCATTAAAAGGAGAGAAAAAGTAATTTGAGAGAACTAAACCACCTTGCTGATATATTTGAAAACTACGACACGTTTATTATAGACTTGTGGGGGGTGATGCATAATGGAGTTAATCTTAATCCAAACGCTGTTGAGGCAGTAGACAAATTAAAAAAAAATTCGAAAAAAATAGTATTCTTATCTAACGCACCAAGACCTAGTTCGAAAGTTATTAACTTTTTACTTAAAATGAAAATGGACCAAAAATATCTTAAGCATGTCATGACGTCAGGTGAAGCAGCAATGTACGCAATAAACCAAAAAAAATTTGGGAAAACATTTTACCATCTTGGGCCAGCTAGAGATATTTCTGTATTTGAAAAGGTAAAAAATAATAGAACTGATCTTCAAAGCTGTGATTTTATTTTATGCACTGGATTGTTTGATGATTATGATAATGATTTAGATTATTATAAAAAATTTTTATTAAATCATGTTTCAAAAAAATTAATTTGTACTAATCCAGATTTAATAGTACATAGGGGCAATGTAGAAGAATTATGCGCAGGTTCTGTTGCAAAAGTTTTCGAAGATCTAGGAGGCGAAGTTATTTATTTTGGCAAACCATACAAAGAGGTTTATAATATGTGTTTTGGCTCAGATGAGAAAGTTTTAGCAATTGGTGATAATTTAAGAACAGACATTAAAGGAGCAAATAACTTAAAAATAGATTGCGTATTTATAACAAACGGTGTGCACAGGAAAGAATTTAATAACTTTTCTGAACTTAACACACTTTTAAAAAAATATAGTGTTAATGCAAATTTTTTTCAAAAGGAATTAAAATGGTAAAATGAAAATTTACAATAATCTAAATTTAAAAAAAAAACACTTAAATGGAGTAATAGCAATAGGAAATTTTGACGGTTTACATTTAGGTCATCAAAAAGTTATCAAAGAAGCAAAACAAAAAGCTAAAAAAAACAAGATACCGTTTGGGGTTATGACTTTCGAACCAGTGCCAGTAATGTTTTTTAACAACAAAATTAAAAATCATAGAATAAATTCTTTAGAACAAAAAAAAAATCAATTAAAAAAATTTAAATTAGATTTTTTAATTATTATAAAATTCAATAAAAACTTTTCATCTCAATCAGCAGAAGAGTTTATAAATAAAATAATTTTCAAAAAAACAAAATGTAAATATTTGTATGTAAGCAAAAATTTCAAGTTTGGTTTTAAAAGGCAAGGAAATATAAAAACACTTAAAAAATTTGAGAAAAAATATAACTTTAAAAATATTGTGACTAAACCTTTTAAAAAAGACAATAAAACAATTTCATCCACATTTTTAAGAAGAAAAATAAGATTAGGTAAAATAGGTGAAGTAAATAAATTATTAAACCGTAATTGGAGTATTATTGGCAAGGTAATAAAAGGTCAGAGAAGAGGACGTAAAATTGGTTTTCCAACATGTAATTTAAAATTAAGTGATTATGTTGTTCCCAAGCTTGGGGTTTACGCTGTTAAAGTTAAAAGTAAGAATTTCTATAAAAATGGTATTGCAAATATAGGTTATAGGCCAACATTTAACGGACAAAATTTATTATTGGAAACAAATATCTTTGGAATTAATAAAAACTTATATAATAAAGTAATTAGTATTAATTTTAAAAAATTTATAAGACCCGAAAAAAAATTTAGTAATTTGAAAAATTTAAAGAAACAAATCAAACTTGATATAAAACAGGCGAAAAAATAATGTCCAAAGATACCTTACAACTTCCTAAGACAGCTTTTTCTATGAAAGCTAGTTTACCCCTTAAAGAGCCTGAGATTTTGAAGAAATGGGAAAAAAATAAAATTTTTGAAAAGCTTAGAAAGAAGTCGAAGGGAAAGGAAAAATTCGTTCTTCATGATGGCCCACCTTATGCGAATGGACACATACATATGGGTACCGCGTTAAATAAAATTTTGAAAGATATGATAACTCGTTTTCATCAAATGAATGGAAAAGATTCTGTTTATGTTCCAGGTTGGGATTGTCACGGGCTTCCAATAGAATGGAAGATAGAAGAACAATATAAAAAAAAGAAAAAAAATAAAGATGAAGTGCCCATTAAAGATTTTAGGCAAGAATGTAGAGAATTTGCAAAAAACTGGATCGAAGTTCACATTAAAGAGTTTAAACGATTAGGGGTAGTTGGAGATTTTGAAAATTATTATTCAACAATGAGTAACGAGGCAGAAGCTCAAATTGTAAGAGAGTTAGGTAAATTCCTTTTAGATGGAAGTTTATATCAAGGATTTAAACCAGTTCTATGGTCAACTGTTGAAAAAACTGCTTTAGCTGATGCAGAAGTAGAATATTTGGATCATATTTCAAATACAATTTATGTTGCATTTAAAGTAAAGGAGACTAGCAAAGATTTTCTAAAAGACTCAAGCATTATAATCTGGACTACTACACCCTGGACTATACCTGCTAACAAAGCATTAGCTTTTAACAGCAATATTGAATACACAGTTTTGGAAATTGAGCAGCTTGAGCATTTTAAAAACAAGAAAATTGTAGTCGCAAAAAATTTAATTGAATCAATCACTAAAGAGTGTGAAATTAAAAACTATAAAGAATTAAAAACCTTTAAGGGCTCTGAATTTAAAGGAACAGTATGTAGTCACCCATTTGTCAAAATGGGTTTTAAATATAATGTCCCAATGTTAGATGCTCAGTTTGTTAATTTGGAGCAGGGAACTGGAATTGTTCATTGCGCTCCAAGCCACGGCCCAGACGACTTTAATTTGTGTTTAAAAAATAATATACCATCACTTTATACAGTTGATAACTCAGGCGTTTATACTAAAGAGGTGCCTTATTTCACAAATACGCACGTATTTAAGGCTGATCCAATTGTTATAGACAAACTAAAAGAACAAAAACAATTACTTAAAAACGATAAACTTAATCATAGTTATCCTCATTCATGGAGATCTAAGGCTCCACTAATTTATAGAGCAACACCTCAATGGTTTATATCCATGCAAAAAAATAAACTTAGAGATAAAGCTGTTAAAGCAATAAATGAAACTGTATTTTATCCAAACAAAGGAAAAGACAGGCTTCTATCAATGATTGAAGGAAGGCCGGATTGGTGTGTTTCAAGACAAAGAGTTTGGGGAGTACCATTACCAATATTCATTAATAAAAAAACAAAAGAGCCATTAAGAGATCAGAAAATTATAGATAGAATTGCCTCTATTTATGAAAAGCAAGGCTCAGATTGTTGGTTCACAGATGATGCAAATATTTTTTTAGGTGATGATTATAATGCTGAAGACTATGAAAAACTTAATGACATTGTTGAAGTGTGGTTTGATAGTGGTTCAACACACACTTTTGTTTTAGAGAAAAGAAAAGATTTAAAGTGGCCAGCAGACATGTATTTAGAAGGATCTGACCAGCATAGGGGGTGGTTTCACTCATCATTATTAGAGTCATGCGGAACTAGAGGCAAAGCACCATTTAAAAGTATTCTTTCACATGGTTTTGTTGTGGACGGTAAAGGTATGAAAATGTCTAAATCAATGGGTAATGTTATCTCCCCGGAAGAAATATTGAAGAACTATGGTGCAGACATACTTAGAGTTTGGGCTTCAGCATCTGATTATGCAGAAGATTTAAGAATAGATAAAAATATCTTAATACAACACGCAGAATCTTACAGAAAAATCAGAAATACTTTTAGATTCATGCTTGGAAATTTAAAAGATAATTTTGAGAAACAAAACTTTAAAGAAATAAAACTAAATGAATTTGATGAATTAGAGCAATTTATTTTACATAAATTATTTTTATTAAATAAATCTGTCGATGAAAATTTGAAAAATTATAATTTTCATAAACTTTATAAAGAATTGTTAAATTTTTGCACACTAGATCTTTCCTCTTTTTATTTTGATATAAGAAAAGATCTTCTTTACTGTGATAGTATAAATTCAAAAAAAAGAAAAAATTGTGTAATTGTTTTAAACATAATTTTAGAAAGCCTACTAAAGTGGTTCGCTCCTATTTTAGTTTTTACTACTGAGGAGATCTTTAGTTTAGTAAATAAAGATAATTCTGAGAGTATTCATGAAAATTATTTTGTAAAAATTCCAGCTAATTGGAACAATGATAAATTAAATGGGAAATGGTCAAAGCTGTTTAAAATTAAACAAGAAGTGAATATTGCAATTGAAGAGAAACGGGCTAAAAAAGAAATTGGATCAAGTTTAGAGTCAGAAATTAAATTATCATTAAAAAAAGACAAATTCGATCTTTTACATGAATTAGATTTAGAGGATTATTTTATTGTTTCAAAAGCAGAAAAAGAATTATCAAATAATGATGAAATCAGTATTGAAGTAAAAAAGGCTCAAGGTCAAAAATGTGAAAGATGTTGGAAAATTTTAGAAAAAAAATGCGAAAGAGAAAGTTGCCCAATAAAATAGAGAGTCAATATTTTGTTTGATCTTAAAGAAATAAAAAATAAATTTTTATCAAAAGAAAATTTTTATTTTTTAATTATCATATTAATTCTTTTCTTTTTAGATAGGTATTTAAAATTTAACATTATAAATAATTTTAGCGATAGCGTTTATTACATTAATGATTTTATAAATGTTGATTTAGTTTGGAATACTGGCATTGGTTTTGGATTATTTAGTTCTGGGTCTACTCTAATATATAATATAATTACATTTATTATTGGAATAGTAATTTTAATTTTGATCTCAATTTTTTTCAAATTAGAAAATTATGAAAAAATTATATTTTCAATAATAATTGGTGGCGCTTTAGGCAACTTTTATGATAGGTTAGTTTTTAAAGGAGTTCCTGATTTTATTGATATACATTATGGCAATTTTCATTGGTTTACATTTAATTTAGCAGATATTTTCATAACTATAGGTATAATTGCTTTTTTATTGAAAGATTTTCTAATAAAAAAGAAAAAATGAGAAAGATAAATTTATCATTAGTTTTTGTGTTATTTTTAACTTCATGCGGAGGACTCAATGATGCAGGTAAGGTATTAAGAAATGAGAAAGTAAAAAGCACTGACGAATTTTTAGTAAAAAAACGTGCACCATTAGTTTTACCACCTGATTACGACAAGATTCCAAAACCTGGAAGTAAAGAACAAATTCAAAGTAATGAACAAGAAAACATTAAGAGCATTTTAAAAGCTCCTAGAGTTGAAAACAATGATAATGCAAGCTCATCAACTGAGGAGTCGTTATTAGAAAAAATAAGAAAGTGAAAAATTTAATCAAGATAAATCAATTTCAGAAAAATGTATTAAATGAAAGATTAATAAAAAAGCTTAATAAAAATTTTAACCAAGTTTACGAAGACATTAAATATGGTATAAATCTTGAAAACACATTTTTTAACTTATTGAGTGATAACTATATTTTTAATTTTAAAAAAAGTGATTTAAAAAAATTTAAGAAATTTAAAAATATTGCCATCATTGGTATGGGGGGGTCAGTTTTAGGTTCTGAAGCTATTTATGAAGTTTTTAGAAAAAAAATAAAAAAAAAGGTTTATTTTTTTAACAATATTGACATTGAGAAAATTCTAGACTTTAAGAAAAAAATAAAAATAAATAAAACAGTATTTATCATAATCTCTAAATCCGGTAACACTATTGAAACAATATCTAATTTACTTTCTTTTAATATAATAAAAAGAAATAGCACTAACATAATTTTAATTTCTGAAATAAAGGATAATATTATTTCAAATATTGCAAAAAGATTTAACTTATTTCACATAGAACATAAGAAAAATATCGGAGGAAGATTCTCAGTCTTATCAGAGGTCGGTCTAGTACCTGCTTATTTAATGGGGATAAATATAGAAAAATTGAGGAAAAATATTAAAAAAAATTTTGATTTAAAAGAGAAAAAATTTTTGAAGGATAGCTGTGTTAAACTAGCTTGTATTTTAATTAAAAAAAAGTACTCGAACTTAATTTTTCTTAATTATGAGCCTAAATTAAAAAAATTTTTTTCTTGGTGTCAGCAGCTTATTGCTGAAAGCTTAGGAAAAAAAGGAAAGGGTTTTTTACCTTTTGTTTCCAATGTGCCAAAGGATCACCATAGTTTACTTCAACTCTACTTGGATGGACCTAAAAACAACTTTTTTCATATATTTAGTGTTCAATCAAAATCAGATATTAAGTTAAAATCAAAAAAATACTCAAAAAAATTAGCATATTTACATAAGAAGAAATTAAGCGTTATTAAGTTTGTACAAAAAGATGCTTTAAGAAAAGCACTCGTTAAAAACAAGATATCCTTTAGAGAATTCAAAATAAAAAATTTAAATGAAGAAATGCTTAGCGAATTATTTACTTACTTTATTCTAGAAACAATAATAGTTGGAAACTTAATAAAAATTAATCCATTTACCCAACCCTCTGTTGAGCAAGTAAAATATTTTACGCAAAAATCCCTCAATTAAACTTACCAAATATTATTTTTGATCTTCCGTAAAATTTTATAAACAATATTTTAAGTATATTTAAGTAATTTTCATCTGTTTTTCTCTCTCTATGAATAATAACAATATGCTTGTTTAAGAAGATCTTATTTTTTTTTATTATTTTTAAAATTTCTAAAAAATTTTTATCTTGAAAAGGAGGATCAAAAAAAAAAATATTATATTTTTCTTTTTCATTCCAATATTTTATATTTTCTATTTCGTTACTAACTACATTTGCTTTATCTAAAATTGATAATTTAATTAAATTTTTTTTTAATATATTTACTGTTTCAGGATTCTTTTCTACAAATCTAACAAAATTTGCTTCCCTAGATATACATTCTAGACCAAAAGAACCTACACCTGAATAAAGATCAAGAATATTTGAGTTTTTTATTGGAATATTGATTTCGCTCGAGTGGGAAAGTATATTGAAAATATTTTCTCTTACCGAGTCCTTTAATGGTCTTGTAATTTTATTTTTTATAAACTGAATTGATCGCCCTTTTAATTTACCACTTATAATTCGCATTTTTTTTGATTACCTTCCATCCAATATCTTTTCTGTAAAAACCATGTTTCCAATTTATTATTTTCAATAATTTTAAAATTTTTTTTCTTATTAAAATAAAACTTTTACCTAGTGAGGTTACGTTTAAAACTCTACCTCCATTAGAAAAATATTTTTCATTTTCAAATTTAGTACCAGCATGAAAAATTTTATCGTATTTTTCTAATTTAATATTTTCTAAATTATCTATCTTTAAATTTTTTTTGTAATTTCCTGGATATCCTTTTGTGCATAAAACTATTGACATACTTTTTTCTTTTTTCCACCTAATAGATGTTTCTTTTAATTTATTTTTTGTTGTGTTATTTATAATTTCAACAATGTCAGATTTCAGACGAGGCAAGATTGCCTGACACTCAGGATCTCCCATTCTTACATTAAATTCGATTAGATAAGGATCATTATTTTTTATCATTAAACCCACGTAGAGAAAACCTTGATATGGATGATTTTCTTTTTTCAGTGCTTCTAAAGTTGGTTTTATTATTCTTTTAATAATTTTTCTTTCTAGCTTTTTATGAATTATGGGCGCAGGTGAGTAAGCTCCCATTCCTCCTGTATTAGGCCCTGTGTCATTTTCTCCAACGCGTTTGTGATCTTGTGCTGTGCCAAAAAATTTGAAATTTTTTTTATCTACAATTACAAAGTAGCTAGCTTCCTCACCACTTAAAAATTCCTCTAAGACAATTTTTTTTGATGACTTAAATTTTCCCTTAAATATTTCATTAGAAACTTTTAAAACTTGTTTTTCTGTTTTACAAATAGTTACACCTTTGCCAGCTGCAAGTCCATCAGCTTTAACTACTAGAGGTAATTTGTTTTCTTTTATAAATTTTTTAACATCTTTTTCATTCTCACAAGTCTTATAATTTGCAGTTGGTATGTTATTTTTTTTACATAATTTCTTCATAAATATTTTTGAACCCTCTAATTTTGATGCATATTTCGTAGGGCCAAAAACTTTAATTTTATGTTTCTTTAAAAAATCGGTTATACCCCTTACTAATGGCTCTTCTGGACCAACGACAACTAACTCAATCTTATAGAACTTTATGTATTTTAATAATTTTTGAAAATTTAGAATATCTATATTAATATTTTTTGCAATTTTATAGGTTCCTGCATTTCCAGGAAAGCAGAATACTTTTTTTGATAATTTTGAACTGCAGATTTTTTGACATAAAGCATGTTCTCTTCCACCGCTTCCTATTAATCCAATATTCATCTTAAAAGATATATTGTATAGTTCATTGATGTATAAAAAAAAAGCTAAACTTGTTTTTAAACACAATTCTTTTGAAATTATTGAGGAAGGCGATTATGTTTTATGTGCTATTTCTGGACAAAAAATATCTCTAAATGAACTTAATTATTGGAATGTAGATCTTCAAGAGGCCTATTATTCACCTAAAGAGGTTAACGAAAGATATAAAAATTTAAAAAAATAAAAATTCCTATTTCCATCTATTATGTGTCCAAATCCATTGATTGGGATTTTTTATAATCATTTTTTCTAAAACTTCATTTAATTTTTTTGAAAGTTCAACTTTATCTTTGTATTTATTTACTTCTATTTGATCTAAAAACTCTATTTCAAATTTTTCTTTATTTTTTCTTTGGATAAAAACTGGGATAATTGATAAATTATATTTTAATGCTAATTGCGCGGGCAGGGTTGTGGTTTTAGCTTTTTTTCCAAAAAAACTTATTTCTTCACCTTCACTTAATCTTTGATCTATCATCAAAGCGATATTATAACCTTTTTTAATATAATTAATTGCGTCTCGCAAACCATTAACACCCTTTTTTATTTGATTTTTACAAATATATTTTCGTCTCAAATATTCCATTAAAGGATTTAAAAAAATATTATTTAAAGGTCTATATATTGTTGCAAGTTTTATATCTCTTTTAGTAATTTCCATAGACATTAATTCAAAATTTGCAAAATGTCCTGAAACAAAAACAACTTGTTTACCACTTTGAATTATTTTAATCACC
>CACISL010000002.1 GCA_902589305.1 uncultured Pelagibacteraceae bacterium
CTCAGTAATAGGTATGAATAAAGAGAATTCTTTAAAAAGATTCTTTAAAGATAAAGATGCAGAAAAACATTTTCCTGCTGATGGCGAGGGCACATTGTCGGGAATTATAATAGATGCAGATAATAATACGGGGTTAGCAAAAAAAGTTTTTAGAATAATCAAAGGAGGTTCTTTAGAAAAATAGTTATGGCAGGACATTCTCATTGGGCAGGTATAAAACATAAAAAAGGTAGAGCTGATAAGGAAAGGTCTAAGATATTTTCAAAACTTTCGAGAGAAATTACTGTTGCAGCAAAGTTAGGTGATAAAGATCCTGATATGAATCATAGACTTAGAGCAGCAATTCAGGCTGCTAAACAAGCCAACATGCCCAAAGATAATATTTCAAGAGCAATTAGTAAATCTGAAATATCAGGAAATAAAAGTTATGAAAATCTAAGATATGAAGGTTTTGGACCGTTCAATTCGGCGCTTATAATTGAAACACTAACAGACAATAAAAATAGATCAGCAGCAAGTATTAGAACAATTTTACAAAAAAATGGTGGAAGACTTGGCGAAACTGGATCGACATCGCACCTATTTGAAAATTGTGGAATAATTCGTATTAAGAAAGAAAAAATTAGTGAGGAAAAAGCTTTTGAACTAGCTATTAATTTCGGAGCAAAAGATTGTTTAAAAAAAAATGAATATTATGAAATAGTCACTGAAAAAGAAAATTTTTACAAGGTAAAATCAGAATTTGAGAAAATCATAGAAAGTTTTGCATATTCGAATATTGAATGGAGAGCACTAAATTATATAAATTTAAATAATGATCAGAATATAAAAACCATAGAAGTTTTAAGTTCACTAGAAGAATTGGACGATGTTCAGAGCGTATACACTAACGTTAATTTAGAAAGTTGAAAAAATGAGAGTTATTGGAATAGATCCAGGATTAAGTGGGGCAATAGCTGTGCTTGAAGATAAAAAAGTCCTAAGTATATTTGAAATGCCAGTAATGTCTGAAGGAAAAAAAAACAAAAGACAACTTAATAGCGCTCTACTAGTTAATATAATTAAACAAAATATGAAAAAAAATGAGGAAATAGTGGTAGTTGTTGAGCAAGTTAATGCCATGCCCGGACAGGGTGTAACTAGTATGTTTAACTTTGGGCAAACTTTTGGAGCGATCAAAGGTGTTTGCGCTGCTCTGGGATTACCTATTTTTTTCGTTAGGCCCTCTAAATGGAAAAAACATTTTGAACTTATAAACTCCTCTAAGGACTCAAGCAGAACAAAAGCTATTGAAATGTATCCCAATCTTTCAGGTCAATTGGCAAAGAAAAAAGATGTCAATAAATCTGACGCTATTTTGATAGCAAGATTTTTCAGCGAAACTAAATTGTTCGATAAAAATCAGTATTAATATAAATAGCGCCAAATTCATGACACATTCTAAAAGTAATTAACAATTATGGAACAAGATATAGCAACTCAAATTGTTGGTTTAGGAGGATCTTCAGATTTTTCGCTTTGGAGCCTTTTTTTAAGAGCTGACTTTGTAGTAAAATTTGTAATTATTTTACTTATTGCAAGCTCAATATTTTCTTGGGCACTAATTTTCGATAAATTTAAACTCTTCAAGAATATCAATAAATCAACCGAAGATTTTGAAAAAAAATTTTGGAAATCAAGGTCCGCAGAAAGTTTTAATAGTAATCTTCCTGTAAATTCCAAGGATCCAGCTACATTAATTTTTAAAGCAGCAATGGCTGAATTAATTAAAACAAAAAGACAGTCATCTGCTATTCAAGCAGCTCGAGTTGAAAGAGTTTTAGAGATCGCAACAGATAATGAGTTAAAAAAGATTGAAAAAAATTTTACATATTTAGCAACTATTGGGTCAACCGCACCGTTCATCGGTTTATTTGGAACAGTATGGGGTATAATGAATTCTTTTCAATCAATAGCAATCTCAAGAAACACTAGTTTAGCAATAGTAGCTCCAGGTATTGCTGAGGCTTTATTTGCTACTGCATTAGGGTTATTGGCAGCGATACCAGCAGTGGTGGCTTATAATAAATTTAATAGTGATTCTAAAAGATATTTTTCAAAGATTGATAATTTTTCAAAAAGATTTTTATCAATAATTTAATAATGGCATTTAAATTTAAGCACTCAAAAAATGAACCAATGAGTGAAATTAATGTTACACCTTTTGTTGATGTAATGCTTGTTTTGTTAATAATATTTATGGTTACGGCACCTTTGCTAACCGTTGGCGTACAAGTAGATTTACCAGAGTCTGCGGCTGACTCTTTACCAGATGACCAGGAACCATTAACAATAAGTATTAATTCTAAGGGAGAGATTTATATTCAAGAACATCAAGTAACTTATCAAAAAATGGTACCAAAATTGTTAGCTATTGCTAAAAATAGAACCGATACAAGAATTTATGTAAGAGGAGATAAAAATATTAATTATGGTAGAGTTTTAGAAGTTATGGGAACTTTATCTGGAGCTGGATTTTCTAAAGTAGCTCTTATATCTGAGCCTTACAAAAATTAGGATGAAATATGTTAAAAAGTTTATTTTATTCAATCACATTTCATTCAGTAATGATATTGCTCACTGTGCTGAGCTTGCCTTTTATGCTAAGAGAACCAATTGATTTACCCCCAATAGTATCTGTTGAATTGATTCAAATTTCTGATAAAACAAATATACCTTACGCTCCTAAAGCAAGAAAGATCATAGAAAAAACTAAAAAAAAAGAGGAAAGAGTAGTATCAGAGCAAGCTCCTCCTGCTGCGAAAGCTAAAGAAAAACCTGATAGAATTCCATTACCCAAAGAGCAAAAAGAGGAAAAAAAAATAGTAAAAAAAAAACAAAACCCAGAGGAGATAAAACCACAAATAAGACAATCATCTGAATTTGAAAAAAAAGAGCTAATTGATACAAATCAAATTGCAGCTTTAATTGATAAAGCAAAAGAGGTTGAAGCTGTCCAAGAAAATAAAAAGAATAAGATTACTCAAAGCAATCAAAAAAACTCTTTTGCCACTGGTTTAACTTTATCAGAGGAAGATGCTTTAAAAGCTCAAATTTTTGGATGCTGGAGTATTCCTTTAGGTTTACCTTATGATCAAAATTTATTAGTAAGAATTAAATTAGAACTAAAAAAAGATGGAACAATCATGAAATCAGAAATATTAGATCACGAACGTATGAACAAACCTGGACAAAAATTTTACAAAGTTTTAGCTGAAAGCGCTTTAAGAGCTGTAAGATTATGTCAGCCTTTAAAAGTTCCACCAACAGGATACAAAAAATGGAAAGATCTTCAATTAAATTTTAACCCAACTGAAATGTTAAAAGGATAGTGTGAAAAAAATTATTATTTCTTTATTTTTAAATTTTTTATTTTTCAGTCATACAAGCGCTTTAATCGAAGTTGATATTACAAGAGGTAATCTAGATCCTCTACCAATAGCAGTTTCACCTCTTCATGTAGATATAAAATCTGAAAATTTCAAAGATTTAAAGATTAAAAATTTAGGTGACGAAATTGCAGAAATAATTGAAAAAAATTTTAAAAGTACAGGTTTGTTTAACCCACTCAAAAAAGAAGCTTTTGTGCAGAAACCCGATATTGCCCATTTAAAACCGCGGTTTGAAGATTGGCGATTAATAAAAGCTCAAGCTTTAGTAACTGGCAAACTGTTAATAAAAGATGAAAAATTAAAAGTAGAATTTAGACTTTGGGATTTAACAGCCGCTCAGGAAATGACAGCATTGGCATTTACAACTACCCCTTCAAATTGGAGAAGAGTAGCACATATTATTTCTGATAAAATTTATGAAAGACTAACTGGAGAAGAAGGATACTTTGATACAAGAATTATATATGTTGCCGAAAGTGGACCAAAAAACCAAAGAATAAAAAAACTAGCTATTATGGATCAAGATGGATTTAATACAAAATACCTTACATTGGGTAATGAATTAGTTTTAACTCCAAGATTTAATCCAACAAATCAAATGGTAACTTACATGTCATATTTTAGAAACATGCCAAGAGTATACCTATTAGATATTGAAACTGGCACACAAGAAGTTGTTGGAAATTTTCCTGGTATGACTTTTGCTCCACGATTTTCACCAAATGGAAAAAAAATAATAATGAGTTTTGCTAAGGATGGTAACTCAGATATATATACAATGGAATTAGAAACAAGAATAGTTGAAAGAATTACTGAGCATTCATCAATAGATACTTCACCATCTTTTTCACCAGATGGGAAATTTATAGCATTTAACTCTGACAGAAGTGGACTTCAGCAAATTTATGTTATGAGAAGTGATGGTAGCAATGTTAAAAGAATAACTTTTGGTAAAGGGATCTATGGTACTCCAGTATGGTCTCCAAGAGGAGACTTAATAGCATTTACTAAAATGCATAAAGGTAGATTTTATATTGGCGTCATGAGAATTGACGGTACGGGAGAAAGATTACTTACAGAAAATTATTATCAAGAAGCTCCGTCCTGGTCACCTAATGGGAGAGTTTTAGTATTTTATCGAGAGACTAAAGCAGGGGATAGAGGTGAGGGATTTTCTGCAAAATTATGGTCTATAGATATTACAGGCTATAACGAGAGGAAACTTAGTACGAAAACGGATGCCTCCGACCCATCTTGGTCCTCTTTATTATCTAAGTAAGCTTAAAATTTATGTAAAATATGCTTGAATAAACATAAATAATTTGAAATAACCACAATGAACCTAGGGGAAAAAATGAAATTAGAAACGAATTTAAAAAATATACTTTTAGTAGTTTTTACTACTTTACTGCTTAGTGCTTGTTCCACAGCTAAGAAATCAGCTGATATCGATGGAGACGTTTATACTGGAAAAGAAACAGTCGAATATCTTGCATCAGGTGTGCCTGATAGAGTATTTTTTGCTACAAACAAATCTTCTCTAACAACTAAATCTAGAGAAACGCTTCGAAAACAAGCAACATACTTAAGAAAGAATAAAAATCTTAATGTTACAATTGAAGGTCATGCTGACGAAAGAGGAACTAGAGAGTATAACTTGGCATTAGGAGAACGTAGAGCAAATGCAGCTAGAGATTATTTAATGACTTACGGAATTTCTGGTAAGAGAATTTCAGTAATTAGTTATGGAAAAGAAAAACCGGTTAATCCAAAATCTTCTCCTATCTCTTGGTCTCAAAATAGAAGATCTGTAACAGTAAAAGTAAATTAATTTTAAAGCTTTAAAGACCCTTAGATATTCATATCCAAGGGTCTTTTTTTTGCCATTATATCCAAATAAAAAAGAATAATGTTGAAAAGCAAAAAATTTTTAAGCTTGTACTTATTTATTCTTCCATTTTTTATTTTCAATTCATTAACTGCTGAGGAAGAAGAGATTTATTTAAAGGCTATATCAGATCAAATACAAGTAATTACAAAAGATCTTAAAACATTAGAGAAGGCTGTATATCAAGAGTCAAATGTTTCTAATAATTCAAAATCTAACTTAAATAATACAGATGGATTAAATGAAGACATTTTGACAAAACACCTTTTAAAATTAAATGAGATAGAAGATCAGTTTAGAGAGTTAACAAATAGATTTGAAGAGGTAAATTTTAAATTAGATAAATTATCATCTCGGGTAACAAAAATACAATCTGACACGCAATTAAGATTTTCTGATCTTGAAACTGATACAAGTCCAACATCCAAAAATAAACAAGAAAATTTACCTGGCACAAGTAAACCACAAGACTTTGGTGCTAACCCCGGTTATCAAACATCAAACTTGCCTACTCAACAAACTATAAATTCTGTTGAAAGCGCTCAAACAGTTATTACCGAAGAGCCAGAGAAAAAAGAATCTTTACTTCCTGATAAGTCACCACCTGAGCAGTATGATTTTGCTGTGAGTTTTATGAAAATTGGAGATTATGAGACCGCTGAATTTGCATTAAGAGAATTTATTGATAAAAATAAAGACCATGACTTGGCAGGTAGCGCTCAATACTGGTATGGAGAAACTTTCAGAATTAGACAATTATACTCAGATGCAGCTACTGCTTATTTAGATGGTTATCAAAATTATCCAAAAAGTAAAAAAGCTCCCGATAATTTATTAAAGTTAGGAATAACTATGGTGCAACTTGGTGAAAAAGATCAAGGTTGTAAAATGATAATTGGATTGAAAAAAGAATACCCAAAAGCTAGCAAGTCTGTGTTACAAAAAGCTCAATATGAGCAAAAAAAATTCAAGTGTAATTCTTAAAAATTCCTTCAAGGATTATAAAGATTTATCGGTGGTATATTTTAATTTTGAAAAAAAATTAAACTTTTATAAAAAATATCCATGCGTTGTAGCGGTTTCAGGTGGTGCAGATAGTTTGGCTCTTGTTGCTTTATCAAAAGCTTTTAATTTAAAAAAAAAACTTAAATTTTATTACGTTTTAGTCAATCATAATATTCGAAATAAATCTTCTGAAGAAGCTAAAAGTGTAAAAACATTACTTCGAAAAAATGATATTAGATTAGAAGTTTTAACAAATAAATCAAAAATTAAAACAAATATTCAAAGCAAAGCTAGAGAAATAAGATACAAGATGTTGACTGATTATTGTAATAAAAAAAAAGCTAAAATTTTGATTACTGCACATAACCTTGAAGATCAAGTAGAGACTTTTTTTATAAGATTATCTAGGGGGAGCGGTTTGACTGGTCTATCAGGAATGAAATTAGTTAGCAATTTAGGTGGCGGTATTAAACTATTAAGGCCTTTATTAAATGTAAAAAAAAAATATTTGATAAGTATTACAAAAAAAATATTTGGTAAATATTTTTATGACCCATCTAACAAAAATAGAAAATATCTTAGAACTAAAGTAAGAGGCTTAAAAAAACCTTTAAAACAAAGTGGTATAAATTATGATCAAATAATCAAATCTATAAATAACTTAGCAGCGAGCAGATCAACATTGGATGAATACTATCTTAATATTTCAAAAGAAATTATAAAAAAAAATAAAAACCAAATATGCATTAATTTAAAAAAATTTCAAAATTTAAACGACGAACTAAAGATTAGAGTAATTAACGATTCTATAAAAATTTTAAAAAATAACTATTACAATCCGAGATCAAAAAAAGTACTTAATTTGATTAAAAATTTAGAAAGTGAAAAACTAAGAATTTTAACACTTGGAGGTTGCTTATTTTCAATAAGAAAACAAATTTTATATGTAAAAATTGAGAAAAGGTAACTTTTTTGAATTTTTTGCTATATTTTGTCTTATTTACAACTAAATTTATTTTAAAATATACTTGTTAAATAAATAATAATGATTATTTAGATATTATGAATTTAAAAAATCTAGTTATGTGGGTCATAATAGTTCTACTTTCAGTTGGGCTATTCAATATGTTTCAAGATCCCAATAAAATAAATTCTTCAAAAACATCACTTCCATTTTCAAATTTTTTAAATGAAGTTGAAGCTGGAAGGGTAGTAGAGGTTCAAATCCAAGGTAACAACATTTCTGGAGTTTTAGCAGACGGCAAAACTTTTTCTACATATTCCCCGAATTATCCTGAATTAGTAGATAGGCTTTCTTCAAAAGGTGTAAGTATCGTAGCTGCGCCACAAGAAGATAAGATGCCATCACTTTTGGGAATACTTCTGTCGTGGTTTCCAATGCTATTACTTATAGGTGTATGGATATTTTTTATGAGACAAATGCAAGGTGGAAAAGGCGGAGCGATGGGTTTTGGAAGATCTAAGGCTAAGTTACTTAATGAGGCCCAAGGCAAGGTAACTTTTAACGATGTTGCAGGTGTCGAAGAAGCTAAGGAGGAGGTAGAGGAAATAGTTGAATTTTTAAAAGATCCAAAAAAATTTAGTCGTTTGGGCGGCAAGATACCAAAGGGAGCTCTTTTAATTGGCCCTCCGGGCACTGGCAAAACTTTATTAGCAAAAGCTATTGCAGGTGAAGCTAATGTACCATTTTTTTCTATTTCGGGTTCAGACTTTGTTGAAATGTTTGTTGGCGTTGGTGCCTCTAGAGTTAGAGATATGTTTGAGCAAGGTAAAAAACATTCACCTTGTATTATATTTATAGATGAAATTGACGCTGTGGGAAGAAGCAGAGGGGCAGGACTAGGAGGTGGAAACGATGAGAGAGAGCAAACTTTAAACCAATTACTTGTTGAAATGGATGGCTTCGATACTAATGAGGGAATTATATTAATTGCAGCCACCAACAGACCTGATGTACTTGATCCTGCACTTTTGAGACCCGGAAGATTTGACAGACAAGTCGTTGTAGGTAATCCAGACATTATAGGCAGAGAGGCGATTTTAAAAGTTCACATTAAAAAAATTAATACGGGGCCAGATGTAAAATTAAGAACAATAGCTAGAGGAACTCCAGGTTTTTCAGGAGCAGATCTTGCAAATTTAATCAACGAGTCCGCATTGTTAGCTGCTAGAAAAAATAAAAGAGTTGTAACTATGTCTGATGTCGAAGAAGCAAAAGATAAAGTTATGATGGGAGCAGAAAGAAGATCTTTAGTTATGTCTGAGGATGAGAAAAAACTCACTGCTTATCATGAAGGCGGTCACGCTATTGTTGCATTGAATGAAAAGGCCTCAGATCCAATTCATAAAGCTACAATTATTCCTAGAGGCAGAGCTTTAGGAATGGTCATGCGGCTTCCAGAAAGAGATCAATTATCCGTTACTAGAGAAAAAATGCATGCGGATATAGCAGTCGCAATGGGAGGAAGAATTGCAGAGGAGATAATATTTGGTCACGATAAGGTAACTTCCGGTGCCTCTTCAGATATTGAGATGGTAACAAAGATGGCAAAAAACATGGTTACAAAATATGGAATGAGCACAGAGCTAGGCACTATTGCTTATGGAGAAAATGAGGAAGAAGTTTTTTTAGGCAGATCAGTAACTAAACAACAAAATATGTCGGAAGATACCGCTAAAAAGATTGATGATGAGGTCAAAAAAATTGTTGATAAAGGTTATGAAAGAGCAAGAAACATTTTAAATGCAAAAATCGATGATTTGCATAAGTTAGCTAAAGCATTATTAATCTATGAAACCTTATCTGGCGATGAAATTAGAGATTTAATATTAAAAGATATTAAACCAACAAGATCCTTTAAAGAAGAAGAAAACGATGATGGAAAATCATCGTCAGCACTTGGATCACTAGGACTAAAGCCCAAACCCGCAATCTAAAAAACATGATTAAATATTACACTCGTCCGTGTAATTTTTATTATGGAGATCTTGCAAAATTAAAAATAAAACAAAAAAAAGCTTATCCATTATGCGGTAGACAAGATACAGCGTTTGATAAAATTGAGATTTTTAAAAGAAATAAAAAAATTATTAGTAATAAAATAGTCTCAATAAATAAAATTGAAAAACTTAATAAAAATGAGCGATTTGCAATAAAAAAAAACTTAAAAAAAATAGTTTCTAGAAGAAAAAATTTTATTAAAAATATTAATTTTTCAAAACCCACCATAATGGGAATTTTAAATTTAACACCAGATAGTTTTTCTGATGGTGGAAAATTTAATAGTAAAAATAAATCATTTAATCATATTAAAAATATGGTTGATTCTGGTGCAAAAATAATTGATGTAGGCGGCGAGTCCACAAGACCTGGGTCAAAAACAATAAATCAAAGAAATGAATGGCAGCGGATAGAGTACGTGATTAAAAATTTTAAAAAAAAATACAAAAATATTTGCCTTTCAATTGATACTAGAAAATCAGAAGTAATGATTAATAGCCTTTGTTACGGTGCAAATTTAATTAATGATGTATCAGGTTTCAATTATGACAAGAAGTCATTAATTAATTTAAATAAATATAAAGTCTCAAAAGTTCTACATCACATGCAAGGAACGCCTAGCACAATGCAAATTAAACCAAAATATGAAAATGTGCTTTTAGATATTTATGATTTTTTTGAAAAAAAGATTAATAATGAATTAAAGGGAAAACAAATTATTTTAGATCCTGGTATAGGTTTTGGTAAAACTTTGAAACATAATTTGAGTTTAATTTCTAAAATTTCTTTGTTTCATAGTCTAGGATTGCCAATTTTAGTCGGTACATCAAGAAAGAAATTTATAAATCAAATTTCTGGTAAATACGACAGTAGTGATAGAACTGGTGGTACATTAGCTTCAGTACTTTATTTGTTGTCACAAGGAGTGCAAGTATTTAGAGTGCACAATGTGAATGAAATAAAGCAAGGCATGCTTGTATATGAAAAAATTTTATTTAATCAATGAAAAATAAATACTTTGGAACAGATGGAATCAGAGGCACGGTAAACAAAGGCAATATTACGGGTGAAAAGTTTTTTAAATTTGGTTTAGCTTCAGGAAACTATTTTAAAAATCAAAAAAAAACTAAACAAGTTGCAATAATCGCAAAAGACACAAGGCTATCCGGCTACACTTTGGAACCTGCTCTAGTTTCAGGTCTCGTTTCAGGGGGGATGCATGTTTTTACTCTTGGTCCTCTCCCTACTAATGGCTTAGCAATGCTTACAAAGTCAATGAAAGCAAATATGGGTATTATGATTACAGCTTCTCACAATCCCTTTTATGATAATGGGCTTAAATTATTTGGACCGGATGGCATGAAATTATCAGATAAAATAGAAAAAAAAATTGAAAAGCTAATAGATGCTAAAAATACAAAACAACTTACTGATCCTAAATACTTAGGTAGAGTAAAAAGATTAGAAGATGGAAATGAAAAATATATACAAATATTAAAAAACAATTTTCCAAAAGATTTTAATTTAAAAGGAATAAAGATAGTTTTAGATTGTGCTAACGGTGCATGTTATAAAGCTGCTCCAATTTTATTAAAAGAATTAGGTGCAAAAGTAATTCCTATTGGTGTAAATCCAAATGGCACAAATATTAACGAAAAATGTGGTTCAACTTATCCTTCTAAAATAAAATTTGCTGTAAAAAAATTTAAGGCTCATTTAGGTATATCTTTTGATGGTGATGCTGACAGAATAATCATGTGTGATGAAAAGGGAAAAATAATAGATGGAGATCAAATAATTGCCATGCTAGCGAGAAGATGGAAATTAAAAAAAATTTTAAAAGGTGGTGTTGTGGGAACACTTATGTCTAATTATGGTCTGGAAAACTTTTTAAAAAAAGAGAAAATAAAGTTTTTTCGATCCAAAGTTGGAGACAGATATGTTAAAGAACGAATGAAAAAACTAAATTACAATTTGGGTGGTGAGCAATCAGGTCATATTATATTAGGAAAATTTGCTACCACTGGAGATGGTTTGCTAGTAGCTTTAGAAGTATTGTTTTCTTTAAGAAAAAATAAAAAAGCTAGTGAATTGCTAAATGTTTTTAAGCCTTTACCTCAAACTCTTGAAAATGTAGTTGTTAAGGATAAAGAGATTATAAATAATCGTATATGTAAAGATGCTATTAAAAAAGCCAAAGTTTTGATGGGTAATAAAGGAAGAATTTTAGTAAGAAAGTCTGGTACTGAACCAAAAATCAGGATTATGGCGGAGTCTCTTGATAAAAATTTAATATCAAAAAGTATAAGAATAATTCGAAAATCTATAAAATAAATTGAAACCAAAATCAAAAATATTAGTTATAGCAGGATCTGACTCGTCTGGAGGTGCGGGTATTCAAGCTGATATAAAAACAATTACAGCCCTGGGCGGGTACGCGATGACTGCAATAACAGCTATTACATCACAAAATACTTTGGGAGTTAAGTCTGTTAATTCAATCTCAAGCAAGGAAATTAAAAGTCAAATTCTTTATACATGTAAAGACATCAAGCCTGATGTAATTAAAATTGGAATGTTATACTCTTCGAATATAATCAACTCTGTTTTTTTATGTTTAAATAAAATAAAAAGCAAAAAAATAATCTTAGACCCTGTAATGATTGCTAAGGGTGGGACTAAACTTATAAATGATTCTGCAATAAACACTTTAAAGCATAGATTACTTAAGCAAGCTCTTTTAATTACTCCAAATATACCTGAGGCAGAAGTATTAACTCAAAATACAATTTCTAATACTAGAGATATGATTAATGCTGCAAAGATTTTGTTAGATTTGGGTTCAAAAAATGTTTTAATAAAAGGGGGACATTTGAACTCAAAAGTTATCTACGATGTATTTTTAAATAAGAGATGTTTGAAAATATTTAAAAATAAAAAGATTAGAACCACAAATACTCATGGAACTGGATGCACATTATCAAGCGCCATTGCAACATTTTTATCATGTGGAAAACCTCTAAAGAAATCTTGTGAGTTAGGAATAAAATATGTTAACCAAGCCATAAAATCTAATTTATCCTATGGAAAGGGAAATGGGCCAATTAATCATTTAAATTCATTTAATATGAAAAAAAATTTTAAATAATGCACAATGTTGTTGTGGTAGGGTCTCAGTGGGGAGACGAAGGTAAGGGCAAAATAGTCGACTGGTTATCTAGTGAGGCTGATGTGGTTGTCCGTTTTCAAGGGGGTCATAATGCAGGACATACTTTAGTAATAGGTAAAAAAATATTTAAACTTAGACTATTACCATCAGGTGTAGTCAGAGACGGTAAAATATCCATTCTAGGTAATGGAGTTGTCATAGATCCTTGGGCTCTTTTAGATGAAATAAAAGATATTAAAAAACAGGGAGTAGATATTACGCCTCACAATTTTATGATATCAGAATCTGCCTCTCTAATCTTACCTTTCCATCAAGAAATGGATGAGATTAGAGAAGATGCTGCAGGTAAGGGAAAAATAGGAACAACTCGAAGAGGCATAGGACCTTGTTATGAAGATAAAGTCGGCCGAAGATCAATCAGAGTAATGGATTTAAGATCAGAGACCAACTTAGATAAGAGACTCGAAAATGTTTTAATGCATCATAATGCTATAAGAAAAGGATTGAAAAAAAAAATTTTTAAAAAAAATGAATTAAAAAAAAAATTACTTGAAATAGCTCCAAAAATTTTGAAATTTGCTAAACCCATTTGGTTAAAATTAGATGAATATAAAAAAGATAGAAAAAAAATATTATTTGAGGGCGCTCAAGGAATACTTCTAGATGTGGATCATGGCACATATCCTTATGTTACTTCATCAAATACAGTCCCAGCTATGGCAGCGACTGGTTCTGGATTAGGACCCGATAAAATTGGTTACATTTTAGGAATAACCAAAGCCTATACCACAAGAGTTGGAAGTGGTCCATTTCCAACTGAATTAAAAGATAGTATTGGAGAAAGTTTAGGAAAAAGGGGGAAAGAATTTGGTACAGTAACAGCAAGAAAGAGAAGGTGTGGATGGTTCGATGGAGTCTTGGTGAGACAAACTATCAAAATTTCAGGAATTAATGGAATTGCTTTAACAAAATTAGATGTTTTGGATGAGTTAGAAGAAATTAAAATGTGTATTGGTTATGAATTAAATGGAAAAAAAATTGATTATCTTCCAGCAGCATCTGAAGATCAATTTAAAATTAAACCAATTTATAAATCTTTCCCAGGATGGATGACAAAAACTCAAGGAATTAGAAATCTTAGCGATTTGCCTGAAAATGCAAAAAAATATATTTATGCTCTTGAGGATTTTATTTGTGCAAAAGTTTCTAGTATCTCTACTAGTCCCGAGAGAGATGATACGATATTGATAGAAGACCCCTTTAAAAATTAGTTCGCAGGAAGTAAGTTTTTAGATTTACTAGCATTAATCATAGATTTTTGTAACTTTTCAAAAGCTTTCGTTTCAATTTGTCTAATTCTCTCACGGCTTATTTTATATTTTTTACTTAATTCTTCCAAAGTAGAGGGATTTTCTGAAAGTCTTCTAGCAATAATTATTTCTTTTTCCCTATCGCTCAATATTTTTAATGAACTATTTAACAACTCTTTTTTATCGTTATATTCTTGTTGTTGTGAAATAATTAATTCTTGATCAAGATTTTCATCAACTAACCAATCTTGCCATTCTTCTGTTTCGCCTTGTTTTATCGGGTCATTAAGAGATTTTTCTTGACCCATCAACCTTCTGTTCATATTTACAACTTCATTGGTGTCTACTTCTAACCTTTTTGAAATTTCGTTAACATGCTCATCTCTTAGATCACCCTCTTGCCCAGGAGCAATTTGATTTTTGATTTTTTTTAAATTAAAGAAAAGTTTTTTTTGTGCAGTTGTTGTTCCCATTTTAACTAGGCTCCAAGATTTTAAAACATATTCTTGTATTGCTGCTTTAATCCACCACATTGCGTATGTTGCTAATCTGAAACCTTTATCTGGGTCAAATTTCTTAACTGCCTGCATAAGACCAATATTTCCTTCTGAGATTAATTCGTTTACTGGTAGACCATAACCTCGATATCCCATGGCTATTTTTGCAACTAATCTTAAATGACTAGTGACAAGCTTATGTGCAGATTTGAGATTACCATTTTCTTTCCAATTTTTCGCCAGCATATACTCTTCCTCTGCATCTAACATAGGAAATTTTTTTATTTGTGTCAGATAAACTGACAATCCACCTGTAGATGGTGAGGGTAAATTTGTTATTTGATTTTTATCACTCATATTTAAGACATATATATTTATATTTTTTTTTCAACCAGAGAGATTATTAAGTAAATCAAGCATTTTTTTAAAATCTTTAGGAAGATTTGATTTAAAAAAAACCCTTTTATTCTTAGTTGGGTGATCAAATTCTAGTGTAGCAGCATGCAGAGCCTGACCATTAAGATTGTTTAAACTTTCTAAAAAATCCTTGTTCACTTTTTTAAATTTAGCTTGTTTTTCTCCATATTTATTATCACCTAATATTGAGGTACCTTTATATTTAAAATGAACTCTAATTTGATGTGTTCTTCCTGTTTCAAGATCACACTCAACAAAGCTTATTTTCGGTATATCTTTAGAAAAAAAGGTTTTAATAGTTTTGTAATTAGTTATAGCTTTTTTCCCCTTAATTTCTGACACAGTCATTAGTTGTCTATTTTTTTTACTCCTAGATATAAGACTCTCAATTCGACCATGCATCGGTCTCAAAATTCCCCAAATTAAGCATTTGTATTTTCTTTTTATGGAATGATTACTAAATTGTTTTCCAAGCCGAGAGTGAGAAAAATTATTTTTTGCAATAACTAATAGACCGCTTGTATTTTTGTCTATTCTATGAACTATTCCAGGACGCAATTCACCATTCAAATTAGATAAATCATTTTTATATTTAAAAACAAGTGCATTAGCCAATGTATTTTCATAGTTTCCAGCTCCTGGGTGAACTACTAATCCTTTAGGCTTGTTAATAATTAAAATGTCTTTATCTTCATATATAATTTTTAAATTCATCTTTTTGGGGATTAAATTATCTTTAGATATTTCTTTGACATTTAACTTTAATTGATCTTCTCTTTTTAACTTAGTTGATGGCGATACTATTATTTTTCCATTAATTGAGAGATGTTTATTTTGAATTAGTTTTTTTATATTTGAACGAGTCAAACGATCAATATGTTTTGATAAGAATACATCTACTCTTTCACCGGTATTTATACTTTTAATTGAGAATTTTATTGTGTTATTCATAAATTAATTTAAAATGAGATTAACTGCGCCGGTAGCTTCAACTGGATAGAGCGCCGGATTTCGGCTCCGGAGGTTATGGGTTCGACTCCTATCCGGCGCACCAAATTTCATACAATCCAATCTTTATATCTCTCTTGGTTCTCAACAATATACTTTGGAAAATTATCATCAATTTTAATCACTCTATATTTAATATTTCGATTGAATAAATCTTCACCTTTTAAGATTCTTTCCTCAATGTTTTTTACATTTGTAAATTGTGGAGTGTTAAATTCTTGATGGGAATAAGAATTGATCTTATGTTTTATATCTTTTGGCTTTTTCAAAAAACTAAAATGCCAACCACCATCTTCAATAAGTTGAGGCTGTTTATCACTTAAAAATTTCCAAAAAGGCCGCTTTTTAGTTTTAATGTTTCTCAGCCATTGTGGAGATTTAAGATATTTTTTTTGGCAAATTTTCGTACCCGCCCAAAACCTATCTGTTATATTTAACAAATTTATCTTTGATTGAAAATTTTTTTGAAGAAAACAAGCATATTTATTTTTAATATTAAATTTTTCAATTTTTTCTGGATCTGGAATTTCATCAATATCTGATATCATTATTAAATCGTCTGCATCACATTTTTCTATACCTCGATTAAGAGCGTTTCTTTGAAATTGATCTCTGATGTGATTTTCATGCCAATTTTTCTTTTGAGGCTTGACATCTAACGGCATATCATCAACGACAATATATTCAATTTTTTCTTCAAAATTGGAAAATTTTTTTTTATCAAATTTTAATTTTTTTTCATTACCAGCGTGATCTCTTGTTGCCTCACATAGTATAAATTTATCTACGACTTTATTTAAAATATTTAATCTTATCTCTAGCATCAAATCTTCATCAAAATACATAAAACAATCGATTAATTTCATTTTTACTCACCCATGTTAATTAATGTTCCCCTTTTTTTTGCTCCAAAATATGAAACATAAAAAATTAAAATACCTAAAATAAAATAAATTAATGATATCCCAATAGATTTTGCCATATTTGAGTAATCTACTGCACCAGTCATTAAAATATTTCTCATTTCTTCAAAAATATGAACCAAAGGAAGAATTTTTGCAATTATTTGCAAAAATGGAGGCAGTATTTCGATTGGGTAATAAATACATCCCAAAGGAGCTAGAAAAAATAAACTTGCCCATGCAATGTTTTCGAATGAAGGTCCATATCTTAGTAATCCAGAGGTGACTAGCAATCCTAAAGTTATACCAAATAGATAAAGCGAAATAAGTAAAAAAATTAAAGGAATACCTAATTTTAAAACTGAGACCCCAAATAGAGGTATTGCAATTAAAACTGCTGGCACTAAACCTATAAGAGTTCTAAGAATTGCAGTTAAGGTCAGAGCAGCAATTATTTCTCTAATTTTTATCGGGGCAATAAATAAATTTGTAAAATTTCTACTCCATATCTCTTCCAGAAACATCATATTGAAACTTATACTGGCTCGAAATAAAAAATCATATAAAATTGCTGCTGTAAGAATTATTCCAACGGTGTTACTATAATAATCGGAGCTGAGTGTAAAAAACTTAGAGATAAATCCCCATAAAAAAATTTGAACGGTTGGCCAATAAATAAGATCCAATAATCTCGGAAAAGAGTTCATTATCAAATACAAATGTCTTAAACCTAATGCATATATTTTATTAAAATTCATTTTTACTCCTTGCCAATTTTAAGAAAGTTTCTTCTAAATTTCCTCTTCCATGCTTTTGAATTAGCTCAGAACAAGTTCCTTTATCAATAATATTCCCTTGTCGCATCATTATTACACTATCGCAAAGTCTTTCTACCTCGCTCATATTATGAGAAGCCAGGAGAATAGTTACTTTATTTTTTATTTTATAATCTTGAATATAGCTTCTAATAAAATCTCCAATATCAGGGTCTAAACTCGCAGTTGGTTCATCTAATAATAATATTTCTGGCTTATTAATCAAAGATTTTGCAAGAGACACTCTATTTTTTTGACCAGAAGAAAGTTCTCCAGTTTTTCTATTAAAAAAATTTTTAATATCTAAATCTACTGAAATTTCCTCTATTTTTTTATTTAAATCTTCTAAACCATAAAGCCGTCCATAAATTTCTAGGTTTTGTTTAACTGTAAGTTTTTTTGGTAATTCGACATATGGGGAGGCAAAATTAAATTTTTTTAAAATTTCATCTCTTTTGAATGAATTTATATTCTTATTATCAATTAGAATTTCACCAAATGAAGGTGTTACTAATCCTAACATCATTCCAATAGTAGTAGTCTTTCCGCATCCATTGGGTCCAAGCAAACCTATGGTTTTGTTCCTTTCAATCTGAAAGTTAATTTTATTTACTGCTAAATACTTATCGTAATATTTTGTTAAGTCTCTAATTTGAATAAACATTATTTTGACGCTCTTGTTAAACGATCATTTATAGCTATACCTGGACCTATGTTAGGCATATTTACCACAAAAATTTTTTTATAACCTAAGTTTTTAATTTTTCTCATGGTTTTGTATAGATTAGCTGCTGCTTGTTTCAAGTTACCTTTTTTGCTTAAGTTAAAATAGTTAGTTTTATTGCTAAATCTTTTTCCAAATACTATATAAGCATGATTAACATTTGTTGGTTTTTTCCCTAAAATAACAGGTATACCTGGAGAGTAATGTTTTTTTAACATTCCAGGTGATTTAATAATCGATTTTTTTTTTGAAAGAGTAATATTTAAACATTTTTTAATATCTTTTGAACTTATAATACCTGGCCTCAAAATCTTTGGTTTTTCTGTTAAGTCAATCACGGTTGACTCAATTCCAAATTTTGACTGACCACCGTCAATTATTAAACTTATTTTTTTTTTAAATTCATCAAATACATCTTGAGCTTTTATTGGACTTAAGCTTGATGAAAAATTAGCGCTTGGCATTGCTAGAGGAAAATTAGCATGTTTTAGAATCTTTCGTATAATATTATGGCTTGGAAATCTAATTGCTATTGTAGATAAATTTGCAGTAGCTATAGATTTTATTTTTGACTCTTTATTTTTTTTTAAAACATAAGTGATTGGTCCAGGGCTAAATTTTTTGTAAAGTCTAAAAAAATATTTGTTTAAAATTACGTCTTTTTTAATATTCTTTAAATTAAAATAATGAATTATTAACGGATTTTTTAAAGGTCTTTTTTTTAGTTTAAAAATTTTTTTAACTGCTGACTCCGAGTAAGCGTTTCCTGCTAATCCGTAAACTGTTTCAGTTGGTAAACTAGCTATATTACCACGTTTTAGGTATTTAATAGTTTTTTTAAGTGTCTTTTTGTTAAATGAATATATATTTGAATATATTTTTTTCATCATGTAATTATTATTTAATTATGAAAAATGAAAATATTCCAGCTGACATCAAAAGTAAATCCTTAAAAGAGGCCAGGGATGAAATTGACGAAATATTAGTCAAACTAGAAAGTAAAAACTTCGATTTAAGCAATTTAGAAAACGATTATAAAAGATTAATAAAACTAAACAAACACGTTCAAACTCTATTTAAAAGAAAATCTAAAGAACTTACTAATTCGAAAGAAATAAACTTAGATGATTAAAAAAAAATTAAAAAAGAACAGCAAAAAAGTTGATAAATTTTTGCTTAATTTTATAAAAAAACAAAAAAAATCTCTTCTAGTAGCTCCAATGAAATATGGAGTATTATCAGGCGGAAAAAAAATAAGGTCAACAATTATTTTTGATACAGGAAAATTATTTAAGATAAAAGAAAAAAAACTTATTAATATTTGTTCAGCTGTTGAATGTATTCACTCCTACTCTCTAATACATGACGATCTACCATGTATGGATAATGATGATTATAGGAGAGGAAAACCTTCTACGCATAAAAAATTTGGACAAGCAACTGCTGTTTTGGCCGGAAATTCTTTATTAACTCTAGCTTTTGAAATAATTTCTGATTATCAAAATTCAATTAAATCTAATCACAGAAATGAAATCATTAATTTATTAGCCAATTGTTCTGGTCATACAGGGATAGCTGGAGGTCAAGAATTAGATTTAAAATACGAAAATAAAACAAAAAAAATTAGCCAAATAATTGAGATGCAAAAAAAAAAAACTGGAAAATTGTTTAACTTTTGCCTTCAATCAGTAGCAATTGTTGCAAACAAAAATAAAAAAGAAAAAATATTTTTTGGTAAGCTTGGTGAAGAAATAGGTTTATTATTCCAATTGGCTGATGATTTCTTGGATATTAAAGGATCTAAAGAATTAACAGGGAAACCAACAAAAAAAGATGGAAAAAAAGGAAAGTCGACTTTGATAAATTTGATTGGATATGAAAATTCATTTAAGTATGCAGATAAATTAAAAAAAAATATATTGCTTAAATTAAAAAAACATGGAAAAGATGCTAAAGACTTAACAGAAACAATAAAATTTATATTAGATAGAAATTTTTAATGGTTAGATTAATCAAACAGATAAATTTTCCTGCAGATTTGAGAAAATTCAAGAAAGAAAATTTAAAACAAATCTCAAATGAGTTAAGAGACGAACTAATCGATGTAGTCTCTGAAACTGGGGGACATCTTGGAGCAGGGTTGGGTGTCGTAGAATTAACAGTTGCATTACATTATGTCTTTAATACTCCTAAAGATAAATTAGTTTGGGATGTAAGCCACCAATGCTACCCTCATAAAATAATTACTGGAAGAAGAGATCGTATTAAAACTTTAAGAAAAGGTGGAGGTTTATCTGGTTTTACAAAAAGAACTGAAAGTGAGTATGATCCATTTGGCGCCGCACATAGTTCAACTTCTATTTCTTCAACTTTGGGAATGGCTGTAGCAAAAAAATTATCCAACAATAAAAATAATGTAATTGCTGTGATTGGAGATGGAGCCATGAGCGCAGGAATGGCATACGAAGCTATGAATAATGCTGGAGCTTTAAAATCAAATCTAATTGTTGTTTTGAATGATAACGATATGTCTATTGCTAGGCCAGTAGGAGCTATGAGCAACTACTTAGCAAAATTATTATCTGGAAAGATATATTTTAGTTTTAGAGAAACTGTTAAAATGGTGATATCTGCATTTTCTAAAAGATTTAGTCAAAAAGCAGGTAAAGCGGAGGATTTATTAAGGAATATTGTGACGGGGGGTACTTTATTTAGTGAATTAGGATTTTACTATGTTGGTCCTATTGATGGCCACGACGTAGAAAATTTGGTTCAAATTTTTGAAAATGTAAAGAACTCTGAGCATCAAGGACCTGTTCTAATTCACGTAAGAACTCAAAAAGGTAAAGGATATGAGCCAGCAGAAAATTCAGGCGATAAATATCACGGGGTTTCAAAATTTAATATTTCTACTGGGGAGCAATCAAAATCAAAACATAATACTCCATCGTATACTAAAGTGTTTGCAGATACTTTAATTAAGCATGCTGAACAAGATACAAAAATAATAGGAATTACAGGAGCTATGCCATCTGGCACAGGGTTAAATTTATTTGAAAAAAAATTTCCAGATAGAACATTTGATGTAGGAATAGCTGAACAGCATGCGGTAACATTTGCTGCTGGACTAGCAACTGAAGGTTACAAGCCTTATGCCGCAATTTATTCCACATTTTTACAAAGAGCATATGATCAAGTAGTCCATGATGTTGCTCTACAATCACTTCCTGTAAGATTTGCAATTGATAGAGCAGGTTTGGTTGGTGCTGACGGGCCAACTCATGCAGGTTCTTTCGATATAACATATTTGTCAACATTACCTAACTTTATTGTAATGGCAGCAAGCGACGAAGCAGAGCTCGTAAAGATGATAAATACTTCAGTACAAATTAATGATAGACCTTCAGCTTTTAGGTATCCCAGGGGAAATGGATTAGGGGTTGACTTACCTTCTATAAAAGAAATTTTAGAAATTGGTAAAGCTAGAATTATTAAAGAAGGTAAAAAAGTAGCTTTATTAAATTTTGGAACTAGACTTGAGGAATGCAGAAGGGCTTCAGAAAAACTTTTAAAAGATGGAATAGAATGTACAATTGTTGATGCAAGATTTGCTAAACCTCTCGATGAAAAATTAATAATGGAAATCGCAACTAATCATGAGGTCTTAATATCAATCGAAGAGGGATCAATTGGTGGGTTCGGTTCTCATGTAATGCAATTGTTATCGGATAGAGGTGTTTTTGACAGCGGATTGAAATTTAGATCAATGATACTGCCAGACATATTTATTGACCAAGATACTCCAGAAAAAATGTACGAATTAGCTGGTTTAGACAGTTTATCAATAGCTAACAAAGTTAAAGAAACTCTTAATTCTAATATTATTTTAGCAAAAAATAAAAATAAAATTTCAAATTAATCGCACTGAGCTCTGTGCATTAGTACATGATCTAGTATTACACAATTCATCATTGCTTCACCTATCGGCACTGCTCTTATACCCACGCAAGGATCATGTCTTCCTTTTACAGAAATTTTAGTATTCTTACCTTTTTTATCTATAGTGTTTCTACTAGTTAGGATTGATGAAGTTGGTTTTACCGCAAAAGATGCAATTATATCTTGACCAGAAGAAATTCCACCTAAAATACCCCCTGCTTGATTTGATTTAAATTTGATCCCTTTTGAATCTTTTCTTATTTCATCAGAGTTTTCTTCTCCACTTAAAAAAGCTGCACTCATTCCTGCTCCAATATTTACACCTTTGACTGCATTAATGCTCATCAGCGCTGCTGCAATGTCAGTATCTAATTTAGAATATATAGGTGCCCCTAAACCTACTGGAACCCCAGTCGCTCTTAGTTCAATTATTGCGCCACAAGATGAGCCTGCTTTTCTCACTGCTAATAGATATTTTTCCCAAAGTTTTACAGAATTTTTATCGGGACAGAAAAACGGATTTTTTCTTATTTCTTTATCGTTCCAGTTTGATTTATCGCAAGACATTAAACCTAATTGTGTTACTGCTCCAACTACATTAAATTTTGAACCTAACGTTTTTTTAAGTACAATTTTTGCTATTGCGCCTGCTGCTACTCTACTAGCCGTTTCCCTAGCTGATTGCCTTCCACCACCCCTGTAGTCCCTAATGCCGTATTTTTTAAAATAAGTATAATCAGCATGACCAGGTCTAAACTTACTTTTTATTGTTTCATAGTCTCTTGATCTTTTATCTTCATTATGAATAATAATTGAAATTGGTGTGCCGGTTGTTTTACCTTCAAAAATACCGGACAAAATTGTTACTTTGTCAGATTCTTTTCTTTGAGTGGTAAATTTAGATTGACCCGGTCTTCTCCTGTCCATATCTCCTTGAATATCATTCTCAGATAAAGGTATATTCGGTGGACAACCGTCAATTACACAGCCAATAGCAGGGCCGTGTGACTCACCCCACGTTGTAAATCTAAATATTTTCCCAAAAGTATTAAAAGACATAGATAATTAATGTATAGATTATTTTAAATAAATTATGAATCAAAAAAATGGCAAAAATTCACTTGGTATCGATATTTGCTTTGAAGAACTAGACAATCCTATAGATTTGTTCAAAAAATGGTTTTCTACAGCAGAGAAAAGTGAAATAAACGATCCTAATGCTGTCGCAGTTGCAACCTCAAACCAAAATAATCAACCTAATGTAAGGATGGTTTTGCTTAAAGGGCTTAGTGATAAAGGATTTGTTTTTTACACCAATTTGAATAGTAAAAAAGGTATTGAACTAAAAGTTAATCAAAAAGCTTCTATGTGCTTTCATTGGAAAAGTATAAGACGGCAAGTAAGAGCTATCGGAAAAGTTAAGGAAGTTTCAACAAAAGAAGCTGACGACTATTTTCATTCACGTCCATATAAGAACAAGATAGGAGCATGGGCATCATCTCAATCAGAGGTATTGGACCAAAGAGAAACATTTTTAAAAAAGGTAAAAGAATTTGAAAAAAAATTCCCAGATCAAAATAAAGTTCCACGTCCACCTCACTGGTCTGGCTGGAGATTATTACCAGAAGAAGTAGAATTTTGGCTAGATGGCGAAGGAAGAATTCACGAAAGATTAAATTATAAAAAGATAAATGATAAATGGAAGAAGGAACTTCTTTATCCTTAAAAAGATCTATTTAGACTAAAGCTTGTTAAATTCTGTAAAATTTTTTTATCTTTAGACTCAGGAAAAATTGCCAGAGCATCAAATGAAACATTTACAAAATATTCAGCTTTTTTAAATGTAGCCTCAACTGCTTTGTACTTATATATCAAAGCTAGTATTTCACTAAAATCTTCCTCAGTTCTTTTTTCTTTTTTCATTGCTTCAGATAAAAAGGTCTTTTCTTCCTCATTACCTTTTTGGAAAATAGTAATTAGTGGAAGTGTTACTTTTCCCTCAAAAAAATCTTTTCCAACTTCTTTTCCAAATACTTTTTCTTTTGCATAATAATCAAGCGCATCATCAGCTATCTGGAAAGCTAATCCTAGATTTCTTCCATAAGACTCTAATGCTTTCTTTTCTTTTTCATTACTTTTAGATAAGCAAGCACCAGTTTTTGTAGAGGCAGCAAAAAGGGATGCGGTTTTTAAATTAATAATTTCGATGTAAGTTTCCTCAAGAAGATCAGCCTCTCCTTTATGCTGAAGTTGTAATACTTCACCTTGTGCAATTTTTGCTGAAGTAGAGGATAAAAGTTTTAAAATTTCCAAATCTCCATCTTCAACCATCATTTCAAAACATCTACTCAAAAGATAATCGCCAACTAAAATTGAAGACTGGTTTCCCCAAATTGAATTTGTAGTTTTTACACCTCTTCTTAACTCACTTACATCAATGACATCATCATGCAATAATGTTGCTGAGTGTATTAACTCAACACAAGCAGCTAAGTTTATATCTCTAACTTCATCTTTATAACCAGTTAATTTAGCTGATTGTAAAGTTAATAATGCTCGTAGTCTTTTACCACCAGAATTAAGATGGTGGTTGGTCATTTTTTCAATTAGATCTACATCGCTTTTGAGCTTCCTAAGAATCAAGTCTTCAACCTTACTTAGTTTTCCGTTTAAAAGGTTTTTGAGTTCTAAGTAAGCAGAATTTGCCGATTTTTTTAGTGGTACTACTGATCCCATATAGAAACTTTATATTTGTTTTTGATAAATAATAAATTTTTAATTAGACACCTGGTGACGCACCCATAATTCAACTAGAAGTAGCGTAATTATTAATTAAAATTTAATTTTTTACTGTTATAAGAATATAATTAATCATCAAAAAATATGTTTTCAATTTTTAAGAAAAAAAAAGTAGTTCCGCATGTGAGACTAACTGGAATTATAGGTTCGGCGGGCAAATTTAAACAAGGCATGGAATTAGCCAATCAAAGAGATATTTTAAAGAAGGCTTTTGCAGTAAAAAAAATTACACATGTTGCAATATCAATAAATTCTCCTGGAGGATCACCAGTTCAGTCACATTTAATTTATAGCTATATTAGACAGCTGGCTGAAAAAAATAAAGTAAAAGTTATAATATTTGCCGAAGACGTTGCGGCATCCGGGGGATATTTTATTGCATGCGCAGGAGACGAAATTTATGCAAACTCAAGTTCTATAATTGGATCAATTGGAGTCATTTCTGCGTCATTTGGTTTTAAAGACTTAATTCAAAAAATTGGAGTTGAAAGAAGAGTTTATACAGCGGGAAAAAATAAAAGCACTTTAGATCCATTTAAAGAGGAAAACGAGGAGGACATTAAAAGATTAAAAACTATACAACTTGAATTACATGAGGACTTTATTAAAGTTGTCCAGAAAAGTAGAGGCACAAAGCTTAAAGAGCCGGAAAAAAATAATATTTTTACTGGAGAATTTTGGACTGGAAAAACATCATTAAAGCTAGGGCTTATTGATGGAATTGGAAATGCTGACCAAGTATTAAAAGAAAAATTTGGGGAAAAAGTAATTATTAAAACATTTGAAAAACCAAAAGGTTTTATTGCAAGAAAACTTTCGTCATCTGTTCAAGACCCAGTTGAAAAACTTGTAAATTTAATTGAAGAAAAATCGATGTGGCAAAAATTTGGTTTATAGATGCCAGCTAAAAAAAAAGTCAAAAAAAAAAATAACTCTATTTCTTTTCAAGATATAACAATGAATCTTCAAAAATTTTGGGGAAGAAATGGCTGTGTAATTTTACAACCATACGATTTAGAGGTTGGGGCTGGGACTTTTCATCCTGCTACCACGTTAAGATCTCTGGGACCTAAACCTTGGAAAGCTGCTTATGTTCAGCCTTCAAGACGACCAACGGACGGTAGATATGGTGAAAACCCAAATCGTTTACAACATTATTATCAATATCAAGTAATTATTAAACCATCACCGAGCAACATTAAACAAACATATTTAAAAAGCTTAGCGGCTATTGGTATTGATGTAAAAAATCATGACATCCGTTTTGTTGAAGATGATTGGGAAAGTCCAACCCTAGGTGCAGCAGGATTAGGATGGGAAGTTTGGTGTGATGGAATGGAGATTACTCAATTTACTTATTTTCAACAAATGACAGGCATAGAATGTAAACCTATTCCAGTTGAAATTACTTATGGCCTTGAGAGGCTATGTATGTTTGTTCAAGAAAAAAATAATGTTTTTGACCTGGATTGGAACAATAATGGTGTGAAATATAAAGAAGTTTTCTTTCAAGCTGAAAAAGAATTTTCTGCTTATAACTTTGAGTTTGCAAATACTGATACTTTACTTAAAAGCTTTGAAAATACTGAAAACGAATGTAAATCTTTACTCGAAAAAAATTTATCACTTCCTGCATATGACCAATGTTTAAAAGCAAGTCATATTTTTAATTTATTAGATGCTCGTGGTGTAATTGGTGTTGCAGAAAGAACTGGTTATATTACCAGGATTAGGGAGCTCGCAAAAGGTTGCGGAGCCTTATGGTTGAGATCACAAAGTTAAATTATGGCAGAACTTTTATTGGAATTATATAGTGAGGAAATTCCACCACAATTACAAATAGCAGCAAGGTCTCAAATAAAACAATTTATTGAAAATTCTTTTGATGGGGGCAGTATAAAGTATAACGAGCTATTAGTTTATTCGTCGCCAACAAGACTTATGGTATTCATAAATAATCTTGCTGAGAAAATTAAAATAAGGGCAAAAGAAATCAAAGGACCTAAGGTAGGCTCCCCTGATCAAGTGCTAAAAGGTTTTATAAAAGCTAAAAATGTCAATGAGAAAGACTTAATTGAAAAAGATACTGATAAAGGTAAATTTTATTTTATAAAAACAGAAACTCAATCAATTTTAGTCGAAGATTTATTAGTCAAAATTATTCCAAAAGCAATAGGATCAATTAGCTGGAAAAAATCAATGAAATGGTCAGACTATAATTTGATGTGGGGTAGACCGCTCAGGTCAATTTTTGCAAAATTTAACAATAAAAAATTATCGTTCAAATTTGAACATATTGACTCTACCGATAATGTAATTGTTGAACAAGACTTAATTACAAAAACTAAAAAAATAAAAGATTTCAAAGATTACTGCAATTTTTTAAAAAGTAACAAAATAATCTTAGATCATCAGGAAAGAGAAGAGATTATTTTAAAAAAAGTAAGTTCATTTTCTAAATCTAAACAATACAAAGAGACCCTAAATTCAAAGCTTTTAGAAGAAGTCGTTAATATTGTAGAGGATCCAAATTTACTTCATGTTAATTTTAATAAAGATTATCTAGAAATACCTAAAGAAATTATAATCTCTACTTTAGAGAAACATCAGAGATATTTCCCAATTTTTGATAGTAGAGATCGATTAACAAATTATTTTTTTGTTATAGCTAATAAAAAAGATGAACAAAAATTAATTAGTCAAGGAAACAAAAGAGTTGTCGAAGCTAGACTAGCTGATGCCAAATTTTTCTGGGATAAAGATCGATCTAAAAATTTGATTAAACAAATAGCAAATCTTAAATCAGTAACTTTCTATGAAAAACTGGGAACTATTTATGATAAAACACAAAGATTAAGACAATTGGCCGGTTTATTATCTGATGATTTAAATATTAATAAAGAAAAAGTTCAGGTTGCAGCATCTATTTCTAAATCAGACTTATGTTCAGACTTAGTTAGAGAATACCCAGAGCTTCAAGGTGTAATGGGAAAATATTTTGCATTAGCCCAAGGATTTGACGAGGATGTGGCCAACTCAGTAAGTGATCATTACTTACCAACTGGTCTTACATCAGTCTTACCTAAGAAGCCTTTCAGCTATTCTATTTCAATAGTAGATAAAATAGATTCTTTAGTTGGTTTTTTTGTAATTAATGAAAAACCAACAAGTTCAAAAGATCCTTTTGCTTTAAGGCGAGCTGCTATTGGATTACTTAGAATAATTATAGAAAATAAATTATCATTTAAGCTTAAAGATTTAATTAGTTACGCCATAAGACTTTACCAAGAACAAGGTGTTGAAATAATTAATAAAAAAACAGAGCGAGATGTTCTGGAATTTATAAAAGAAAGAATGCGAAACGTACTAAAAATGAAAAATATTAAGACTGATATTATTGAGGCCTCAGTCAGTTCTCACATTGGAGATAATTTCTTAGCTCTCTATGCAAAAACTCTTTTAATGAATAAATACAAAAATAAAGGCATTGGATTAAATGCGATTAGTTCCTATAAAAGAGCTTCAAATATTTTAGACAAAGCTGGCAAAAGAATCACCGGTAGACCCGATGCCGTATTATTTAGAAAAGATGAAGAAAAAATACTTCATGAAAAAATAAACGAGATACGGAAAGCTTTTACAGTTAAAGATGATAATAAAGATTACGAAAGCTTGTTGATAAAGCTTTCTGATACTAAAGAGTCTACGGATAATTTTTTTGACAACGTTGTTGTAAATGATGAAAATCAAGATATTAAAAATAATCGATTAGAGTTGTTAAAAATGTTCTGTAATACTTTTGACAACTTTATAGATTTTTCAAAATTAGAGGGTCAATAATGGTGAAAATTATATTTAGTTTTGACGATAAATCTGTCAAAAAATTAAAAAATAAAAAAGATGTTTTAGGTGGAAAAGGAGCAAACCTAGGTGAAATGGGAAGATTAGGTTTACCTGTTCCCCCTGGTTTTACCATTTCAACAGAAGTTTGTGATCTTTTTTACAAAAATAAAAAAAAACTTCCTAAAAATGTAATTAAAAATATCGAGGAGGCACTTAAAAATGTTGAAAAGAAAACTAAAAAGAAATTTGGTGACCTTAAAAATCCTCTTTTAGTCTCAGTAAGATCTGGTGCGAGAATTTCTATGCCTGGCATGATGGATACTATCCTGAATCTAGGCTTAAATGATAAAACAGTAGAGTCATTAAAAAAGAAAACATCGAACGGAAGATTTGCAAAAGATAGCTATAGACGATTTATACAAATGTATAGCAATGTAGTTTTGGGCGTAGAAGGACATTTGTTTGAAGAGCTAATTGATAATTACAAGTTAACCAAAGGAGTTTTGCTCGATACAGATTTAGATGAGAATGATTGGGACGGGTTGATAACAAATTTTAAAGATCTAGTTAAAAAAGAAAAAAAAATTAATTTCCCTCAAGACATAAAAGAGCAATTACTAGGAGCAATTAATGCTGTATTTTTATCATGGGATAGTCAAAGAGCAAAAACTTATAGAAAATTAAATCAAATTCCTGATCACTGGGGAACAGCTGTAAATGTTCAAGCAATGGTTTTTGGAAATATGGGCGATGATTGTTCAACAGGTGTTGCTTTTACTAGAAATCCTTCAACAGGAGAAAATTCTTTTTTTGGAGAATTTTTAATTAATGCACAAGGCGAAGATGTTGTTGCTGGCACGAGAACCCCTCAATACATTACAAAAAAAGCAAAACAGGTTTCAGGCTCCAAAGACCCTTCAATGGAAGAAGTAATGCCTAAAGTTTATAAAGAACTTGCAAAAGTATTCCTTAAGTTAGAGAGGCATTATAAAGATATGCAGGACATTGAGTTCACAGTAGAGAATAATAAGCTTTGGATGTTGCAAACAAGATCTGGAAAAAGAACAGCCAAAGCTGCAATTAAAATTGCAGTGGATATGGTTAAGGAAAAATTAATTTCAAAAAAAGAAGCAATCAAAAGAATTGATCCAAATACTTTAGATACTTTATTACATCCTACTTTAGACGATAAAGTTGAGAAAGAGGTAATTGCTTCGGGTTTACCAGCGTCACCAGGGGCTGCAAGTGGTAAAGTTGTTTTTACTGCTGACGAGGCGGAGAAATTAAACGGGATGATGCAAGATACAATATTAGTGAGGTTAGAAACATCACCAGAGGATATACACGGAATGCATGCAGCTAAAGGAATTCTTACTGCAAGAGGAGGAATGACAAGTCATGCTGCAGTAGTAGCAAGAGGAATGGGGAGACCATGTGTTTCAGGTTCGAGTGAAATAACAATTGATTATGAATTAAAACAATTCAAAGCTGGGGACGTTATTATTAAAGAGGGAGATATTATTACAATAGATGGTGGAAGCGGGAAGGTAATGAAAGGACTAGTTCCTACTGTCCAACCAGAAATTTCTGGATACTTCTCTACAATAATGAAATGGGCTGATGAATTTAGGAAATTAAAAGTAAGAACAAACGCTGAAACGGAAGCAGATAGCAAAACAGCTAGAGAGTTTGGCGCTGAAGGAATTGGCCTATGTAGGACTGAACATATGTTTTTTGACGAAGAGAGAATTCTATCTGTAAGACAAATGATTTTGTCAAAATCAAAAGAGGACAGAAATAGTGCATTAGATAAACTTCTTCCTTATCAAAAAGAAGACTTTAAAAAAATATTTAAAGTAATGTCAGGCTTACCGGTTACAGTAAGATTATTAGATCCACCACTTCATGAGTTTTTACCAAAAGCTGACAAAGACATAGAAGAAGTAGCAAGATCTTTAAATCTATCAGCAAAAGAGGTAAAAGATAGAATAGCAGAACTTCACGAGGAAAACCCAATGCTTGGGCATAGAGGATGTAGACTAGGTATTTCTTTTCCAGAAATTTATGAGATGCAATGTAGAGCAATATTTGAAGCTATAATTGAATTAAAAAAACAGAAAGTAAAAGCAGCTTTTGTAGAAATAATGATACCATTGGTTTCAACAGAATCTGAATTAAAAATTTTAAGAAAATTAGTTAACAAAATAGCTAAAGAAGTTGAAAATGAAAATAAATTAAAACTTGAATATATGGTAGGCACTATGATTGAACTACCACGTGCCGCTTTACAAGCGAAGTCTATTTCAAAACATGCTGATTTCTTTAGCTTTGGAACTAATGATTTAACTCAAACGACCTTCGGTATAAGCCGAGATGACTCAGGAAAATTTTTAAACGATTATATTGATAATAAGATTTTTGAAGTAGATCCATTTGTTAGCATTGATCAAAATGGGGTTGGTGAGCTTGTAGAAATAGCGTCCTCGAGAGGAAGAAAGACGAATAAAAATATTAAGTTAGGTATTTGTGGTGAACATGGCGGCGATCCAAAGAGTATTGAGTTTTGTTCTAGAACAGGACTAAACTATGTTTCTTGTTCTCCATTCAGAGTTCCAGTAGCAAGATTAGCTGCTGCTCAAGCAGAGTTATCTAAATAATAAAGATGTATCAAATGTTTTCGCACTATGTGTAATTGCACCTACAGATATTCTGTTAATTCCTGTGTTTGATATTTTTCTGATATTTTTAAGTGATGCGTTTCCTGAATACTCAGTTTGATATCTATTTTTACAAAGTTTTATACACTTTTTTATTTGCGAAGTTTTCATATTATCAAAAAGTATTCTTTTAAATTTTAGACCTATAACCTGTTGAAGTTGATTAATATTTTCAATTTCTACTGTAACAATTTTTTTTGTTTTTATAGCTTTCTTGACTAATTCTCTAAGGTTATTAGATGCACTTATATGATTATCTTTAATAAGAATTTCATCGCTTAAATTATATCTATGATTATACCCCCCACCTTTTTTGACAGCATATTTTTCAAGAGCTCTTAAATTAGGAGTAGTTTTTCTGGTACAACAGATCTTTGTTTTTTTTCTTGTTTTTTCTACGAACTGATTAGTTGACGTTGCTATACCTGAGGCGTGATTGAGAAAGTTTAAAGCAGTTCTTTCAGCAGTTAGGATTGTTTTAATTTTAGCTTTTATTTCAGCTATTACCTTATTCTTTTTAATTTTTTTTCCGTCAGAGACTTTTTTTATAAAGACTGTTTCTTTTCCAATTAATTTAAAAGCCGCTTTACAGAATTCTAAGCCGGCAATTACTCCATCTTGTTTAGCTACTACTTTAGCTTTAATCACTTCATTTTTTGATTTTATAAGATTAGTAGTTATGTCACCTTTAGGCCTTAAGTCTTCCTTCAAAGCCTTTTTTACTACTGATCTGATATAAAATTGATTTAATTTTTGCACTGATCTAACGACCAATTTCAGTCATTCTTTGTACAGATTGTCTTGCTGCTTTAGCCATTTTTTCTTCAATGAAAATTTCATTTTTTTCACTTTCTAAACAATCAAGAATTTTTTGCAGGGTAATTTTCTTCATATAAGGACAAAGATTACAAGGCTTTATAAATTCTACATTTGGATTATCTGCTTGTACGTTGTCACTCATTGAACATTCAGTTACCAGCATAACCTTTTTTGGTTGATTTTTTTTAACATAATCAATCATTCCACCAGTCGAACCAGCAAAATCACATGCGTCTAAAACATCACTAGGACACTCGGGGTGACCTATTACTTTAATTCCAGGATTTGCTTTTCTGATATCTTGGATTTCCTTTGGTGAAAATTGTTCATGTACAATACAAGAACCTTTCCAAGAAATTATTTTTACTTTGGTTTGTTTAGCTACATAATTTGCTAAATGTTGGTCAGGTAAAAATATTACTTTATCAGTTTTTAATGACTCTACTACTTTAACTGCATTAGCAGAAGTGCAGCATACATCAGTTTCAGCTTTTACGTCTGCTGAAGTGTTTACATATGATACAACTGGAACCCCAGGATATTTCTTTTTTAATAATCTCACATCCTCACCAGTTAATGAAGCAGCAAGTGAACATCCTGCGTCCATATCTGGAATTAAAACCTTTTTATCTGGGCTCATTAATTTTGCTGTCTCGGCCATAAAATGAACTCCACAAAGAACTATTATATCAGCAGAAGTTTTTGCAGCTTCAACCGCAAGAGCTAGCGAGTCAGCTGCAATATCGGAAACTCCATGGTATATTTCTGGTGTTTGATAATTATGAGCAAGAATTACAGCATTTTTGTCTTTTTTTAATTTATTAATTTTCTCTATTAGAGGAGCATGCACTTTCCATTCTATTTCAGGAACGTGTTTAGAGATCTTTTTATAAATCTCAGAAGAGCTCTTATTAAACTGTTCTTGTGCAGACATACTTATTCTAATCTATCAACTTGAACTAATATTGTCATTCATTTATTGTCGCATTATTAATGCGGTCGTGCTGAAATTGGTAGACAGGCACGCTTGAGGGGCGTGTGGGTTTCCCGTGAGAGTTCGAGTCTCTCCGACCGCACCAAATGGGTGAATTATGATCGAATATTTGAGAAAACACAAAAGAATTATTCTTATAATTTTAGTAATAGCTTTTATTGAGTTGAGTGGATATGGAATTCTAGCTTCATTATCTAGACTACTAAACGTTTTGTAAAATTTTACATTTTTTATTATTTGCAAGCAATTTCTTATTTTTAAACTCTTCAAGATCAGGGTCGACTACCTTAATTAATCCAAAAGGATAAGGTTGATCTATAAGTATTTTTCCTATCTTAATATCATTATAAATAACCTCATCACCTATTTTCAATTTTTCATTTGATGATATAGGCAACAATCTTCTTCTTAACTTATTTTTTAATTTCATTCTTGCAGTATTCTCTTGCCCCACAAAACACCCTTTTTTGAAATCAATTGCTTGAAGTTTTTCAAAGTTTGCTTCCAAACCAAATAATTGATCTTTTAAATTTACCTGACCTTTTTCAGGTACCCCTAATTCATGAGCAAGAGAATAGTATTTTGAACTATCTATAATTTTGAGGTTTAATTTTTTTATTGTTAAATAAAGTTTTTCTAAATTCGAAAATATTCTGGCTCCTAATTTTTTATTTCTCGGATCAGAAAAAATAGGAGTATCTCTATAATTAATAGTATTTAAATCTGACTTAATTTCTTTTTGCAAATCTACAAATTTTTCATAGTTTATAACTCCAATTACAAATTCTGAGGAAAGGTCCTCAATTTTTACATCAGATCTTAATTTGTACTTAGATAAATTTTTTATGAGTTCTTCAGTAGAATTTTCGTTACAATCCAACAAATACCCTTTATGATTTTTTACTATAAAAAATTCATTTAAATATTTTCCTTGAGGCGTTAATAAAGCCGCAAATAAAGAATTTTCGTTTGATACTTTTTTGATGTCGTTTGTAATAATATTTTGCAGAAAATAATCAGCATCATTACCACTTATTAAGACAGCACCTCTTTTCTCTAAAATAACTACTTGATCTTTTTTCATAATTGTTACTTATACATTATAATATAAATTAAAAATATGTCTGATAATTATAGTCTCATCATTAAAAACGGCTCTTGTTATATTAATGGAAAATTAACAAAGACAGATATTGGTTTATCTGGAAATAAAATAAAAAAAATAGGTAATATAGAACTTAATAGTTCTAAAGTTTTCGATGCTACAAATAAAGTGGTTTTACCAGGTATAATTGATACTCAAGTACATTTTAGAGAACCAGGTTCTACTGATGCAGAAGACCTAGAAAGTGGTAGTAAAGCAGCAGTGCTCGGTGGAGTCACGTCTTTATTTGAAATGCCTAATACGAATCCACCAACAGCAAATTTGATTGAGTTTGAAAAAAAATTACAAGCAGCTAAAAATAGGATGCATAGCAATTATGCTTTTTATTTTGGAGCTACACCTAATAATACTGATCAACTAGCTAAATTAAAAAATGTTGAGGGATGTTGTGGTGTAAAACTTTTTGCAGGCTCTTCTACTGGAAATCTATTAGTTGATAAAGAATCAGACATTGAAAAAGTAATTTCCAGTAGCGATAGAATAGTTTCAATTCATTCTGAAGACGAAGATATAATTAAATTAAGGAAAAAATTTATCAAAAAAGGCGATGTTCACTCACATCCAGAATGGAGAAATGTAGATTGTGCTATGTCGTCGACACGAAGAGTAGTTAAAATTGCAGAGAGATATAATAAGAAAATTCATGTTTTACATGTAACTACGAAAGAAGAGGTAGATTTTTTGGCGATGCATAAAAAAAATGTAACTTTTGAAACTACTCCTCAACATTTAACTTTATATGCACCTGACTGTTACAATAAATTAGGAACATATGCTCAAATGAATCCACCATTAAGATCAAAAGAACATTATGATCGATTATGGGTAGCAATAAAAAATAATATTGTTGATGTTCTTGGATCAGACCATGCCCCACATTTAAAAGTAAATAAGGATAAAGTATACCCAGAAACTCCTTCTGGTATGCCTGGCGTTCAAACAATATTTCCAGTTATGATCGATCACGTAAATAATGGAAAACTTACTCTAACCCAACTTATAAATTTAATGTGTGAAAATCCATGCAGAATTTTTGGTATTAAAAATAAAGGCTTTATTAAAGAAGGTTTTGATGCAGACTTAACAATCGTTGATATGGATAAAGAGGTCATTATTAAAAATGAAATGATCGCTAGTAAATGTGGTTGGACACCTTTTCATAATTATAAAGTTAAGGGGTTTCCCGTAGGAACAATTGTCAATGGAATTTTAGTAATGTCTAATGGAAAAATCCTTATTGAGTCTAAGGGAAAACCTCTAGAGTTTTAATATTCTATTTTCAATTAGATCTGCTTTAATTTCATCTAAAATAGCTGGATCATCTATGGTTGCAGGCATTTTGTAGGGTTCGTTATCAGCGATTTTTCTTACAGTTCCTCTTAATACTTTACCAGATCGAGTTTTTGGCAATCTTTTTACTACAATAGCTATTTTAAATGCTGCGACAGGCCCAACTTTTTCTCTCACCATTTTTACACATTCATCAATTATTTCTTTTTTTTCTTTTGTAACTCCTGCTTTGAGGGCTAGTAATCCTATGGGTAATTGCCCTTTAAGTTTATCAGCAATTCCAATTACTGCACATTCAGCGACATTTGGGTGTTCTGCCAACACTTCCTCTATTGCTCCAGTAGAAAGCCTATGTCCTGCAACATTAATTATATCGTCCGTTCTAGACATTATCCAAACATAACCATCCTCATCAATGTGACCAGCATCATAAGTTTGATAATATCCTGGGTAAGTCGTCATATAATTTTCTTTGTATCTTTTATCAGCACCCCATAAAGTCGGAAAAGTTCCAGGTGGTAATGGAAGTTTAACTACAATATCTCCCATTTTTCCTGCTCCAACTTCCTTTCCCTCAGAATTTAAAACTTTTAAATCATAACCCGGTACTGGTTTAAAAGCTGAACCATATTTTACGGGAAATGATTCTATTCCAGTGCAATCTGACGTAATTGCCCAACTAGTTTCAGTTTGCCACCAATGATCAATAACAGGAGAGTTAGATAATTTTTCAAACCACTTTATAGTGTCTGGATCAGCTCTTTCCCCTGCAAGAAAAAGTTTGTCAAATTTGCTTAAATCATATTTTTTAAAAAATTCACCGTTTGGATCCTCTTTTTTAATAGCTCTAATAGCAGTTGGTGCAGTAAAAAGAGATTTAACTTTATGTTCAGAAATAATTCTCCAAAAAACTCCTGCATCAGGTGTACCAACTGGTTTTCCCTCAAACAAAACTGTAGTGCATCCATAAAATAAAGGTGCATAAACGATGTAAGAATGACCTACAATCCAGCCAATATCACTAGCTGACCACCAGACGTCATCTGGTTTAATATTGTAAATATTTTTCATTGTCCACTTTAATGCAACTATGTGACCACCTATATCTCTTACTATACCCTTCGGAAGTCCAGTAGTTCCTGAAGTGTAAAGTATGTATGCATAATCGTTAGAGTTCATTTTTTCACACTCTGCTGGCTTTGCGCCTTTGTGAGCGTCTTCCCAAGTTATATCAATTTTTGGATTAAGGTCTGCTTTATCCTTCTCTCTTTGAAAGATAATACACTTTTCAGGTTTATGGTTAGCTAATTCTAAAGCTTTATTAACTAGAGGTTTGTAATGAACTGTTCTTCCAGGTTCATAACCACAAGATGCGGTTACTAAAATTTTTGCTTTAGAGTCATCAATCCTACTTGCTAATTCATTCGCAGCAAAGCCACCAAATACAACAGAGTGAACCGCACCTATTCTTCCACATGCTAACATTGCTACAACAGCCTCAGGAATCATTGGCATATAAATTATAACCCTATCGCCTTTATTAATTCCTTGGTTTTTTAAAGCACCAGCAAATAAAGATACTTTCTCTCTTAATTCATTGTAAGATATATTTTTTTTTGTTCCTGTTATTGGACTGTCGTAGATGATGGCAAGTTTTTCACCTTTACCATTATCGATATGAAGGTCTAAAGCATTATAACAAGTGTTTGTAACCCCATCTTCAAACCATTTATAAAAAGGAGGGTTGTCAGAATTTAATATTTTTGAAGGTTTTTTGTACCAAAAGATATTTTCTGAAACTTCTTTCCAGAAACTTTCTCTGTTTACAATAGATTTTTGGTAAATTTCGCTATATTTTCGATTCAATGCTTCCCCCTCAAATTTCCTTAATTTTTGAGAGTATTTCACAAATATCCCCAAAAAAAAATAAAAAAACCCTTAAAAATGGCCTTTTTTGAAGAAAAAAAGACTTCACTGTAACTTTTTTTTTTACTATGGTTCCCGACAAGTTATTCGGTAGTGGATAAGATTTCCATTTGTCCGAGTAGTTTATATATAAACTAAACGAAAACTAAACAAACGAGGGAGGTTTTCATGAGAAAATTAGGTCTATTTGCTTTAGCAGCTGTTGCCTTTTTAGGTATTACTAGCTCAGCTAATGCAGCGACTGCCATGTTACAAACAAATGATTTCGTAGGAATTTCATTTTGGCTTGTATCAATGGGAATGATTGCAACAACTGTGTTTTTCTTTGCAGAAAGAGGAACTGTTGCGGCATCATGGAGAACATCTTTAACAGTAGCTGGACTTGTAACTGGTGTTGCATTTGTTCACTACATGTACATGAGAGAAGTTTGGGTGACTACAGGTGACTCGCCAACGGTATACAGATATATCGACTGGTTAATCACAGTGCCACTTCAAATGATCGAATTCTATCTAATCTTGGCAGCTGTTAGAAAGGTGCCAACTTCTATATTCTGGAAGCTATTAATTGGTTCATTAGTAATGTTAATTGGTGGATACTTAGGTGAAGCTGGTTATATTCAACCATTTGTAGGTTTCGTAATTGGAATGGCTGGATGGATTTACATCTTGTTTGAAATATTCTCAGGTGAAGCTGGAACAATGGCGGCAAAAGCTGGTAACAAAGCTATGTCAACAGCATTCAGTGCTATGAGAATAATTGTAACTATTGGTTGGGCGATTTATCCTTTAGGATATATTTTCGGATACCTAACTGGTGGTGTTGATGCAAATGCTTTAAACGTAATATATAATTTAGCTGACTTTATTAACAAGATCGCTTTTGGTCTAGTTATCTGGGCAGCAGCAATGCAAAACACAAGATTATCATCTAGATAATAGATAATTTTATTTAAAAGGGCGGGTATGTCTCACATACTTGCCCTTTTTTTTTGGTATTAATAAAATATGGAAATTTCAAAACCTTACAAAGGTAAAGGAAAACGCAGAATAAAAAAAATGCCTTTCACAGTTAAAGGTTATATTTTATATTATGCTTTTTTCTGGGTGGTTATTATTTCTATTTATTTAGCTTATTATTAGCATGCCTAAGATCACGTATAAGGATTATCAAGGAAACTCAAAAACAATTGAAGTTGAAAATGGGCTTTCAGTGATGGAAGGAGCAATACAAAAAGACATTCCAGGAATAGATGCAGATTGCGGAGGATCAATGGCTTGCGCAACATGTCATGTTTATGTCGGGGACAAATGGTTTGATAAAATTCCAAAAGCAGAAGATGCTGAGATTGATATGATAGATATGGCTTTTGAGCCAAAAAAAAATAGTAGATTAAGCTGTCAAATAATTGTTGGTGATGAATTAGATGGTTTAGAAGTGATAACTCCAGAGAAACAAACTTGATGAAAAAAACGGACGTAATAATTATCGGAGCTGGACCTGTAGGATTGTTTGCGGTTCATCAATTAGGCTTAAAAGGTCTTAAAGCAGTAGTAATCGATAATCTTGATAAAGTTGGAGGACAGTGTATCGAGCTGTATCCTGATAAGCCTATTTACGATATCCCTGCTATACCTGAATGCACTGGCGAAGAATTAACTACAAGATTGCTAGAACAAATAAAACCATTTAAAACTGAATTATTTTTAAATGAAAGAGTAGACGAAGTTCATCAAGAAAAAGAGAACTGGATCATAAAAACTAGTAACAAAAAAGAGTTTACCGCACCTAATATTCTTATTGCTGGTGGGGTTGGCTCATTCGAACCTAGAAAAATATCTTTAAAAGAAGCGGAAAAACTAGAGGGAAAATCTGTATTTTATGCTGTAAGAAACAAAGAGCAGTTTAAAAATAAAAAAATTTCAATATTTGGTGGAGGAGACTCAGCTTTAGATTGGGCGTTAGAGCTTTCAAAATTTTCAAAAATAACACTTATACATAGAAGAAATGAGTTTAGGGGAGCTCAGCATACTCTTTCAGAAATTAAAAAATTAGAAAAAGAGGGAAAATTATCGATTAAAACTCCATGTCAAATTGAGTCCTTAGATAATGAAAATGAATTAAAGTCTATTACAATTAAGTTCGAAGATGGAAAAAAAGAAAAAATTTCAACGGATATAATACTTGGTTTTTTTGGATTAATAATGAAACTTGGACCGATTTCTGAATGGGGATTGAATATGGACAAAAAAACCATCGAGGTAAATCCAGAAACTTTTGAAACAAACAAAAAAGGTATATTTGCAGCTGGAGATATTTGTTATTACCCCGGTAAACTGAAATTAATCCTTTCAGGATTTCATGAAGTTGCTCTTGCTTCAGTTGAGTGTTTTAAAAGGGCAAGGCCTAATGAAAAATATAGATTTGAATTCACTACCTCTTCTAAAGCAATAAAAAATAGACTTGGAAAAAAATGATTGAATTACTTACCGCTAATACTCCAAACGGTAAGAAAATCTCTATAATGCTTGAGGAGATTAGTTTTAAATATAAGGTAACAAAAATAAATATAAATAAAAAAGAACAATTTAAACCAGAATTTGTTAAACTAAGTCCATTTAGCAAAACCCCAGTCATCATAGACCACGATAACAATAAAAGTCTTTTTGAGTCAGGAGCAATTCTAATTTACTTAGGAGAAAAAAGTGGAAAGTTTTACGACAAGAATGAAAGAACAACTATTAATCAATGGTTAATGGGGCAGATGGGTTATGTTGGACCTATGCTTGGACAGCACCATCAGTTTCATCATTATAATCCAGGTAAAAGTGAGTTTGGAGAAAATAGATATTTTAAAATTTCAGAGAGAATTTATAGTGAATTAAATGAAAGATTATCGAAATCAAATTTTCTTGCTGGAAAAAATTATACTATAGCTGATATAGCAACCTTTCCATGGATCGCAAGACATGAGTGGCACGATATAGGTTTAAAAAAATATTCACATTTATCAAGATGGTATAATCAAATATCTAAAAGAAAAGCTGTTATCAAAGGATATGATTTATTGAAAAAAGGAGAGGAAATTCCAAAGGTTTAATCGTCGATAAAAATCTTTTCATCCCTCTCATGTCTTTCTTGTGCCTCTATTGACAGAGTGGCTACTGGTCTAGCTATTAATCTTTTTAATCCAATAGGTTCTCCTGTTTCTTCACAGAAACCATAAGTTCCGTCCTTTAATCTTTGTAAAGCTGAGTTAATTTTTGAAATTAATTTTCTACTTCTATTAAGCGCTTTCATCTCAACAGATTTGTCGGTATAAGACGAAGCTTGATCGACTATATCAGCAGAGGATACATTATCATCTCCTGAATTAAGTAAATTTCCCAAATTATTGGCTTTCATGATATCTCTTTTCCAATTTAATAACTCTTCGGTGAAAAATTTTTTATGTTTAGCACACATATATTTTTCTTTAGAGTTAGGGATATACTTTTTTTTAATACTTGATTTTTTAACCATTTTTCGAATTTGGGGAGTATATGTTTGATTTTATGCGTGTCAATACCTTATAAACTATAATAACTTCAAAAAATGGTTATAAAAAAAAACATATCAAAAATTTATTACATATTTTTATTTTCTCATATTTTCTTGTGGACTCTCATTCCCTCTATTTCAAATACAAATTTACCTCTTGATACAATTGAGGCATTAGCATGGGGCAGTAATTTAGATTGGGGGTTCAATAAACATCCTCCTTTTAGCGCTTTTGTAGCCCAGATTTTTTATTTAATATTCGGACCCAAAGATTGGGCATATTATTTTTTAAGTCAAATTTTTGTAATAATATCCTTTATTTATGTTTGGAAATTTTCAAATGAAATTTTTGAAAATAAAATTTATTCTTTAATTTCTTTATTAGCCCTTGAAGGGATACTTTTTTATAATTTTACAACTCCAGAATTTAATGTAAACATAAGCCAATTACCTTTTTGGGCTCTAACAGTTTACTTTTTTTGGAAAGGAATACATAGTGACTCAATAAATAATTGGATATTTTTTGGATTTTTTTCTGCATTAGGTTTTTTATCCAAGTATTTATTTATTTACATTTTATTTTCAATTTTTTTATTTTTTATAATAAACTTTAAAAGATATAAAAATTTTTTAATTTACTATATTTTATCAATAATTTTTTCTTTGATAATTTTGACGCCACATTTTATTTGGTTATTTCATAACGATTTTATAACAATTTTTTATGGACTTGAGAGGTCAAATCTATCAGACTATAGTTTTATCAATCATTTATTAAATCCGTTTTCTTTATTACTAAAACAACTAGTCCTTTTATCTCCATTTTTTTTGTTAATTTTTTTCTTAGTAAGTAAGTTTAAGTTTAAAATTAATATTAAAAATGAAAAAACTTTTTTTTTAACATTTATTACTTTATTTCCATTTGTATTAATTTTTTTGACATCAATGTTAACTGGCGCCAAGATCAAGACAATGTGGATGACTCCTTTTTACTTATTTTTTGGAACGTTTTTTGTTGAAATATTCAGAAAAAATATAAATCTAAAAATGATTAAAAAATTTAATTATTTATTTTTATTTTTATTTATTTTATCCCCTGTAACTTATTTTAGTATATCTAAATTTGACGATACAAAAAGAACTGATTATCCAGGCAAAGAAATCTCTATGCTCGTGCAAAATAAATGGAATGAAAATTTTAGAAATGATATAAAAATTGTAATTGGAGATGAGTGGTTTGCAGGAAATTTATCATATCATCTATCATCAAGACCGGTGTGGATTAGTGAATTAAAAAAACGAGCTTTTGATATTAAAGACAACCAGGGGGTTATTTATACTGGAAATCCACAAGTATTAAAAAAAATTTGTCCTGGATTTTTTGGAACCATAAAACCCGTTGGATATTGTATGATAGGCAAGAGATGAAAAAATTTATAATTTTAATACCTGTTTATAATGATTGGGAGTCTCTTAAAAAACTATTTCTTGAAATTGACGAAAATTTAAAAAAAATAAAAAATATCAAGGTTGATTGTATTGTAATAAATGATGCATCAACATTAGATAAACCGGAAATAAAGAAACCCAATTCAATAAATACACTTAAAATTCTAAATATGAAACATAATAGAGGTCATGCTAGATGTAATGCTTTTGGAATAAGGTACGTTAGTAGTCATGAAGAATTTGATCATTTAATTCTAATGGATGGAGATGGAGAAGATAGACCGGTAGAGCTGAAGTCTCTTATATCGAAGAGCATAGATAACCAAAAAAACTCAGTAGTAGCTAAAAGAATTAAAAGATCTGAGGGACCATTTTTTCAGTTTCTATACTTAATGCATAAAATGATAACTTATTTTTTTACAGGAAAAAATATTAATTTTGGCAATTACAGCTGTTTAACAAAAAAAGATGTAAATATTCTCTCTTCTAAATCAAGTTTATGGAGCAGTTATTCGGGGACATTAAAAAAAAATATTAAAAATCTAAAGGAAATTGAATCTATTAGAGGAACAAGATATTTTGGCCCATCTCAAATGTCATTAATAAAATTAATTATTCACTCATTTTCAATTATTGCAGTTTATAAAAAACAAGTACTATTAAGATCAATTATAATCTTATTTATTTTAATACTTTTGGGCTCTTACCTAAATATTAATTTAATTGGACTCCAAATTTCTATTGTAACTTTTTGCTCGATCATTTTTTTAGTATCTTTAAGGGAAAAGAAAAAGGACCTATTAAATAGTCATAAAAATTTACTCAACGTAAATCAAATAACACACTAAAAGGTTGTAATTTGAGTCTTAAAATGAATCAAAACAGAATCAAAACAGGAACATTTATTTATACTATGCTCTATTGTGAATATTAAAAAAAATGGGTAGTGTTTTATCAAATGTCATCAAATAAATGAAAAAATTAAAGTGTCATTGCGGACTAATTGAAGCTCAAATAAAAATAAATAGCTTTGATAAAATCTTAAGATGCAATTGTTCTTTGTGTAAAAGAAAAGGAGCAGTAATGTCTTTAGTTAAAAATGATGATTTTGTAATCTTAAAAGGAGAAGATAAACTTAAAATTTACCAGTTTCATACCAAAGTTGCTAAACATTATTTTTGTTCAAATTGCGGAATTTATACTCATCATAACCCTAGATCAAATCCTAGTATGACTGGTTTTAATTTAGGTTGCATTGATGATATTAATACTTTTGAATTAGATGATATCGGTGTCAATGATGGTTTAAATCACCCATTAGATAAAAAATAACTATAATGCACCTAAACGATCAAGGTTATAAAAAAGTAAAAAAGAAATATTTAAAATTTCTTAAGTCTCAGGAAATACAATCTGAACCTTTCAGAGATAAATTAGGTCAATTAAATAACTTTTTTTTACCAATGTGCGAAAAAATTTATAAAAATTTTATTAATGGTAAAAAAACAAAAGTTATTGGATTAACTGGTGGGCAGGGGTCAGGTAAATCGACTATCTCTAATATATTGAAAATAATATTAAAAGAAGGTTTTAAATTAAATACTGTGACGTTTTCAATTGACGATTTTTATAAGACTCTTAAGGAAAGAAAAAAGATGTCAGTAAAAATAAGTCCACTTTTTCTAACAAGAGGCGTTCCTGGAACTCATGACACGAATTTACTATTTAAATGTTTAAGAATTATGAAAAGATCAAAATTTAAAAAAATTTTAATTCCTAAATTCGATAAATCAATAGATGATAGAATGGAGAAAAATAAATGGCAAAAAATTAAAAAAAAACCAGATATAGTTATATTTGAGGGCTGGTGTGTAGGAGTGACGCCTCAAAAAAATAAAGATTTATTAGCTCCAATAAATGCTCTAGAAAAAGAGAAAGATAAAAAAAAAGTTTGGAGAAGAAGAGTTAATAAAGAATTAGGTAGTAATTATAAAAAAATATTTAATGAGATTGATCTTACAATTTTTTTGAAGGTACCGAGTTTCAAGCATGTTTTTCAATGGAGATTACTTCAGGAAAAAAAATTGATTGCTACTTCAAAAGGTAAAAAAACGATGAACAAAAAGCAAATAAAAAATTTTATAATGTACTATGAGAGATTGACGAAACATATGTTAAAAAATTTAAGTAAAAAAACCTATTGTGTTATTGATATAGATCAAAAGCATAGGTTAAAATCAATAAAATTTAATTAAATGAAAAAAATTATAATATTTATAAATATTTTTTTATTTTCATCTTTGAGTGCTGAGCAAAATATTAAATTTTATTTAGAAAAAGCTGTAGAAAATAACTTACAAATTAATGCTGAAAGAAAAAATTTAGAGTCCGCAAAGCAATCTAAAAATATTTCAAGAAGTGAATTTTTGCCTAATATTACTATTTCAGGGGATCAAACGAGCTCGACCTCATCAAACCAAACAAATAGACAAGGCAATAGTATCGCGGACTCGAATTTAGATACCGAGAAAAGAACTATATCTGTTGAACAAAAAATATTTTCTGGTTTTAAAGGAGTAAATACTTTTAAAAAATCTGAACTAGAAACGAAAAAAGCTAATTTAAAGTTATTACAAACTGAACAGAAAACAATTTTAGAAGCAGCTATCGCTTATTTTGATCTAATCTACAAATTTAAAAATGAAAATTTTAATAATGCTAACTTAAATTTATTTGAAAGACAGGTCGAGTCTGATAGCGCTAGGCTACAAAAAGGTGAGATAACTTTAACCGATATGGCTCAATCGGAGTCATCACTTGCTGGAGCTAAAGCAAATTTAATAAAAGCAAAAACGGAACTCTCATCATCTAAATCTAATTTTGAAAGAGTTACAAGGGAACAAACTCCTGATATTGCAAACTTAAAAGATAAAGTTTTTTTAAAACTTCCTAACTCCTTAGCTTCTTCAATCGAATTATCAAAGTCTAAAAACATTAGTATATTAATTTCTAAATTAGAGTATGATATATCAAGTAAAGAATATGAAATTGAAAAAGCAAGACTTTCACCATCAGCCTCAATTGAAGTTTCAAAATCTGAAAGTAACGAATTTAGCTCAACAATAGATCAAAAAGATGACGAAACAGTAAAAGCCACAATTACCTGGCCAATTATTAAAGGAGGTGAAAATATTTCCTCAATAAAAAAATCTTCTTTTGATAAGCAACGGGCCCAACTTTTGTTACAAGATACAAAAGACAAAATTGTTACCGAAATATCTAACTCATGGTCAAATTACCAATCATTAAAAAGTGTATTAGAGGCTACTAAAGCTCAACTAAAAGCTGCTGAAATAGCCAATGAGGGAATAACCTTAGAGTATGACTCTGGTAATTCCAGAACGACTTTGGAGGTTATACAATCCAGAAGCTTGCTACTCGATGCAAGAATTGCCTTTGCCAAAGCGGAGAGAGATTTCATGGTATCTCAGTTTGAGCTTGCTCAGCAAATTGGAACATTATCCTTAAAATTACTGAAATAAGGCTTTTTTGTTGGTTTATTTTAATTTCTTGATAAAAAGAACAAAATGTGTACATTTATAATAACGATTCGAACAATAAAAAAGGATAAAAAATGACAAAAAATAACTTAAAAGTAGTAAAAACAGACAACAAAAAGCAGCAAGAACTAAAGGAAAAAAATAAGTCCCTAGATGCTGCAATTAGTCAAATAGATCAAAATTTTGGTAAAGGCTCAGTTATGAGACTTGGCCAACAACAAGCTTTAGATGTTGAGGCTATTTCGACAGGCTCATTAAGCCTAGACTTAGCTTTGGGTATAGGAGGTTTGCCAAAAGGTAGAATAATTGAAATTTATGGACCAGAATCATCTGGTAAAACAACTTTAGCTTTACAAGTAGTGGCTGAAGCTCAAAAAGCCGGTGGTATTTGCGCATTTGTTGATGCAGAACATGCAATGGATCCAGTTTACGCAAAAAAACTGGGTGTAAAAACAGAAGAATTACTAATTTCTCAACCAGATACTGGTGAACAAGCTTTAGAAATAACAGATACATTAATTAAATCAGGATCAATTTCTGTTTTGGTTGTAGACTCGGTTGCTGCTTTGACACCAAAAGCCGAATTAGAAGGCGAAATGGGCGATCATCATGTCGGCTTACAATCAAGATTAATGAGTCAAGCCTTAAGAAAAATTACTGGCTCAGTATCGAAATCTAATACAATGGTAATATTCATTAATCAAATTAGAATGAAGATTGGTGTAATGTTTGGAAACCCGGAAACTACGTCAGGAGGTAACGCCCTTAAGTTTTATTCATCTGTGAGAATGGATATTCGAAGAATAGGCGCTATTAAAGACAAAGATCAAATTATTGGAAACTCAACTAGAGTTAAAGTAATTAAGAATAAAGTTGCACCACCTTTTAAAGTTGTTGAATTTGATCTAATGTATGGAAAAGGAATAAGTAAACTAGGCGAACTTATTGATCTTGGTACGAAGGCTGGAGTAGTGGAGAAAGCTGGCGCATGGTATGCTTATAAAGGAGAAAAAATAGGTCAAGGCAGAGAGAATGCCAAAATTTACTTACAAAAAAACCCTAGCGTTGCTGCTGAAATAGAAAAAATCATTAGAGATGAGGCTTTAGCAATCAGTAAAGAGCTAGAAGGAAATCCTTCACCTAACGAAAAAATTAGTGATAAAAAAGAAGAGGAATAATTTCTCAGCCATCAATTCAACGGGAAGTTTAATTTTAACTTCCCGTACCTCATAAGACTTCAACTTCAAATTGACAAAATCTATATTTAGTAGATAAAAAAAACGTGCCAAAAATACATGTGTACAATCTAGTTCATATTGGTTTTAATTAGTAAAGAACAAAAGGGGGAAAAATGAGTACACAACAAGCATCAAGCTCGAAAGTGTCTTCATCTTTAGATACCTCTCATTTGAAGGTTAAATTTCCATTCAAAGCGAAATATGGAAACTACATTAACGGAAAATTTGTAGAACCTAAATCTGGAAAGTATTTTGATAATACTACTCCTATCACTAATGAAGTTATCTGTAAGGTGCCACGATCGAACGAAAAAGACGTTGATTTTGCTCTGGACGCAGCTCACGCGGCGTTTCCAACATGGGGAAAAACATCAATCACAGAGAGATCAAATATTCTCTTAAAGATTGCAGATGTTATAGAGAAAAATCTTAACGTTTTAGCGACAGCAGAATGTTTAGACAATGGTAAGCCAATAAGAGAATGTATGGCTGCTGATTTACCTCTGGTAATTGACCATTGGAGATATTTTGCAGGAGTAATAAGAGCAGAGGAAGGTTCAGTTGCTGAAATAAGCAACAGTGAATATTCTTACCATATACCTGAGCCATTAGGTGTAGTTGGTCAGATTATACCATGGAACTTCCCATTGTTAATGGCTACATGGAAATTAGCTCCAGCATTGGCAGCAGGAAACTGTGTAGTATTGAAACCAGCTGAACAAACACCAGCATCAATTATGCTTTTAATGGAACTGATTGGAGATCTGTTACCAGCAGGTGTTGTTAACGTTGTAAGCGGATATGGTCTTGAAGCAGGTAAACCTTTGGCTTCTTCAAAAAGAATTAAGAAGATTGCTTTTACAGGTGAAACTACTACTGGACGTTTGATTATGCAGTATGCATCTCAAAACTTAATACCAATTACTTTGGAATTAGGGGGTAAATCGCCAAACATTTTCTTTGAAGATGTAATGGCTAAAGATGACGACTTCTTTGATAAATGTTTAGAGGGTTTTGCCATGTTTACGCTTAACCAAGGAGAAGTTTGTACTTGTCCAAGTAGAGCTTTAATTCAAAAATCTATCTATGATAAATTCATGGAGAAAGCGATTGCAAGAACTAAAGCTGTTAAGCAGGACAATCCTTTAAAAATGGAAACTATGATTGGAGCTCAAGCTTCACTAGAACAAATGGAAAAAATTAAGTCTTATTTAGATTTAGGTAAAAAAGAAGGTGCCAAAGTTCTTTGTGGTGGAAGCGAAGCTAAGATTAATAGTGGTCTAGAAAAAGGAAACTATATCCAACCAACAATTTTCGAAGGAAAGAACAATATGCGAATATTCCAAGAAGAGATCTTTGGACCAGTTGTATCAGTTACAACTTTTAAAGATGAAAAAGAAGCATTAGAAATAGCTAATGATACTCTTTATGGACTAGGAGCCGGTGTTTGGACTAGAGATGGAAATATTGCATACAGAATGGGCAGAGGTATAGAAGCAGGTAGAGTTTGGACAAACTGTTACCACGCATATCCGGCTCATGCTGCATTTGGTGGATACAAACAATCAGGTATTGGAAGAGAAACTCACAAAATGATGTTAAATCATTACAGACAAGTGAAAAACTTGCATGTGTCTTACAGTGAGAAAAAATTAGGCTTCTTTTAACCAGTAATATATAATGGCCCATGATTCTAAATCATGGGCCGAAATATACAAATGAAAGTATCATTCACACTATCAGCAAAAAAATTACTCAATGAAATTAAAGAAGTTCACGGTGATGATCTTTTATTTCATCAATCAGGTGGATGCTGTGATGGTAGCGCGCCTATGTGTTTTCCAGCTAAAGAATACCAAGTAGGTAATAGTGATGTAAAATTGGGAGAAGTAGATGGAACTCCTTTTTATATGAATGAAGATCAGTATGAAAAATGGAAACATACTGATCTCACAATTGATGCAGTTAAAGGAATTGGTGGTATGTTCTCGCTAGATAATGGAACTGGACAAAGATTTCTCACAAAATCAGAAATATGTGTTGTTGTAGATAACGATAAAAAGCAAACCAATTAATCTCTTTATAGACAAGCCGAAAAATATCTGTATTTAATTAAGTATGAACCAAATTTTGCTTACAGATGTAAGAAAAAAATTTTTAGAATATTTTAAAAAAAACAATCATCAAATTGTTGACTCTAGTAATTTAGTACCTAATAACGATCCAACCCTAATGTTTACCAATTCTGGAATGGTCCAGTTTAAGAATGTATTTACTGGGTTAGAAAAAAGACCTTATAAAACTGCGACCACATCACAAAAATGTGTGAGAGCAGGTGGAAAACACAATGATTTAGAAAATGTTGGTTATACCCCTAGACACCATACCTTTTTTGAAATGCTAGGAAATTTTTCATTTGGTGATTATTTTAAAGAGCAAGCCATCCATCATGCTTGGAATTTATTAACTAAAGATTTTGGATTACCAAAAGAAAAATTATTAGTAACTGTTTTTCATAAAGACGAAGATGCGTCCAATCTTTGGAAAAAAATATCGGGTTTGAGTGAAAATAAGATAATTAAAATATCAACGTCTGATAATTTCTGGTCCATGGGTGATGTGGGACCATGTGGTCCATGTTCTGAAATATTTTATGATCACGGTGATAAGTTAAAAGGTGGAATTCCAGGTAGCCCTGACGAAGATGGTGATAGATTTATAGAAATCTGGAATCTTGTATTTATGCAGTTTGAACAAATATCTAAAGATAAGCGAATTGATTTACCTAAACCTTCAGTTGATACAGGTATGGGATTAGAGAGAATGACAGCAGTCCTTCAAGGCACTCACGATAATTACAAAATTGATCACTTTCAGAAAATTATGGCTGCTTCATCTGATATTACGAAAACTTCAATCGATGATAAAACGATCGCAAGTCACAGAGTAATTGCCGATCATTTAAGAGCAAGTAGTTTTTTAATTGCTGAGGGGGTATTACCCTCTAACGAAGGCAGAGGATATGTTTTAAGAAGGATCATGAGAAGAGGAATGAGACATGCTCATTCTCTAGGTAGCAAACACCCTGTTTTTTATAAACTTTTTGAAATTTTATTAAATGAAATGAAAAATAGTTATCCTGAACTAATTAGTGGGAAAGAATTGATAGTTGAAACTCTAAAAAATGAAGAGGAAAAATTTTCTTCACTTCTTGAACGAGGAATGAAAATATTGGACGAAAATTTAAATAAAGTCCAAAACAAAACTCTTCCAGGAAAAGAAGCATTCAAATTATATGATACCTATGGTTTTCCTTTAGATCTGACTGCTGATATCTTAAGAGGCAAAGATATTAAAGTAGATAATGATGAATTTGAAAAGGAGATGGAAAAAAGCAAAGCAATAGCAAGAGCTAATTGGAAAGGTTCGGGAGACAAGACCGTTGAAGAAATATGGTTTAAAATTAGAGAGGAATTAAATCCTACTGAATTTTTAGGCTATGAATTTGATAAAGCTGAAGGCGTAATAATTAAAATTTTAAAAAATGATAAATTTGTTAAATCTGCTAGCACTGGAGACGAAGTAGAAATAATAACTAATCAAACACCATTTTATGGAGAGTCAGGCGGCCAAATTGGTGACCAAGGATATATTTTTAGTGCAGAATGTAAAATAAAAATTAATGATACGCAAAAAAAAATGGGGGATTTATTTGTTCATTATGGAAAAATTGAAAATGGCTCAATATCAACCGGGCAGAGTGTTAATTTAGAAATAGATGTTTTAAAAAGAAATAACTCTAAAGCTAACCATTCAGCAACTCACTTATTACATGAATCATTAAGAAGAACTCTTGGAAAACATGTAACTCAAAAAGGATCATTAGTTTCACCTGAAAGATTAAGGTTTGATTTTAGTCATAGTAAACCTATTGAAAAAGATGAAATGATAAAAATAAATAATACAGTAAATGAAATAATAGCAGGATCCTCTGATGTACAAACAAGAATAATGACCCCAAAAGAAGCAGTTAGGATGGGTGCTCTTGCACTATTTGGAGAAAAATATGGAGAAGAAGTAAGAGTGGTTTTTATGGGGAAGGAAAAAAATGGTTTTTTTTCAACAGAATTGTGTGGAGGCACTCATGTTAAAAATACTAAAGAAGTTGGTAAGTTTAAAGTTATAAGTCAATCTTCGATTGCCTCAGGTATTAGAAGAGTTGAGGCATTAAGAGATAAGCAACTAGAAGAGTATGAAAAAACACAAAATAAAGATAAGGCTCAGAAAGAGTCTAACCTAAAAAAAGAAATAGAGTTAATTAAAAAAGAGCTTCAAAAATTAAAAATCAAACCTGATTACAAGGAAAATTTAAATTTTTCAGAGAATTTAAAAATTTTAACTAAACAACTTAATAAGGTAAGAATTGAAAGTATTAAGAAAGATAAAAGCAAAAATATAATAAAAGATAAAAAAATTGGAAATATAATAATTCGAGAACAAATTTTAAAAGATTTTCCTACAAAAGAACTTAGAGGTATTATCGATCAAGGAAAAAAAGATATTAAATCTGGAATAATAGTTTGCATTTCTACATTTGAGGATAAGGTTGGTTTAGCAGTAGGAATTTCTCAAGATTTGACCTCGAAATATGATGCTGTCGATCTAGTAAAAGCTGCATCTACTATTTTAGGAGGCAAAGGAGGCGGCGGTAGAAAAGATTTTGCTCAAGCAGGCGGTGTTGATAAAAACAAAATCGAGGAGGCCTTTAAAGGAATATTAAAGAAAATTAATTAAGTTTTTTTTTTAGATTGCCGTTAATCGCTTCTAAGAATTGATTTGTAGTTAAGTATTTATTTGATTTATCTATCAAAATTGACAAATCTTTAGTCATTGAACCACTTTCAATTGTTTTAACGCATACTTCTTCAACATTTCTTGAAAATTTAATTAGTTCCTCATTACCATCGAGTTTACCTCTATGAGTTAATCCTCTAGTCCATGCAAATATAGATGCTATTGGGTTAGTTGAAGTTTCCTTTCCTTGTTGATGCATTCTATAGTGCCTAGTCACAGTTCCATGAGCCGCCTCAGATTCTACTGTCTTGCCATCTGGAGTCATTAAAACGCTGGTCATAAGTCCTAAAGATCCAAATCCCTGGGCAACAGTATCAGATTGCACGTCACCATCATAATTTTTACAAGCCCAAATGTACCCACCATTCCATTTCATAGCACAAGCAACCATGTCATCAATTAATCTGTGTTCATAAGTAATATTTGCTTTCTTAAATTTATCAGAGAATTCTTTTTCAAAAACTTCTTGAAAAAGATCTTTAAACCGTCCGTCGTAAGCTTTAAGGATTGTATTTTTAGTTGATAAATAAACTGGCCATTTTCTTCCAAGACCGTAGTTCATACATGCTCTTGCAAAATTTTTTATAGAATCATCTAGATTGTACATTGTAAGAGCAGTTCCAGATCCAGGAAAATCAAAAACTTTAAACTCTTTCTTATCTTTTCCATCCTTTGAAGTCCATTTAACTTCTAAACTTCCTTCTCCAGGTATAAGAAAATCAGTAGCCCTATATTGATCACCGAAAGCATGTCTTCCTATTACAATAGGCTGGGTCCAACCATGTACTAGTTTGGGAATATTCTTACAAATGATTGGTTCTCTAAAAACTGTACCCCCTAAGATATTTCTAATAGTCCCATTTGGCGACCGCCACATTTTCTTCAGTTTAAATTCTTCTACACGAGCCTCGTCAGGTGTAATTGTTGCACATTTTACTCCCACGCCGTATTTTTTGATCGCATTTGCTGCATCAACAGTAATCTTGTCATCAGTTTTATCTCTACTTTCCATCCCAAGGTCATAGTATTTAAGATCTATTTCAAGATATGGTTTAATAAGCTTATCTTTAATAAATGACCAAATAATTCTGGTCATTTCGTCGCCATCTAGCTCAACTACCGGATTTTTAACTTTTATTTTTGCCATAAAATATTGATTGATAAACCTTGATTTTTATACATATTAAGAAAAATTTAGCAAACTTTTAATTATGTTTAATTCAATTTTTCCAAAGATCCACAAGGAAGGCTACAAATTCTTAGCTATTTCTATCTTAGCTACATTTGTAGCGCTATTCTTTTCTAAGATAATTGGTTTAGTATTTATAATTTTTACCATTTGGGTGTATTATTTTTTTCGAGATCCAGAACGTTACTCAATCAATGATGACAATTATTTAATCAGTCCAGCAGATGGACTTATCACCAATATCTCAGAAAGATCAGGACCTGAGGAGCTAAGACTAGAAAACATTACATATACAAAAATAAGTATTTTTATGAATGTATTCAATTGTCATGTAAACAGAGTCCCAGTTTCTGGAAAAGTTGAAGAAATTTACTATAAACCAGGAAAATTTTTAAATGCTTCCCTGGATAAAGCTAGTGAAGAAAATGAGAGAAATTATTTTAAAATAAAATCGAATAAAAATAATGATGAGATTATTATAGTTCAAATAGCAGGTTTGATAGCTAGACGAATAGTTTGTGAAGTTGAGCAAGGACAGCAATTAAACCAAGGAGACAGAATAGGAATGATTAGATTTGGAAGCAGGGTTGATATATATTTTAAAAACAGAAAAGTCTTAGCTAAGTTAGGCCAAAATGTTATTGCTGGAGAAAGTTTGTTAGCATCAGAATAATGGAACAAAATAAAAAATTTAAACTAGTATCTTCAAAAAAAACAAGATATCTTTTACCAAACATTCTTACACTAGCTGGTGTTTGTCTTGGAATAAGCTCTATTAAATTTTCAATTGATGGAAATTTTAATCTTGCAGTAATACTAATTTTGTTTGCATCAATTCTTGATGCTTTAGACGGCAGAATAGCGAGATTGATTAAAGGAACTTCTGATTTTGGAAAAGAGCTTGACTCTTTAACAGATTTTGTAAGTTTTGGAATCGCGCCAGTATTAATTTTATATTTTTGGGAGCTTAATAACTATGGGAAACTTGGTTGGGCTATTGCTTTAATTTATTCCGTTTGTTGCGTTTTAAGATTAGCTAGATTTAATTTAACTAAATTTGAAAATGATCAAGAATGGAAAAATAATTTTTTTGAGGGAATGCCATCACCAGCAGGTGGATTGCTTATACTTATGCCATTAATTTATGAATTAAGTGATTTAAACTTAAATATTGATCTAAGAGTTTTTACCCCATATTTAACTATTATAATCGCTCTGCTTTTAGTGAGTAAGGTACCAACACCTTCATTAAAAAAAATTTCAATTTCATCTAATATTACGATTTTTTTACTATTAACTGCTGGAATGATATTTATTGCCCTTTTATTTTATACATTTGAAACTTTATTAGCTTTTAGTATTTTATATCTAATATCAATTCCAATAAGTTTCTTAATTTTTAAAAAACAACAAAAAAAATATTCACAAAAAATATCTGATGATGATCATGAAGATATTTTGTAATGAAAAAATCTAAAAGAGTAAAAAAAAGTAATACTTGGAAAATAAAACAGCATAGAGACGAGTTTTTTAAAAAATCAAAAATTCAAGGATACAGATCCAGAGCTTCTTATAAGTTAATTGAGCTCAATAAAAAATTTAAATTTATTAACAAACATTCATTTCTTTTAGATATTGGTTCATGTCCAGGTGGCTGGGCGCAAGTTGCCAGTAAGTTAATAACTCATGGTAAGATTCTTTCAATTGATAAAAAGCCTATGAAACCTATTAAAAATGTAAAATTTTTAAATTGTGATATTTTTGAGGAAAAAACCAAAGAAAATATTACTAATTATTTTAATACAAAATTAGATGTAATTATTTCTGATATGGCTGCTGATACAACAGGTCATAAGTCACTAGACTGTATTAGAACAAACCAACTATGTTTAGGCGTTTTGAATTTATCTACAAAGATTCTAAAACCTGAAGGTGTATTGGTATCAAAGTTATTTATGGGTGAGGATTTTATTGAAGTAAAAAACTCAGCTAAAAATATATTTAAAAACGTAAATTTTTTTAAACCTGAGGCAAGTAGAAACGAATCAAAAGAAACTTATTTACATTGTAGGATTTTAAAGACTTTATAATTTTCAAAAATTGTTTATAAGTATATATGGGTACAATTAAAGAATCTCTGACCTTTGATGATGTTTTGCTTCTTCCACAATATTCAAATGTGCTACCCGCAGAAACTGACATTTCTCTCAAATTAACAAAAAAAATATTTTTAAAAGTTCCATTTTTATCATCTGCAATGGACACTGTGACAGAGTCAAAAATGGCAATCGCAATAGCAAGTTCTGGAGGATTAGGGGTAATACATCGTAATTTAAATATAAAAGACCAAGTAAAAGAAACAATTCAAGTAAAGAAAAAAAATTTATTAGTTGGAGCTGCTGTTGGCACTAACAAAGAGGATCTTGAAAGAGCTAAAAGATTAATTGACAATGGTTGTGATTTAATAGTGATAGATACAGCTCATGGTCATAGTGAAAAGGTACTAAAGACACTTTCAAAATTAAAAAAAATTAAAAGTCAGGTCCCTATTTGTGTAGGTAATATTGCTACATCAAAAGCTGCAATCAGATTATACAATTCTGGCGCTGACTTAATTAAGGTGGGAATCGGACCTGGATCTATTTGCACAACAAGAATGGTAGCAGGTATCGGAGTTCCTCAAATTTCTGCAATTATGGAGGTAAAAAGATCTTTAAAAAAAAAAAATATTAAAATTATCTCAGATGGAGGAATTAAGTTTTCAGGTGATATTGCTAAAGCATTAGCAGCTGGAGCAGACGCTATAATGATGGGTTCAATTTTTGCTGGGACAAATGAAAGTCCTGGAAAAAAATTTAAAGTAAAAGGTAAAATTTTTAAACAGTATAGAGGTATGGGTTCGATTGGAGCTATGTCATCTGGATCAGCTAATAGATATTTTCAAAAAAATTTTAAAGATAAATCAAAATTTGTACCCGAAGGTGTCGAGGGAAGAGTTGAATATAAGGGAAATGTTTCAAAAATTATTTATCAACTTAAAGGTGGTTTACGTTCCTCAATGGGTTATATTGGTGCAAGAAGTTTAAAACAAATAACCAAAAATGCTAAATTTATAAAAATAACTAAAGCTGGTTTTTATGAGAGCATGGTTCACAGTGTTGAAATGACACAAAAAACTATAAATTATAAATTATGAAATTGAAATTAATTAAATTTATTTTAATTCTTTTTTTATTACCCGTAACACTTTTCGCAAATACTCATTTTTTTAAAGAGGGTTTAAATTTTTACAATAGTAAAAAATTTGAAGAAGCAAAATTTAAATTTGAACAAGATATAGTTTTTAATCCTAAAAGTGAGAAGTCATATTTATATTTGTCAGAAATATTCAAAAATTTAAATAAAAAGGATTTACAAGAACAAAATTTAAATACAGTCATTTTACTTAATCCCGAAAATGAGGAAGCTATTTATAATCTTGCAAAACTTAAATTAGAGTCTTCGGATTATAAAAAAAGTAGAGAACTTAACGAAAAGTTGATTAGTTTGTGTAATAAACTTTGTAGTAAAAGTAAAAAATTAAAAACTGAAATTGATAATTTATCAAAAAAATAAATGCAATTTCAAAATAATAAGGACAAGATTTTAATTATAGATTTTGGCTCTCAAGTTACAAAATTGATAGCAAGAAGAGTTAGAGAATTAGGTGTATTTTCTGAGATAATTACTCCAGATCAAGCACAAATACTCAAAGACTTCGAAAATATTAAGGGTATAATTCTTTCAGGGGGTCCATCTACTGTAACCAAAAAAAAACATCAATCAATACCGATAACAATTTTTGATAAAAAAATTCCAATATTGGGAATATGCTATGGTTTACAATTAATAGCAAAATTACATGGCGGAAAAATCAAATCTTCAAGAAATAGAAGAGAGTTTGGTAGAGCATCTATTTTTAAAAAAACTAAATCACTTTTAACTAAAAATTTTTTTAAAACAAAAAAATCTGTTTGGATGAGCCATGAAGATGCCGTAGTAAAAATACCTAAAGATTTCAAAGTGACCGCATTTACGAAAGACTCAAAATTTACAATTTTAGAGAACAAAAAAAAAAAAATTTATGGAGTTCAATTTCATCCCGAAGTTACACATACAGATAATGGTAAACAAATATTTAAAAATTTTTTATTTTTAATTTGTAAATTTAAAAAAAAATGGAGTGTTATTTCTCAAAAAAAAAGATTAATCCTTGAAGTAAAAAGAACTGCCAGGAATGATAAAGTCATTTGTGCATTATCTGGAGGTGTAGATAGTAGCGTAGTTGCTTTACTGATCAATAAGGCAATTAAAAAGAATTTAATTTGCATCATGGTTGATACAGGATTAATGAGAAAAAACGAATTTAAATATACTTATAGAACCTTTAAAAAAAAATATAAATTAAATGTTAAATTAATTAATGCATCAAAAATATTTATTAAAAAATTAAAAAATGTTTCTAATCCTGAAAAAAAAAGAAAAATTATAGGAAAATTATTCATTAAAATTTTTGAAAAAGAGTCAAAAAAATTTAGAAATGTAAAATTTTTAGCTCAAGGTACGTTATACCCGGATATTATTGAAAGTAAATCTTCAACAGGAAGCAAAACATCAAAAATTAAATCTCACCATAATGTTGGAGGACTACCAAAAAAAATGAATTTAAAATTAATCGAGCCTCTGAAAGAATTTTTTAAAGATGAAGTGAGAATTTTAGGAAAAAGTTTAGGTCTTTCAAAAGAAATTTGCCACAGACATCCGTTTCCTGGACCTGGTCTAGGAATAAGAGTTATAGGTAATGTTACACCGGAAAAAATAAAAATTCTTCAAGAGGCAGACAGTATTTTTATAGGTGAATTAAATAAAAGCAATCTTTATAACAAAATTTGGCAAGCATACGCTGCACTTCTTCCAATTAAAACTGTTGGAGTAATGGGAGATTCCAGAACTTATGAGTACACTTGTTTGTTAAGGGCTGTCACATCTGAAGATGGCATGACCGCAGATTATTTTAGTTTTCCTAAAGATTTTTTGGATAAAATTTCTAATAGAATAATAAATAATGTAAAAGGTATCAACAGGGTGGTATATGATATAAGTTCTAAACCACCAAGTACTATTGAATTAGAATGATTTTTTAAAAATGAATAAAAAAATAAAAAAGATTATTAATAAAAAAAATAAATCTAAAATAGTAAGTTTAACTGCTTACTCAAAAAATATTGCTCAGATTTTAGATAAGTTTTGCGATATTGTTCTTGTTGGTGACTCAATGGCAAACGTTTTATATGGAATGCAGAGCACTCATGAAATAACTTTAAATAACATAGTTCAACACACTTTAAGTGTTAAAAAAGGTCTTAAAAAATCTCTTCTAGTAGTTGATATGCCTAAAGGTACTTACAGAAATAAAAAAATAGCAAAAAAAAACGCAAAATATATCTTAAACTTAACTAAATGCGATGCAGTAAAACTAGAGAGCAATAATAAGAACTTTAGTATAATAAAGGAACTGGTAAAATCTAAGATACCAGTAATGGGACATATAGGATATACCCCGCAGTTTAAAAAGAGATTTAAAATAGAAGGCGACACCAAGGCCAAAGCCATTAAACTTTTAAAAGAGGCGAAAAATATTGAAAAAGCTGGAGCCTTCTCAATTGTTTTAGAGTGTATAACTCCTCAAACATCAAAAATAATAACAGAAAACCTCAAAATTCCTACTATTGGCATTGGCTCGTCAAATTATTGCGATGGTCAAATACTTGTAACAGATGACATGTTAGGAATAAGTGGATTTTACCCTAAATTTGTAAAAAAATATTTATCTCTAGATAGAATAATTGAAAAAGCTGTAAAAAAATATACTACAGATGTAAAATTTAAAAAATTTCCATCAAATAAAAACTTTTTAAATGGATCCAAATATAGATAAAAATATTAATACTCAAAATAGGTCAATCTTATTTCTAAAAGAAAATAAATTGAAGATTTTTAGTGTGTTAATCGTAATAATACTCATAATTTTGGTTGTAATTTTCATTCAGTTCAAAAAACAAAAAAATTCAAATTTAATATCAGAGAAATATATTCACGCAGGATTACTGCTTTCATCCGGTGACACAGAAAAGTCCAAAAATTTACTTGAAGAAATAATATTATCTAAACATAATTTTTATTCAATTCTAGCTTTAAACACAATTTTAGAGAAAAAGTTGGAAAAAAATAAATCAAAAGTAATTTTACATTTTGAAATTGTAGAAAATTTAAATAATTCTCAAGATCAAAAGGACCTTATTACTTTTAAAAAAGCTCTTTATTTAATAGAAAGTTCTGAAAAAAAAGAGGGAGAACAATTATTAAATAATCTCATTTTATCTGACTCAAAACTTAAATCTTTAGCCAAAGAAGTTTTAGAAAAATAAAAAAAATTTAAATGAAATTTATATTTTTAATAATTATTTTTTTATTTCTCACGAATTGTTCATTTGACAATAAATCTGGGATTTGGAAAAATGAAAGCACTATTTCTAACGATCAAAACGAAATTTTCAAAGAATTTGAAAAAATTTCTCAATTAGACTCGTCTTTTAATAAAGAAATTAAATTTGATAAAACTTTTAAATTTAAGATAAGTAAGCCAATTACAAATTTGCAATGGACTGATAATTACTTCGATGAGACTAATAATTTTGAAAACTTTAAATATAACGATTTAAATCAACTAATTCTCAAAAGTAAAAAAATTACTAAATACAAAACAAGTAAGCATCTTTTTTTTATTAACAATAATATTATAATTAGTGATGAAAGAGGAAATATAAATATATTTTCATTAAAGAAAAATAAACTTATTGATAAATTCAACTTTTATAAAAAAAAGTATAGAAAATTTAAAAAGAAATTAAATTTAGTCGTAAAAGAAAATATAATCTATATTTCTGATAACATCGGATACTTGTATGCATACGACTTAAATAAAAGAAAGATATTATGGGCAAAGAATTTTAATGTTCCGTTTCGATCTAATATAAAAGTTTATTCAAATAAGCTGTTAGTAGCTAATCAAAATAATGATTTTTATTTTATTAATATAAGTAATGGTGAAATTTTAAAAAAAATTCCTACGGAGGAAACAAAAATTAATAATAAATTTATAAATAATCTCTCTATAAAAGATGATGTTACCTTTTTCCTTAATACATTCGGATCATTATATGCTCTGGACAATAATAAAATGAATATAATTTGGTTCATGAGCTTAAATCAATCCTTAGATTTAAATCCTGGAAATTTATTCTTTAGCAATCAGGTGATTAATTATAAAAATAAAACAATTGTATCTTCAAATAAATATTTACATGTTTTAAATTCAGAAAATGGGTCAACAATATTTAAAAAAAATTTTACTTCTTTGGTTAAACCTTTAATTATAGAAGATTGTCTTTTTTTAATTAGTAAAAATTTTCTATTAATTAGTTTAGATTTAAATTCCGGTAAAATTCTTTATTCCTATGATATAAATAAAAAATTAGCTGACTTCTTAAATACAAAAAAAAAACAAGTCTCAATTAAAAATATAATGATGGTAAATGGAAAACTTTTTATTTTCTTGAAAAATTCATATTTATTAAAATTTAGTGTTCAAGGAGAATTAAAAAACGTTTTTAAATTACCTACTAAATTAAATTCTAATCCGATCTTTGTAAATAATTCATTATTGTATGTTGATAAAAATAAAAAACTTTCAGAAATTAATTAGTTGACTTTCCGCTAAGAAGTGAAAGTTGTTTAACTTGTAACCCACGAATATTATCAGACGGTTTTATCGGATATTCTCCAGTAAAATAGTGGTCACTGAACTGAGGATAGCTTGTGTTTCTTTCCCCCCCTGTTAACGCTTTGTATAAACCATTTAAACTTAAAAATTTCAAACTTTTAGCTTTAATATAATCACACATTTCATCAATGCTTTTATCGTAAGCTAATAATTCTTCTTTAGTCGGCATATCAACACCATAAAAATCTGGATACTTTATTTCTGGACAAGCTATTCTTACATGAATTTCTCTCGCACCACTTTCATACAGCATTTTTACTATTTTATGACAAGTTGTGCCTCTTACTAGTGAGTCATCAATAAGAATAATTGATTTATTTCTCACTATTGTCTTCGTTGAACTCAATTTCAGCTTAACACCTAAACTTCTAATACTCTGAGTTGGCTCAATAAAAGTTCTTCCAACATAATGATTTCTAATTAGTCCCAATTCAAATTTTTTCTTTGATTGCTCGGCGTAACCTAAAGCAGCTGGCACACCGGAGTCGGGTACGGGCACTACTAAATCAGCATTTAAATCTGTCTCTTTAGCTAATTCAATGCCTAAATTTTTTCTATACTCATAAGCACATTTACCATCTAACAAACTATCCGGCCTTGCAAAGTAAATATATTCAAATATACAAGGCCTTGGTTTTTGTTTTGGAAATGGTTTGATACTTTTTATTTCATCATTTTCAATTATAACAATTTCTCCATTTTCAACTTCTCTAACAAATGTGGCTCCGATGATGTCTAGCGCACAAGTTTCAGAGGAAAAAATATACGAGTTTTTTAATTTACCAATTACTAAAGGTCTGATACCATAGGGATCTCTTACTCCGACTAATTTTTTATTCGTCATTAAAACTAAAGAGTAACCACCTTGAATCTGAAATAACGCTTCAATTAACTTATCTTTGAACTTTTCTCTTTTTGATTTTGCTATTAGTTGAACAATAGTTTCAGTATCACTAGTAGTACGAAAAATTGCCCCATCCTTTACTAATGTCTCCCTTAGTAATAAAGCATTTGTTAAATTTCCATTGTGTGCCAAACTTAAACCACCCATATGTAAATCTGCGAAAAATGGCTGTATATTTCTTAGCGAGGTTTCTCCAGTTGTAGAATATCGATTGTGACCTATTGCGAAATTTCCTGGCAATTTTTTTAAAGTTTCTGAGTCAGTAAAATGATCGCCTACTAGACCTTGTCTTTTTTCAGAATGATAATTTTTCCCATCAAAAGATACTATACCGCAACCTTCCTGACCTCTATGTTGCAAAGCGTGTAGACCTAAAGCTACAAGTGTAGAAGCATCATCGTGATTCGATACACCAAAAATTCCACATTCCTCTTTTAAACTGTCAAATTTATATTTTTTCAATTTGCTCTTTTGTATCGATGAAATCTTCACTGGATGGAAACTCTTTAATTAATATTTCACTACCATTATTTATTAAGTCAAAAAAGATAGCATCCTCTGCTGATATACCCCAATTTTTATAAGGATAAAACCAATTTAATACTGAAAATATACACACAGAAACAACATAACCCTTAAAAAAACCAAATAATAAGCCAAAAGTTCTATCAATAGCACCAACACCTGTCCAAGTAATTACTCTACTTAAGGATTTACCAATAACTATTGTAATAAACAAAGTAATAAAAAATACAACTAACCCAAGTCCAATACTGTTAATAAATTGAGACTCTATATAATCACTTACTACTGGTTGAAGTTTTGGAACTAATATTATTGTTATAATTGTAGAAAACACCCATTTCATAAAAGATATTAAACTAAGAGAAAAACCTTTTAAAAAACATTGAATTATAAAATAAATAAATATCACAGTTATTGCTAAATCAAATATATTTAAATTTTCTATTAATTGATTAAAAAAACCATTTGTCATAATATTTATATATTTTTCTTATCAAAAGGTTTAAAAATTAACAAAAGTTTTGGTAGCAATGTAAGCACGGAGATCATTGCTAAAAGCATTGCGACACCGGTAAAAAACCCGAAATATATTGTTGGAATAAAATTAGATAAAATTAGAATTGAAAAACCAAAAACTATTGTAATTGAAGTATTTAAAATCGCTATTCCAACAGTGCTATGACATTTATCTAACGTTTTATTATAGTCATTTGTTTTTTTGTATTCCTCTTTAAATCTATATATATAATGTATGCTATTATCTACAGCTATTCCAATTGTAATTGCAGCAATAGTAATAGTCATCATATCTAATGGGATTTCCATTAAACCTATAATGCCTAGTATAAAAAAAGCTGCCAAAAAATTTGGCACTACACCGATTAAAGATAAGACAATATTTTTGAATAATATAAAAAACATTATAAATATACCTAACATCACAATGCCTAGGGTTAATATCTGAGACTTAAACAAACTTTGAAGCAAATTATTAAATAAAATTAATACACCAGTTAATTTAAATTCGGATTTCTCAAGTCCTAATTGATTATTTAAATCATTTTTAATTTTTATAATTAAGTCATTTCTTCTCAAATTTTCAAGAGAATCTTTAATTCTAACATTTATTCTTGCCTCGTCCTCAGCAACTGAGATATAAGGAGAGACAATTTCACTCTTAATCTCCTCAGGAATTTTACTATATAAGACTGCAATCTCTAAACTTTGTAATTCTTTATTGTTTAAATCTTCTGCTACTCTTAAAATAGATCCAAAAGACAGCACTTTTCCAATTTCTGGTAATGATTCTAGATAATCATGAACTTTTAAAATTTTATCCATTTTGTCTCTTGTAAACCAATATTTAGATTTATCTTCATCTTTTCCGGTATCTTCTTCCCACTCTGAAAATTCATCATCAGTTTGATCTTTAATTTGTTTAGATGGAAATTTCAAAATTATATTAAGAGGGGTGGTTCCACCTAGATTATCATCAATTTTTTTCATTCCTTTATAAATCTCAGTTTCTTTATCGAAATAATTTATAAAACTATTTTCTACTTCAAGTTTTGTTATACCTATGACACTTGCAACAATTATAAAAAAAGTCGAAATAAATAAAATTATTCCACTTTTTTTGGCTATTGATCCCAACAACGAAGTAATTATTGATTTTTCTGTATCTTTAACATTAACCTCATTCTCACTAGAAAAAATATTTAATAATGAAGGTAATAGGGTGAAAGTAACTAATAACGAAACTACTAGACCCAAAGTCATCATCCAACCAAAATCAATAATAGGTTTTATTCCACTAAAAATTAAAGATAAAAAAGCACAAATAGTTGTAAGTACAGTGTAAAGAATAGGTAGCATCATTTTTTTACTAGATTCCAAAACAGCTTTTTGCTTATTATACTCTGGATACTCTTTTCTAATTTGTAAAAATCTTACTGTAACATGAATATTCATTGCCATATTCAAAATTAACATCAATGCAATAAAATTTGATGATATGACAGTTACTTTCCAACCTATAAGACCAAGTAAACCAATCATTATAATTACTGAAGTAGCGCAACCCATCAAAGGCATTAATACCCATTTTATGTTTCTAAATATTAACCATAATGTAATAATAATAAAAATTAGTACGCCTATTCCAAAAACTATAATGTCACTTTTAATGTAACTCATCATATCATCTGCTATCATAGGAATTCCTCCTAAATGAATTTTTGCATTTTCACCGTATTTGTTTATAACGTCTCTTATTTCAGAAATATTTTGATTGTTTCTAGTGTTAAAAAGATTTTTGTAATCTTCATATTCTTTTATAAATTTTTTATAATTAATCTTTTCTTCCTTAGTTAAACCTATCTCTCTCGATTGGTTTAAATATTTATCCTTAATTTTTATATATTCTGCTAATCTCTCGTCTTTTTTTAAATAAACAACTATTCCTGAAGTTTTTCCATCCTCACTTATTACGTAATTTTTATAAATTGGACTATTTACTATTTCTTCAAAACCTCTTTGCCTATCTATCTCCGGATAAGCTAAAGTTTTATAATTTGTTAGTCTATCCATTAAACTTTCATCTGTACTTTTAAGTAAAGGAACATCGATCACTGTAATAACACTATCAACCCAAGTTAGTTTTTCTATCTTTGATTTTAGTAATTGCAAATTTAGAATAGTTTCTTTATCTGTGAAGCTTGAAACTGGAGTATAAGTTAGAACCAAAAAATCTTTTGATTTATACCTTTCGTTTACCTCTCTAAGATATTTTAGATCTTTATCGCCCTCTAAAAGTAATGCATCAGAGGAAGCATCTAAGTTGAAGTTTTTGGCTTGATAAAAAGAAAAAATTATTACTAAAGATAATATTAAAAGAGTAAACTTCGAAAAATCTATTACCAATTTTTTATAAATATAAGACCACATTGAGATATTTCAGATATATCTTAATTTATTTATAACTAAAGAAAAAATTGAACCTAATTTTTGCTTAAATCTTTAAATTTGGTGTAAATACCCTCAAACTCTACTTTCACAGTGCCAGTTGGACCATGCCTTTGTTTGCCAAGTATTATATCGGCAAGTCCATTTACATCATTCATTTTAGATTGCCACTCTGCATGCTCTATTGAACCTAACTTAGGTTGTTTTCTCTCTAAATAATATGCTTCTCTATAAACAAACATTACTACATCAGCATCTTGTTCAATAGAGCCAGATTCTCTTAGATCCGCCAACTGAGGTTGCTTATCATCTCTTTGTTCTACAGCTCTAGATAATTGTGATAAAGCTAAAACAGGCACAGAAAGCTCTTTTGCAAGAGCTTTTAAGCCTTGGGTAATTTCTGAAATTTCCTGAACTCTACCTTCATTTTTTCCTAAATTTGATCTCATTAACTGGATATAATCTACGACAATCAAATTTAATCCAAAAAGTCGTTTTATTCTTCTTGCCCTATTACTTAAAGTCGCAATTGTTATTGCAGGAGTTTCATCTATATATAAAGGTAAGTTGTAAATATTTCTCGAAGTTTCAATATACCTATTTATTTCCTCTTCAGTAACTTTTCCACGTCTAATGTCATCAGATTTTATTTTAGCTTGTTCAGAAAGAATTCTAGTAGACAATTGTTCTGAAGACATCTCTAAAGAAAAAAAAGCAACAGAGGATTTTTCTTGCCTTTTTAAAATATTCTGGGCTGCGTTGTAAGCAATATTTGTTGCTAATGCAGTCTTACCCATAGATGGCCTCCCAGCAATAATTATCAAATCTGATTTATGTAATCCACCTAACTTTTCATCTAAATCAGTAAGACCAGTTGGAACACCTACAATTCCTTGATCACTTTGCATCGCTTTTGTAGCCATTGCGATGGTTTGATCCAGAGCTTGATTAAATTTTTGAAATGATTGAGAAAAACTACCTCTTTCGGCTAAGTCAAATAGTGATTTCTCAGTTCCTTCAATTATATTTTCAGCATTTTGTTCTTGAGCACTAGCATTAAGAGTATCTGAAGATAATTTATTAGAGATTAAAACAAGCTCTCTTCTTAGGTACATTTCATGAATTATTTTTGCATAATCCACCGCCTGTTTAGTTGATCCTGAAAACCTTGTTAACTTTACAAGATATTCAGTACCACCAACTTCTTCTAACATATCATCTTTTTCAAAAAAATTTTTTAAAGTAATAGGATTAGCGATCATTCCTTTATTATTTAAATTTTCTATTACTTCATATATCTTTATATGAGCAGGATCATAAAATATTGAAGAATTAATAATTGTTGATATCTCGTCTAAAATATCATTGTTCACTAATATTGATCCTAATAAAGCCTGTTCAGCTTCGATATTAGATGGCTGCTTGTTATCTGAATTTAAAATTGATTTTGTATTTTGCATATACACATAATAGATAAACGATGTAATTGATAAAGAGAAAAGTTACTAACGACTTTTTTAGAATTGTGGAAAAGTTATTTTGATTGAATCTTATCTATTTTTATTGAAATATTGGCTTTTACTTCAGAATGAAAGTTAATATCAACTTTAAAAATTCCAATTTTATTAAGTTCTTCTTTTAATATAATTTGTGAAGGGCTAACTTCAGCATTAACTTTTTCTTTGATTAAATTTGTTATTTCCTTAGGCTTAATCGAGCCGTAAAGATCTCCGTTTTCTTTACTTTCCTTTGAAAATAAGAAAGTTTTATTATTCACTAGTTTTGCAATTTGCTTAAATTGATTTTTAATTTCTGTGTTTTTTTTATTTAGCTCGTCTTTTTTCTTATTTACAAAATCTTGATTTTTCTCATTAAACCTTAATGCTTTACCTTGTTTCAGAAGAAAATTTCTGCCGTAACCATTTTTGACTTTAACTTTGTCCCCAATATTTCCTAAATTAAGTATATTTTCTAATAAAATTAGTTCCATTCTATATTAATCCCAAAACCTTGGCTTTTTTTATTTCTTGGTTTAGCTTTCTTTGTTTGTTGAAAGATACTGATGTAATTTTAGATGAAATTATTTTTCCATTATCAGATAAATATTTCCTTAATAAACTTATATTTTTATAATCAATTGTTGGAGCATTTTTTATTGACAAAGGACACTTCTTCGAAAATTTTCCATCATTTTTTTGGAATAAACTTAACTTATTAAGAGAATTTGATCCTTTTTTTTGAAATTTCTTATTTTTTCTTTTCATATATTTTTATTTTTTATTTTTATTTTTCTTTTTTAAAATATTCACTTTTTGTATCTAATTTTTTGTATTTTACAGTCAAATATCTTATTACAGATCCATCAACTCTAATTTTTTTTTCAATTTCATTTAAAGTATTTTTATTACCTTCAAATTTATAGTGTATATAGAAACCTTTTTTGAAGTTTTTAATTTTATTAGCTAAATTTAAAAGTCCCCACTCTTCAATTTTAATGACTTTTCCAGATGAGTCATTGATTATTTTATTATATTTATCTTTGATAGACTTTAAGTCTTTTTCTGGTAAGTCTTGTCTCGCTACAATAGTATTTTCGTAAAAAGCCATGTTTTATATGTTATTAAAATTTGTTAATAATTTTTAAAAAGAGGTTTATACTATAATGAATAATTATAGCAATATAAATTATTATCGTTATTATTATAAAAATGAACGCTTTATTATTCCCTGGTCAAGGATCACAAGTAGTGGGCATGGGATCAGAATTCTATAACAATTTTGATATCGTAAAAAATTATTTTAAACAAGTAGATGACAAATTAAATTATCCTCTTTCTAAAATTATTTTAGAGGGACCCGAAGAGCAACTCCAATTAACAAAAAATACTCAACCAGCAATTCTAACGATAAGTTACTCTATATTTCAAGTTTTAAAAAACGAATATAACTTAAATCTAAATTTTTTTAAATATTTTGCAGGCCATTCATTAGGAGAGTACAGCGCTTTAGTTTGTTCTGGAGCTTTAGATTTTCATGATGCAATTTTTTTATTACATGAAAGAGGCAAAGCAATGCAGGAGGCAGTTCCAATAGGAAAAGGAAGTATGCTAGCTGTTTTAGGAGTTAAAACTCAGGAACTAATGACTATATTAAAACAAGAAAATAAGAATAAGGGAATTTGTGAAATTGCCAATGATAATGCAGAAGGCCAAATTATAATTAGCGGTGACAAAGAATCTGTAGATAATTTTCAAACTATTTTAAAAAAAAAAAGAATAAAGTCTATACCCTTAAAAGTAAGCGCCCCATTTCATTGTTCTTTGATGAATCCAGCTGCAGAAAAAATGAAAAATAAAATTAATAATATTGAATTTAAATCTCCTAACCTAGAATTAGTTAGTAATGTGACAGCTAAATCTGAAAAAGACCCTAATAATATAAAAAAGCTTTTGGTGGACCAAATTTTCTCAACTGTAAGATGGCGTGAAAGTATTATTTATATTTCTAATGGAGGTGTTAAGAATTTTATAGAAATAGGGCCAGGTAAAGTGTTAACTGGGATGGTGAAAAGGACTATTAGAAACGTAAATTGCTTTTCAATTAATACAATTGCTGATATTAAAAATTTAAATAATGAACTTAAAAAATAAAAAAGTTTTAATAACCGGAGCTACCGGAGGAATAGGAAACTCTCTTGTAGAAAAATTTAATTATTTGGGATCAACTATTTTAGCTACAGGAACTAATGAAGAAAAGCTCACTAAATTAAAAAGTAAATTTGAGAATATAAATATTGAAAAATTCAGACTAGAAGATCACGATAAAATTGAAGAATTTATAGATAAAGTTGATAAAAAATTTGATGGTTTAGATATTCTTATTAATAATGCTGGTATAAATTTGGATAACTTGTCAATTAGGCTTACTCAAGAAAATTGGAAAAAAGTATTAGATATAAACTTAACATCTACATTTTTAATGTGCAAATATGCAATAAAAAAAATGCTAAGAAAAAAAAAAGGTAAAATAATTAACATTACATCAATAGTTGGACATACCGGAAATCTGGGTCAAGCAAATTATGCTGCATCAAAAGCCGGTATAGTTGCATTTTCGAAAAGTTTAGCTATTGAATATGCAAAAAAAAAAATTAACATTAATTGTGTCTCACCAGGATTCATAAAAACAGATATGACCGATAAAATAAATGATGAATTTAAACAATCACTAATTAATAAAATCCCTTCAGGATACCTTGGATCGGGAGAGGATGTTTCAAATTGCGTAGCTTTTTTAGCTTCAGATTTATCTGATTATATAAATGGAGAAACTATTCATGTTAATGGCGGGATGTATATGTCTTGACAATTCTGTTCAATAATCTATTAAGAAATTATATACACAAGAAAGGAATTCATGTCAGAAGATATAAAAGGAAAAATAAAAAAAATTGTAGCAGACCACTTAGGTATTGAAGAGGAAAAAGTTACCGAAGAAGCAAGTTTTATTGATGATTTAGGAGCTGATAGTTTAGATACAGTGGAATTAGTAATGGCTTTTGAAGAGGAATTTGGATCAGAAATTTCTGATAATGAAGCAGAAAAAATTTTAACTGTTGGTGATGCAATAAAGTTTATTGAGAGTAAATCAAACTAAAAATATTTAAATTATTATATGCATGATGGAGAAAATATCATGGTTGTTCTTTCTTCTCCATCTGGGGTAGGCAAAACAACTCTTACTAAAAAAATACAACAAAAATATCCAAATTTTAAAATTTCAGTATCACATACTACCAGACCTCCTAGATCAAATGAGGTTGATGGAATAGATTATCACTTTGTAAAACATGAAAAGTTTGAAAAATTAATTTCTGAGGGAAAATTTTATGAGCACGCAAAAATTTTTGAAAATTATTATGGTACCCTAAAAAAAAATGTTGATGACTCAATAAAAAAAAATGACATTATATTTGATATCGATTGGCAAGGAACCAAGCAGCTATCTAAATTCAAAAATTTAAAATTAATAAAAATATATTTAATAGTAGAAAAAAGTGAATTAAAAGAAAGACTTATTAAAAGAAATCAAAATACTGATGAAGAAGTAGAAAAAAGATTTAATTCATTCGATGAAAATATCAAGCATTGGAACGATTACGATTATATATTAATAAATGAAAATTTAGAGATATGTTTTAAACAAATTGAAAACATTATATTAAGTCATAAAAAAAGCTCTATTTCTTTTCAAATTGTTCAGTAATTTTATAATAAGTTTCAGGTTTTATTTCCCCAGGTCTGAATTTTTTATTTAAGAAAGATACATTTTTTAGTTTTTCAAGAGAAAATAATTTTTTTAAATTTTTATTTACCATTTTTCTTTTATTTGAAAATAAAACATTAGTAATTTTTTCAAGATTTTGTATATCTTTTATTTCAAACATTAATTTCTTTTTAGGTTTAAAGTGTAATACTAAAGATGAAACTTTCGGTTTAGGAAAAAAACAATTAGGGGATACAGGAAATTTATCAATTATATTAAGCCTATAATTAGTTAAAATTGATAATCTCCCATAATTTTTTGAAGGGAATTTACCAAAAATTTTTTGAGCAAGCTCTTTTTGAAACATAAATATAAGATCCGAGTAACCAGGCGGCCATTTTTTATTTTTTATAAATTTTACTAAAATTTGTGAAGATATGTTGTAGGGCAAGTTACCAAAAACTACAAAATTTTTTAAACTTATTTTTTCTATATCAAACTTAAGTATATCTTTATTAAATATTTTTACTCGTTTGTCGCTACCAAATTTTATATTTAATTCTTCTGATAATTGTGCATCTTTTTCAATTAAAATAAGAGATTTTGGATTATTTTCTAAAATTACCGTAGTTAACTCACCTCTACCTGGCCCTATCTCCAAAATATTTTTGTCAACTATGTCAACTGATTTGATTATTTTCTTAATTATATTTTTATCGATTAAAAAATTTTGACCTAGAGATTTCTTAGCATATTTCATAAGCCATACTTATTAATAAATCTTATGCTATTTAAAAGACTACCAGCATTAGCCTTATTTTTTCCAATTAGATTTATCGCAGTTCCATGATCTGGAGATATTCTTAAATATTTTAATCCTAAAGTGATGTTAATTGCATCAAATTTAAATATTGTTTTAAATGGAGCTAAAACTTGATCATGATACATTCCCACTACAACATCATATTTTTTATAATCTCTCATAAAAATAGTATCTGCAACTAAAGGTCCAAATATTTTAAAATTCATCTTTTTTAACTTTTTAATGGCAGGAATTATGACACGCATTTCCTCAGAATCTTTTCTTAATTCTGCATTATGAGGGTTTAAACCTAAAATACCTATAATTGGTTTTCTCTTAAAAATCTTTTTATACCAGGAGTTAATTGTTATTGATTTATTAATTATTCTATTAATTGTTAATTTGCTTGATACAGATTTGATATCAATATGTGTTGTAATTGGAGTTACTGAAAAACTTTTATTCCTTATCAACATAACTTCAGAATTATTTTTTACTTTACATTTGGAGGCTAAAAGTTCGGTAACACCCAAGTTTTTCCTCAAAAGTTTCTTATTAATTGGACAATTAATTATTCCCATAACATCCTTCCTTAAAGCCAATTTATGAGCAAGTTTAAATGAATTAGATATAAATTTAGTAGAGGCCTCTTTTGATACTTTAAAAGGATCATTAAATTTAATTTTTATATCGATTACTTTCATGACATTACTTTCAACATTATCATCGATGCTATCTACCTTACGAATAGAATCAGAAGGATACCTTAGTTTCTCTAATTGTTGCTTTAAAAGGCTAAAATTAGATATCAAATAAATTTTTTTTCGAATTGAGCTTGAAAGTTGTCTCCAAGATTTTATCAAAATTTCTGAATTTATGCTTAAAGGGTCTCCAGAAATAATTAATATTTTTTTTCTCATTTATACTCGATAAAACTGCTATTATTTAGTTTTGAAAGATGGCTTCTAGAGTAAAGATTGAACAATTCATTTTTCTTTTGATTAATTAAATCTTGTTTTAGTTTATCTCTATTTATATTTAAAGGTTGGTAATTTTTTTTATCCGTTAATTTGAATATCACAACGCTGTTTTGTCTGAAAATAGGTTTAGAAATTTCACCTACTTCAAGTCTATCAATTATTTCTTTCATATTTTTAGATAAAGATTTACCATTAATCCAACCTAAATCACCCTTATTTATTGAAGTTGAAGCAATACTCGTGTTTACAGCCGTGTTTTCAAATCCATTCGTTTTAATTTGATTTCTCAAATCTAAAATTATTTTTTCTTTTGTCTCGTCACTTTTTAATAAAATTTCAATTTCGGATAACCTAAACTCTTCTAAATTAGAGTTATTTTTAATTATTTCTTGAATTTCTCTCTCAACACTAGACTCATCTATTTCAATTTTATTTGAATAAAATTGATAAATAAATTTTTGCCATTTTATCAATATTTTTGCCTCCTCTAAAAATAAATTATAATCTAAATTATTTTCTGCAAAAGTTTTTTTGAGTCCCAAAACATTATTTGATGATATTGATTTTAAATATGTATTAATTTCAGACTCACTTACTTCGATGTTAAATTTAGCTAATTCGATTTTTTTTAAATTTTGATGTATTAAAAAGTCCAATGTCTGCTTTTTTAATTTATTTATATTTTCTTGGTTAATTTTTTGATTTGATAAAACTAAAGAGCTTAAAATTTTATTTTTAATTTCATAATTTGTTATAATTTGATCTTCAATTTTAATAACAATATTGCTTGTAATCTTTGCTGAAAGAGTCTTAAAACTGAAAAAGAAAACTAAAAAAAAAATTGTTAAATGTTTTTTTTTCATCAGTAAAATGAAGGTGTATTAATATTGCCAAAAGGAGTTAGAGTAATCTTAAACATTAAAGAATTTTCTGCTTCAAGCTCTGAGTCTGTATAGAATTCTCTTCTATAAACTATACCAGCTCTTAAACAATCATTTAAGTATTCATAACTTAAATTATAAAATTCAGATGAATTTGTTATTAAATTTCTTTTTGTTTCAAAAGCAAATATTCCGTTACTACCTCTTTCTAAGTTTAATTTTGTTGTAAAATATTCCTGATCACCAATATGTTTATCTTCAAGCAAGTAATTAAAATTAATTTTTAATGGCTCAAAGTCAAATTTAGTTCCTATTTCACTGTAATTAAGTTCATTATAATTTTGATCAACTGAAAAATTATAATTTAAAGTCATATTATTATTTACTTTATAACTTGATTTACCCACTAGATCAGAAATTTTTTCATCTAAACTTGTTTTCGAAGCCATGTCTTTATTCTCTTTTTCATTAATTATTTGCGCAACTGAAAAATCAAATTCTTTTTCATTCTTTTTAAAATTGTAATCAAAACCAAATGTACTACTTAAACCTGTCTCAAAATTATTAATATTATCTATCCTATCTAAGCTAAATGCGCTTGAAGGACTCAATCTGGTACCGTCAGTTTCTTTTCGCATACCTCCAGGCGCATATCTAAATAAAACTTTAGGTGTTAATAGATGGTCAGATTGTCCTGTTTTTTTTCGAAAATCTATTTCGGATAGATATCCTAACGCTCCATAAATTTCACTAGTAGTATCTTTTTTATAAATGTCTACATTTTTTGTTTCGTAATTAACATTTTTGATATTTCCGAAAATTTTACTATTAAACCCAGACAAGTGATTTAACTCCTTAAAATTCCAATCTAAATCGTTAATTAGAAAATTTGTAAATTTATTAGTTTCGTATTTATTTACTTTATAATTTGTTTGAAGATCTAATCTTCCAAATTTTTCATTACTTAATAAATTTTTTGCTAAAGTAATCTCAGGATAAATATATTCATATTTATCATTATATTCTGAGGTAATTGTTTCATAAACACTTGTATTAAAACTAAAAAAAATATCTTCATTTTCATGAGTAAAGTCGATTGAATTTTCTAAAGTTCCTGAATTAAAATCGACTAATTTTGATTTAATTTTATGTAATTTTAAATATTTATCATCTGACACGTTTTCAATTAAAACACTAAGGGTGCTATCTGAATTATTTGAAAAATTAAAATTTTTCACAAATTTTGAAAAAAAGTGAGATTTATCACCCTTTTTTTTATTAGCATCACTTTTTTTAAATCCTTCTGTGTATCCAATATCAGTTAACAAAAAAGAATTTTCAAAAGCTTGATGATATTCACCAATAAATAGAGGATTTTGTGATGCAAATATTTTATTTGTTAAAGTAAAATTTTTGTCATGATTAATTGCCCAGAAGTATGGAATAGAAACTCCTGTACCTAAATTTTTAGTATCCGAAAATGATGGAGGTAAAAAACCTGATCTTCTGTCTACCGATGGGTCTGGATGTGATAATTTTGGTAAATAAAAAATTGGAATGTTGTAAACTTTAATTAAAGCGTTATCGTAATAAATAGTTTTCTTTTTATTATCATGTAACATTTTAGAAGCTCTGATAGTCCACGGTGGACATTTGTCTTTTTTTCTATAATCACATAAAGTAAAAACACTTTTATTAAAAGAACTTTTATTATTATTTATATTTAAAGTATTTGCAAAAATTCTCGGTTTATTTTTTTTATGAATTTTAAAATTTTTATCATTCATAAAAGCTTTAATATCAGTACCAAGTATTTCTCTTTTTTTTGTATCTATATATATTTGAGAAAATTCATAAACATTTTTCATTTTATCTTCAATTTTAATGAGTCCAATAGATTTAAAAATATTATCTTTTGTTTGATATTCAAAATTATCTAAAAAAATTTTATTATTTTCTTTATCAGTTATTACAGCTTCATCTTGAGATTTAATGATACCTTTTTTATTATCTAAGGTAATGTTACTACCAACAATCTCATACTGTTCTGTTGTAAAAATATTAGTTTTACCCTTACTTATAAATACTTTTGAAATATCACTATATTCAGCATACTCTGTTTCAATTCTATTATTTTTTTTATCTACGGCAATAATATTTTTTTCAAATTTAATAAAGCTCAATTTTTTATTATATTCAGCGTATTCACTCTTAATTTTATTTCCGCTTTCAGTAGTAACATTTACTTGATTTTGAAAAATAGAGATCTCTTTATTTTTATCAAGTGTAATATTTTTGGATTCTATTTTTAAATTTTCAGCAAATAAAAATGAATTTGAAAACAAAAATAAAAATATAATTATAATTTTACTTCTCATTTATTTGCAATACTCCTATAAATGTAAAAAAACTTAACGCAATTACTGGAGCCCAAACAGCTAATATAAGCGGTATTCTGTCTGTTTGGCCTAATGCTAGCGAGAGATCTTTAAAATAAAAAATTAAAACAGTAATGATTAAACCAATTACAATAAATCTAAAATTATCCGATTTTTTTAATGTATTTAATGTTAAACTGGCAGCTAAAGCTGTCATTAAAAATAAGAAAAATGGTAATGACAACATAGAGTGTAAACTCTGATTTAAGAAATTTTTATTGTAACCATTATCTAATAAAAAATTATAATTAAACAAAAGATCTAAAAAAGACATTGTATCAAAATTTTTAAATAAATTATTTATTTTTTCGTAAGTATAGATAGAGTCAATTCTATATTCACTTAAAGTCTCTTTTTTAAGAATACCTTGTGATGGCTTTAAAATTACAACTTCATTTAACTCCCAAGATGTATCTTTTATATTTGCCTTTGAAGCTATAATTTTTTCGATTAAATTTGAATTATTATCGAGGTGAAAAATCTTAACATCTATTAAATCAAATCCACTGGGCTTAGCAGCCGATATAATTCTTTGTTTTGAATTCAAATTTTCTTTAATCCAAAGACCATTTTTATTAAACGTTACAAGGTGATCAATATCTCGAGAGTAATTAGATTTTGTTTCCTCGTAGTACTTTGACATGGTGGATGTAATTGGATTTGCAATTATCAATATTAACCATCCAAGTAAAAAAGATACTGAAGCTAAAATTAAAAAAATTTTTAAGTTGGAATATCCAAAAACTTTTAAAGTTAACAAATCTCTATTGTTTCTAATTTTAAGCATAAACCACATACTTGATAAAAAAATAATAAAAGGTAAAAATTTTATAATCATGCTTGGAATAAATATGCTAGTAAGCATCAAAGGTGTAAAAATATTTACATTTAAATTTTTAAAAAATTCAATCTCTTCAAATAAATTTAATATCATACCAAAACAATAAAAGACTAAAATAAACAAACCAAAAGTTTTTAAAAAATTTATTAAAAGATAATTTATAATAATTTTATTCATGCTATATATTTTGATTTATTTTCAGACAAAAATTTTAATAATAAAAAAAAATAAAAAAATACCAATAATAAAATCGGTATGATTATAAATAATATAAAAATTAAATTACTTAATCCAGTATATCTCACCGCTAATTCTGTAAATAATAATAATGAAAAACCATAAAAGAATACAATAAATTTATTAAAGTATATTTTTTTGGAGTTAATTAAAAGCAAACCACAAATCAATGATAATACAGGGATATAAAGTGGTATTACAACACGTCTACTTAAAGTAGGTAATATTTCTTTTTTGAATTGCTCATTGCAAAATTTTATTTCTTTTTCTCTTTTTAAAAAACAATTTAATAATTTTAAAGTCGAAGTTTCTTGAATTTTTGGTTTTTTTATTGTTGTCGTAGATAAATCAGATAAATTAATTTGTAATTGTTCAAATTTGATGATTTCGCTTTTAAGATTTTTTTTTGATGAAATTATTTGTCCATTAAATAGAAACATTTTATTTTTTTCAATTATTCCATTTTCTGCTACAATAGTTGTCTCACTAGTTTCTTGAAAATTAGAAGAAAGGTTTCTTAAATTTTTTCCTTTATCGTTTAAAAAAATATTTTCTAATTCATTATCTATTTTTTTTTCTACAATAAAAGTAAAACCTTTAAATGTATCGCTAAACTGTTGAGTTTTAATAGTGGGTAAAAAGGAATTAAAATTTTCATTGCTTAAAAGTTGTCTGGATTTATTTAGTGCTAAGGGTGTTAAGAAAACAGAAAAAAATAGATAAATAAATAGAATGAATAAGGAGATACAAAAAAATAAATTTGTTATATGAATTTTTTTAACTCCCGATGTCCATAAAATTACGAATTCACTATCCTGTATATGTCTTAAAATAAAAATTGTTAAGGCCAATAGGAAGGATAACGGAATAAATTTTGGAGCTATTCCAAAAAGATTTAGTAATGAATACTGAAAGTAAGTTATTACTGGATAACCACTATCAACTATAAGGTCTAAAAAACTTACAGCTCTGGCAGTCAGAGCAATAAGCGACAATCCAAACAATATCAATAAAAATGTTTTTATAATCTCAATAAAAAAATTTTGATAAATTTTATTTTGTAACATTGTAATTTGATGCGTTAAAATAATGTAACTTTAATTAAAACTCAACCTATGATAGTACTCTGAAATGAAATTTCCATTGAAAAATGCTATATTTGATCATATATACCTCTCAACTCTAACTTTTAAAATATATGTCTATTAAAATTAACTATCTCAATAAATCAAGCGTAAAACCCTCAGGCAATTTGGTCTTATTTTCAAACGAAAAATTTAATACAAAAAATTTAAAAAAATATCTTACAGACTCTGAGATTTCCTACATAAATGATCTTCTGAAAGTAAATGATTTAAAAAAAAACCTATTTGTTTTTGATTTTAACTCAAAAAAAAAAATAGTTTTAATATCAATTAAGAATAATTTAAAAATTTCTGATTTTGAAAATTTAGGAGCTGAATTTTATGGACGCATAAACCACGGTAAAAATAGTGAATATTTTTTAAATTCAGATAGTATCGATAGTAAAAATGATATCTTTTTAGGTCATTTCCTTCATGGTCTTAAATTAAAATCTTATAAATTTAATAAATATAAGTCTAAAAAAGAAACAAGAATTATTACAATTAATGTTTTTGGAAATAAAAACAAGCCAACACCACAAACTCAATTAAAATTCAAAGCTCTAGAAGAGGGCACTTTTTATGCTAGAGATTTAGTGTCTGAGCCAGGAAACATTCTTCATCCAGATGAGTATGCTAATAGATTAAATTCTTTAAGGAAAGATGGATTAAAAATTAATATATACGATGAGAAAAAATTAAAAAAACTTGGAATGAATGCTTTACTTGGAGTTGGGATGGGAAGTATCAGAGGTTCATATCTTGTAACAATGGAATGGAATGGTGCAAAAAATAATTCTAAGCCTTTAGCGTTTGTAGGAAAAGGTGTTACTTTTGATACTGGAGGATATTCATTAAAGCCTGCAAAATTTATGGAAGATATGACTTATGATATGGCAGGCTCTGCAGCTGTAGTTGGTTTAATGAAAAGTTTAGCTTTAAGAAAGGCCAAGATAAATGCAGTTGGTGTTGTGGGTCTCGTAGAAAATATGGTGAGCGGTGTTGCGCAAAGACCTGGAGATATAGTTAAATCTTACAGCGGTAAAACTATTGAAATATTGAACACTGATGCAGAAGGTAGATTAGTTTTAGCAGACGCTTTAACTTTTACTGAAAAAAAATTTAAACCTAGATTTATTGTAGATTTAGCAACATTAACTGGAGCTATTATAGTTTGTCTAGGTTCAGAATATGCAGGGTTATTTTCTAATGATGATAAATTGTCTAAACAAATTTTAGATGCAGGGGAAAAAGTTGAGGAAAAACTTTGGAGAATGCCTTTACATAAAAATTATGACAAGCTCATGAATTCTAAAAATGCGGATGTGCAAAATATTAATTACGTTGGTGGCGCTGGATCAACAACAGCAGCCCAATTTTTACAGAGATTCATTATTAATAAAACTCCTTGGGCTCACTTAGATATAGCTGGTATGGCTTTTTCAAAATATGGAGGTGCTTTAAACTCAGGTGGCGCAACTGGATTCGGAGTAAGATTGTTAAACCATTTAATAGAGGAATTTTATGAGTAAAGTTGAACAAACTTTATCTATAATAAAACCTGATGCAGTTGAGCGAAATTTAATAGAAAATATTAAATCAATTTTCACAAAAAATAATTTAGTTATAAAAGAAAATAAAAAAATACATATTACAAAAGAAGAGGCTGCTGAATTTTATAAGGTTCACCAATCAAAGCCTTTTTATGATAATTTATGCTTATATTTATCATCCGGGCCAATAGTAGTAATGGTTTTGGAAGGTATAAATGCAGTTTCTCTTAATAGAGAATTAATGGGAGCCACAGATCCAAAAAATGCTGAAGAAAATACAATTAGAAAACTTTACGGTATATCAATAGATAAAAATTCTGTGCATGGCTCAGATTCCATCGAAAATGCCAAAAAAGAAATAAATTTTTTTTTTAAAGATTAGTATTTTCTAAAAATCCTTATTATGGCCTCAGGATAAGCGAGATACTCCAATTTTTGGGTTTTCTCCTTGAGAATTTTTTCATTATCTTCATTAGCGATAAAAAAGGTTTTTTTAATTATTATTTTTCCGCCATCTAGATGTTTATTGACGTGGTGAACGGTGCAACCTGTTTTTTTTTCTTTTTCTCTAAGAACTCTTAAATAAGTATTTAAACCTTTAAACTTTGGAAGTAAAGAAGGGTGAATATTGATGATTTTTTTTTTATAAAGATTTAAAAAATCTTTGGAAATAATTTTCATATATCCTGCTAAGCAGATTAGTGAAATATTGTATTTTTTGAGGCTAACTAATATTTGATATTCAAACAACTTGTAACTACAATTTTTTATTAAAATAGGAATATTATTTTTTTTTGCATAAATAATTCCTTTTGCATTAGGGTTATCACTTACAATAAGTTTAATATTTATAGGAAAATTATATTCCCTAGATTTTTGAATAAGATTTCTAAGATTAGATCCATTTCCAGATATAAAAATACAAGCGTTTTTTTTTACCATTTTAAGGAATTAAAAAGATTTATTCTATTTTTATTTTTTGTAATGTAACCAATCTCATATGGGAGAAATTTTTTTTGAAAATATTTTTTGACATTAATAATGTTTCTTTTAGAGCAAATGATACAAAAACCAACACCGCAATTGAATGTTCTCATCATTTCATTGTCAGAAATATTATTTTTTTTTATCCACTTGAATATCTTTTTAATTTTAATTTTTGACAAATCAATATTTATAGATAAATTTTCAGGAACTGACCTTGAGAGATTTTCAACTAAACCACCACCTGTAATGTGGGCAGCTGCATTAATTAATTTTTTATTAGTTAATTTTAAAATTTCTTTTGTATAAATCTTTGTTGGTTTTAATAAATTATTCTTTATCTGATTAGGAATTTTTTTTCTTTTAAGCACGTGTCTTATTAGAGAATAACCATTAGAATGAACTCCACTGGAGGGCACTGCTAGAATTACATCTTTATCTCTTACATTCTTTTTACTTAAAATTTCATTTTTTGAAACTATTCCAACACTAAATCCTGCTAAATCAAATTTATCTTTTGAGTAAATTCCTGGCATCTCAGCTGTTTCACCACCAATTAGTCTGCAGTTTGATAATTTACAACCTTTAATAATTCCCTTTAAAATTTTTTTGGACTTTTTTAAATCTAATTTTCCAACAGCAAAGTAATCTAAAAAAAATAAAGGTTTTGCTCCTTGAACTATTAAATCATTTACACACATAGCAACTAAATCTATTCCAATAGTTTCAAACTTATTAAATCGATTAGCTAAATCAATTTTTGTTCCCACACCATCTGTACATGACACTATTACAGGATTTTTAATCTTTAGTTTACTGATATCAAATATGGAGCCAAATCCACCAATATTCTCATTCTCTAAACTGTTTTTCCTTTTTTTGACATCTTTTTTTGATAAATGAGAAATATGATTAACGAATTTGTTAGCTAAGGAAATGTTTACACCACTTTTTTTGTAACTAATGTTTGTTTTTTTCATTTATAAAATGATATTAGTTTTTATGAACAGTTTTAAATTTATATTAATAATACTAGTTATTTTTTTCAAAACTGGAAATGTTTTGTCTCAAAATAAATTATTTAATGTTAATAATATTGAAATAACTAATAAATCGAATGGCAAAATCGAAGTTTTAGCTGAACGAGCTATAAAGCAAGGCTTTGAGCAACTTATACAAAGGATTTTATTAGATGAGGATACAAAAAGGATTAAAAATCTAAGCTTTCCTGAAATAAAGGAATTAGTTTCTTATTATCAAGTAAAAGATGAGTATGACGAAAACACAGAAAATAAAAAAATTTTTAATATTTTTTTTGATAAAGATAAATTGCATGCTTTATTTTTCCGAAAAGAAATTTCTTACTCTGATATCTATAAAGAAGAGTTATATCTTTTACCAATTTTAAAAAAAAATGATCAAATTTTCATATATTCAAAAAATTTTTTCTACGAAAAATGGAATGAATTTGAAAAAAATGAGCTAGTTGATTTTGTTTTACCATTAGAAAATATTGAAACAATTCAACGAATTAATTTTGAAAAAAATAATTTATCTGATCTTAAAATTAAAAATATCTTTGAAGAATATAGCAATAAAAATATTGCATTAATTATAATTCAAGATAGTAATTCAAATGAAGAAAAAGTTTTCATCAAAGCGAGAATTACAGGAAAAAATATAAATAAAAATTACATAATTCAAAATGAAAATTTAGAAAAAAAAGATTTCTACAAAAAAATTATATTAGATATAAGGAGAGAAATAACTAAAATTATTAAATCTCAAAACTTAATAGATGTAAGGACACCTTCATTTATAAATACTAAACTTGAATTTAATAAAAAAAATAATCTAGTTGAATTAAATAAAAGAACTAAAGAAATAGATTTGATAGAAAATATTTATATTCAAGAGTTAAACAACAAATATATTTTGCTTAAAATAAAATATTTTGGAAAAATAAGTAAAATTATTGAAGAGCTAAAAAACCAAAAAATAATTTTAAAATTAAAAGCAGATCAATGGAGTCTCGAAATCATATAATGAATCAACTTATTTTTAAATTTCCTTTCAAAGCAAAATTTTACGAGCAGGACTTTTACGTTTCTGAGAATAATTTTTCAGCATACAAGCTTATAGAAGATTGGCCAAACTGGCCCGGTAAATGGCTCAATGTTTTTGGCGTTTCTGGGTCTGGTAAAACGCATTTATCTAAAATTTTAGAGAAAAAAATTGAAAAAATTAAAATCATAGAGTCATCATCTATGAATGATAACACTATATCAATAATTAATAATCTAGATTGTTTAATAATTGATAATTTTAAAGATGATATTGACCAAAAGTTGTTTTATTCGTTATTAAATCATTCAAAACAATTGGAAAATTTTATTTTAATTAACAGTTTGTCTCCTATTAATAATAATACATATAGTTTAGCGGACTTGAGTTCTAGGATAAGTAGTTTTTTATCTATTGGAATTGAATTGCCTACTGATGATTTGCTTCAAGTTATAATTTCAAAAAATTTTTCTGAAAAACAAATAAATTTAGATCCAAAAATATCAAATTTTATTATAAAAAATGTTGATAGATCGTATGATAAAATGTTTAAATTTCTAAAAGATGTTGATGAATTATCATTATCATCTGGAAAATCAATAAATATTAATCTAATAAAAAAACTAATAAAAAAAAATGAATAAATATAGATCACATAATTGCTCGGAGTTAAAAGAGTCTGATATTAACAAAAACGCAACTCTTTCAGGATGGATTCATAGGAAGCGAGATCACGGAAATCTGCTTTTTATAGATTTAAGAGATCATTACGGTATCACTCAGTGCGTTGTTGAAAAAAAAAATAAGTTTTTTGAAATTTTGGAGAAAATTAAACCTGAGTCTGTTGTTAAAATCTCAGGTAAGGTTCTAAAAAGAGGGGATGGAACAGAAAATACAGAACTCAAAACTGGAAAAATTGAATTAAGTGTAAGTGATTTAGAAATATTATCTAAAGCCGAAGAACTACCAATGCCTATATTTGGTGAACAGGATTATCCTGAGGATATAAGATTAAAATATAGATTCTTAGATTTAAGAAGAGATGAAATGCATAGAAATATTATTCTAAGATCAAAAGTAATTTCTTTTATTAGAGAGGAAATGTTAAAATTAGGCTTTCTTGAGTATCAAACTCCAATACTTACTTCCTCTAGTCCTGAAGGTGCTAGAGATTTTTTAGTTCCAAGCAGATTAAATCCTGGAAAATTTTATGCATTACCGCAAGCTCCCCAGCAATTTAAGCAATTAATAATGGTTTCTGGATTTGACAAATATTTTCAGATTGCTCCTTGTTTTAGGGATGAGGATGCAAGATCTGACAGGAGCCCAGGTGAGTTTTACCAATTAGATTTAGAAATGTCATTTGTTGAGCAAGAAGATGTTTTCCGAGTAGTTGAAAAATTGATGATTAACCTTTTTAAAAAATTTTCTACAAAAAAACTCTTATCAGAAAATTTTCCAAGAATTACCTATAAAGAGTCAATGGAGAAATACGGGACAGACAAACCAGATCTAAGAAATCCTTTAGTGATACAAGATATTACCAAAGTCTTTTCAAGAGACGATGTAAAATTTGATATTTTCAAAAAATTAATAAAATCAGGCGCTATTGCCAGATGTATAGTTACGAAAAATACAAAAGACAAACCAAGAAGTTTTTTCGATAATATTGACAAATGGGCAAAAAATCTTGGGTCGGCTGGTTTAGCTTATTTTACTTTTGAAAAAGAAAAAAAAATTCAAGGTAAAGGCCCAATAGGCAAATTTTTTAGCGAAGAATCTTTAATGGAAATCATGAAAATATGTGGTGCGAAAATAGGTGATAGTATTTTTTTATCATGTGGAACAAAAAAAGAAATAGAAAATATTTTGTCACTTGCAAGAAATAAAATTGCAGAAGAATTAAAAATTATAGACAAAGATAAGTTTGGTTTTTGCTGGATAATAGATTACCCAATGTTTGAATTTGATGAAAAAACAAAAAAAATTATATTTAGCCATAATCCATTTTCTATGCCCCAAGGAGATTTAAATAAAATTGATTTCAATAAACCTCTCAATATAAAAGCTTTTCAGTATGATATTGTTTGTAATGGTGTTGAGCTCTCATCTGGAGCAATAAGAAATCACATACCTGATTTAATGTTTAAACTTTTTGCTATTGCAGGGTATAGCAAAAAAGATGTACAAGATAAATTTAGTGGAATGATTAACGCCCTAAGTTTCGGAGCACCTCCTCATGGTGGTATAGCGCCAGGAATAGACAGAATTGTTATGTTGTTAGCTGGAGAAAAAAATATAAGAGAAATTACCTTATTTCCAATGAATCAAAACGCTCAGGACTTAATGATGTCTGCTCCATCTAAAATCAATGATGAGCAGCTTAAAGAACTGGGATTAAAAATTAATGTAAAAAAGAGCTAGCTTTTAGTTTTAAGGTTTATTCTTACGTCTGATAAATCAACCAATTTTTCCTCTAAATTACTTCTTACAAATCCTTTTGAGGTTATATTTTTAACTATTTTTAAGAATTTATCTTCTGAGTTATCGTTTGAAATATTTTTTGTGCTAGCAATAGATGGAGTGTGAGCTAATTCCTCTTTTCCAAGATATGAGATAGCAAGCTCTCTAAAAACATAATCTAAAATTGAAGAAGCGCTTAAAATTCTATCGTTACCCAATACTTTGCCTGATGGTTCAAATTTTGTGTCTATAAAGGCATCTACGTACTCATCCAAAGGAACTCCATATTGAAGACCAAGAGAAATTGCGATCGCAAAGTTATTCATCATCGCCTTTACTAATTCACCCTCTTTATTTGTATCAATAAAAATTTCACCTATTTTTCCATCGTCATATTCTCCAGTATGTAGATATACTTTATGATCACCTATTTGTGCTTTTTGAATATAACCTTTTCTTCTATCAGGCATCTTAAATCTTGAGTGGTTCTTTATTTGAAACGTGTTATTACTTACAACTTTATTATCTTTCTTAGGATTATTTATATTATTTACTATTTCACCTTGAACACTTTTATCAAATTTAACTGTACTAGATTTCCCTTTTTTGTTCTCACCTACTTTTTTTGTTTTTCTATTATTTAATTTAACATCAATTACCTGAACATCCCCGTCTGTTCTATTATCTATTTGAGATAACTCTTGGTCATTTAAATTATCCAATGTATGTACAGTTTTGAAAGTACAAGTGTAGTAAGTTTCGACAATAAACTTTTTCATAATAATAGGAATCTCTTGTTTTAGGTATATATGAAATGGTATAAGTGTCTAGATTATAATTTACAATTATTAATTGTGTGGATTTAAAATTTTTATTATGAGCTTAAAAGTTATTTTTACATGGTGGAATAGACAAACCTTTGGAACTTTCCTTAAAACTCTAATTTATGGAATTTATGTTGGTAGTGACGAATTTGGTAATAAATATTACAAAAGTAAAAAAGGCGATCGATGGGTGGTATATTCGGGAAATGTTGAGGCAACAAAAATAACTTCAGATTGGTTTTTATGGATGCACCATACTATTGACAAAATTCCAAATAAAAATGATCTTGAAAAATATTCTTGGGAAAAAAAACATATTGAAAATAAAACCGGAACTAAAGAAAGTTATAAACCTGTAAAAATAAAAAAAAATGTTATTAAAAAATATGACACTTGGAAATAAAATCATTTATTTTTTATTTTTTTTTGTTATTTCTCTAAAATGTTACTCTAATGCAGAAGAAAAAATCACAAGTTCTCCTCTTATTAATTTAGAAAAGATTAAACCAAGTTTTGAGGAGACTTCTAATGAATTAGAGGAAATAAATAACTCAAATGAAAAATTAAAAAAAAAAAACTTAAGAGATAAAAATATTTTATCGACCTCTCATGCAGTATTGATAGGTCTTGACAAAATTACTGCTAAATCTTCTGAACTTATTATTAACTTAGACGAAGCAAAAGTTTTTGGGCCATTAGAAATAAAAATTTTAAAATGTGGTAAAATTAGAGTAAATAACAAAAACGAGAATATTGCTTACATGCAGGTAAAAGATTTAGCTAAGAGTGAAAATGATAAAGTTTTTATTTTTAACGGTTGGACTTTTTCGTCTGACCCAAATATTATGCCATTCGATCATGCAATTTATGATTTACAACTATTAAATTGTAGAAATGTTTAATAAAATTTTTCTTTACTAAGCCAATTTGTATCAAATTCAGAGCTTATGAATTTTTTGTGATTTAAAATTTTTTTATGTAATTCAATAGTCGTAGTGATACCTTCAAGCACAAATTCATCGAGAGATCTCAGAGTTCTTTGTATTGCTTCAGTTCTATTTCTACCTTTGCAAATAACTTTAGCTATAAGACTGTCGTAATATGGGGTAATTTTACATCCTTGAAAAATTGATCCATCAACTCTAGTTCTAAAACCAGAAGGTTGATGACAAACACTTATAACCCCTGGACTAGGTTGAAAGTCTAGCGCTGGATTTTCAGCATTTATTCTACATTCTATTGAATGACCCCTGGGATTTATATCAATTTGTTTCAATGCAGTCTCACCTGTAAAGGCAATCCAAAGTTGTTCTTTAACAATATCAATTCCAGTTTGAACCTCAGTCACTGGATGTTCGACTTGAACTCTAGTATTCATTTCTAAAAAATAAAATTTGCCCTTTTCAAATATAAATTCAACTGTTCCAGCTCCCTCATAATTAATTTGCTCAACCATCTTGGTTGTTTTTTCTAATAAATCTTTTCTTTGTTCTTCAGTAATAACTGGACTAGGGGTTTCTTCAATTAATTTTTGATGCCTTCTTTGAACCGAGCAGTCTCTCTCTCCTAAATGAACTGTTCTATTTTTGCCAGACATTATTTGAACTTCAATATGTCTTGGATTCTCAAAATATTTCTCAATATATAGTTCATCATTACCAAAAAACTTTTTTGCTTCAGTCTTTGCAATTAAATATAAATTTTCTAGCTTGTTTTCTTGCTCTACTATTTTCATTCCTTTTCCACCTCCACCTCCGGCAGCTTTTATTAAAATAGGATAACCAATCTGTTTACCAATTGATTTTGCTTCGCTTAAAGATTTTACTCCACCCTCCGAACCCTCTATAACTGGCAAACCATATTTTTTTGCTATCCTTTTAGCTTCAATTTTGTCACCCATCTTAGAAATTATTTCTGCACTTGGTCCAATAAATTTTATACCGTGTTTGTTTACTATTTCAGAAAATTTAGCATTTTCAGAAAGAAAGCCATATCCAGGGTGTATCGCTTCTGCACCTGTAAGGTCCACAGCAGACATGATGGAGGAAATATTTAAATAACTATTTTGAGGCTGGTGAGATCCGATACAAACACTTTCATCAGCTAATCTCACGTGCATAGATTCAGAGTCCGCATCTGAGTGAACTGCAACTGTTTTTATACCCCATTCTTTACATGCTCTTATTATTCTAACAGCAATTTCACCTCTATTTGCTATTAAAACTTTTTTAAACATTTCTTATTTAAGAAGAACTAAAGTTTGGCCAAACTCAACTGGCTGACCATCTTCCACTAATATTTTTTTTACTTCACCATCGCTAGTAGAGGGAACGTGGTTCATAGTTTTCATCGCTTCAACTATCATTACAGTCTGACCTTTTTTTATTTTATCTCCGATTTCAACAAATTTTTTTGCTCCAGGCTCAGGTGCCAAGTAAGCAGTTCCTATAATTGGAGATTTTACTCTTATCCCATCACTGTCTTCAGAATTTTTCAAAACAGTTTTATTCGGAGATACAACAGCGCTTGTTTTTTGTTGCTCGACTCCTTTCAAGGCTCTAGAAACTTTAATTTTAGTTTGACCATCTTGGTATTCTAATTCAGATAAATTAAATTCTTTTAAATGATCAACTAGTTCTTGAATTAATTTTTTGTTAATTTTCATTATTTTAAAAACGTTTTCATTGCATTTAAAGCCATTATATAGCCTTCAGCACCAAATCCACAAATAATTCCGTTAGCTACTTTGCTTATTAAAGATTTATGTCTAAACTCTTCTCTATTATAAATATTACTTATATGCAATTCAATAATGGGAATTTTAATTATTTTTAAAGCGTCATGGATTGCAACTGATGTGTGAGTGTATCCTCCGGCATTAATAATTAAACCATTTTGCCTATTTCTTGCCTCTTGGATTTTCTCTATAAGTTCCCCTTCTATATTTGATTGAAACATTAAAATTTCAAATTTATTTTTTTTTCCAAAATCTATGCACATTTTCTCTATATCTTTTAGGGTTTTACTCCCATATTGAGATTTCTCTCTTTCACCTAAAAGGTTGAGATTTGGACCGTTAAGAATTATAATTTTTTTCATCAATTACTATTATTAGCATTGATTAACTGAATTATGGCAAAAATACAATTAAATGGCAAAAAAATTTCAATTAAATCAAATTTCTCTATTTATGAATTGTTAAAAAAATATAAGTTAAATAACAAAAAAATAGCAATTGAGTATAATGGAGTTATTATTCCAAAAGCAAAATTCAAAAATAAATTTTTAAAAAATAATGATAGATTAGAGATTGTTCATTTCATTGGAGGCGGTTAGTTGAGTAAAGATATTCTTTATATTGCAAATAAAAAACTTAAATCTAGACTTATAGTAGGCACAGGTAAATATAAAAATTTTTCTGAAACCGCAAAAGCCGTTCAAGCATCAGGTGCAGACATGGTCACTGTGGCTGTAAGAAGAGTAAATATTACAAATAAAAAAAAACCAATTTTAACAGATTATCTGAGTCCAAAAAAAATAATTTTTTTACCAAATACAGCTGGATGTTTTTCATCTGAGGAAGCCTTAAGAACTTTAAGATTAGCTAGAGAAATGGGTGGATGGAAATTAGTAAAATTAGAAGTTTTGGGTGATAAAAAGACTCTTTTTCCAAATATGATTGAAACAATTAAATCGACAAAAGTTTTGGTCAAAGAGGGTTTTAAAGTTATGGTTTATTGTACAGATGATCCTCTGTTAGCAAGAAAACTTGAGGATGTCGGTGCTTCAGCTATAATGCCTTTAGCTTCCCCAATTGGTTCGGGGTTAGGAATTCAAAATAAGACAAATATTTCAATAATAATAAAACAATCAAAAGTTCCGGTAATAGTTGATGCAGGAATTGGCACTGCTTCCGATGCAACTATCGCAATGGAATTAGGTTGCGATGGTGTTTTGATTAATAGTGCGATAGCTAATTCAAAAAAACCAATATTAATGGCAAGAGCTTTTAAGGATGCAGTAATATCTGGTCGTAACTCGTTTATAGCGGGTAGGATGAAAAAAAACTTTTTTGCGTCTCCAAGTTCACCGGAGGAAGGCCTTATTTAATTTTTTTTTTTCTTCTGACCCACAAAGTTCTTAAATTTTTTTTATTTTTTATTTTTTTGGTATCTTTTTTTAGTTTTTTTGTTTCTTTTTTTTCTTTATTTTTTATCTTTTTTTCTAATTTAAAATCTATGAGATTAATATTTTCGAAAGTTTTTAATATTTTTTTTGATTTATTTAATAATTCAATTTTATATTCCGGAATTACTAAGCCTTCATTAGTTGATAATTCTATTCGAATAGAATATTTTTTTTCAAAATAATTTAATTCTTCAATTAAATTCTTTTTTATATAAAGAATTACTTTTTCTGGAATTTCAACTTTGACTATTTTTACCTTATCAGTAAAGGCAAGTAATTGTATTTTTTTCAAAATTTTCTGGGAAAAAGAACCAAGAGAAAGTTGTGTTTCCCATTTTATAGAACCTTCCCTTAACCTTTGACGTGTCATTTCTAGCAATCCAAAATTACTAATTTTTCCTATTTGAATTCTTGCTCTATCTTTTCTTATACTTTCTCTCATTTTTTTTTCCACTGTGCGTCTATTAAAGAAATTTAACATATCAATGAAATCAATCACGATTAAACCTGACAAATCTCTTAGTTTAATTTGATGTGCTATTTCTGTTGCTGCTTCTAAATTTGTATTTAAAGCTGTTTTTTCGATATTTGTTTGTTTTGTAGATTGACCAGAATTAATATCTATTGCCACTAAAGCTTCAGTAGGATTTATTACTAAATACCCGCCAGACTTAAGTTTTACTGTTGGTTCAAATATATTATTTAATTCTTTTTCTATATTTGCATCATGAAATAAAGGAATTTTTCCTTTATATTTTTTTATATTTTTTACATTTCTTGGCATTAGTTCTTTCATAAATTTTTTAGCTTTTTGGTAAGCTTCATTGCCTTCAATATAAATATTTTTAGTATCATTATCGTATATATCTCTTAAAGTTCTTTTAATTATGTCTCCCTCCTCATATACAAGCGAAGGTGCATTGGAGTCTAAAGCTTTTTCTTTAATTGAGTCCCAAGTTTTAAGAGTACCTTCAAAATCTTTCTCTATTTCATTTCTTGTTTTATTAGCTCCAGCAGTTCTTACAATCACACCCATGCTTTTGGGAATATTTATTTCATTAAGTATATTTCTAATTTTTTGCCTATCTAAAGTATTAAATATTTTTCTGGAGATACCACCACCCTTTGGTGTATTAGGCATTAGAACAATATATTTTCCTGCTAAAGAAATAAAAGTTGTTAGAGCTGCACCTTTTTGACCTCTTTCTTCTTTTGTCACTTGAATTAAAACGACTTGCCCTGGCTTTATCACTTCTTGAATTTTATATCTTTTTATACCAAAAGATGACTTTACCTCTTCTCTAAAATCTTTTTTTTCTAACTCATCAGTGTTATTGTTTTCTGTTTCTTTATTATTTTCTGTGTTTAAAGGTTTAGAATTTTCGACGTTATTATTGTCTGAAGAAATATTTAAGGTTTTATTTTTAAGATCTTCCCTAATTTTTTCTTCTGCTATTTTTATTCTTTCTTTATCTTCGAATGGAACCTGGTAATAGTCTGATTGAATATCATTAAACGCTAAGAAACCATGTCTTTCTCTTCCAAAATTGACAAAGGCAGCCTGAAGAGATGGTTCAACTCTGCTAACTGTACCTAAATAAATGTTATTTTTAAAGTTTAAATTGTTTTTATCTTCAAACTCATATTCCTCAATTGAGTTATCTGACTTAAGAACAATACGCGTTTCATTAGGATGCGAAGCATCAATATATAAATTTTTTCCCATATAAAATGAATTCCTTTTAATTTTTTGAAATCTGTGAATTTTATTTTAGACATAATAACATTTTATACGATTTTTAAGATAAATACACACAATTTAAATTCTAAATGCCCAAAGAAAGTCAAATTTATTATAAATAAAAGATCAAATGCTTAAATTTTTAAATTTTTTAATTAAATTTTCGATAATTTTTTTAATAACCCTATTAATATTTGGATTTTCTACTTTATGGTATTTTTCAATTGGTCTCCCAGATTATAAAAAATTATCAAATTACCAACCCCCCATTTCTAGCAGGGTTTATTCTGAAAATGGCAAATTAATTGCCGAATATGCAATAGAGAAAAGACTCTTTGTCCCTTTCGACTCCATTCCTGAAACCGTAATAAATTCTTTCCTTTCTGCCGAAGACAAGAATTTCTTTAATCATCCAGGAGTTGATGCTAAAGGAATTTTAAGAGCATTAATTAACAATATTAAAAATATTTCGCAAAATAAAAGGCTCGAAGGCGCCTCAACTATAACTCAACAAGTAGCAAAGAATTTTTTGCTTACTAACGAAGTCTCAATGAAAAGAAAAATCAAAGAGGCAATTTTGGCTTTTAGGATTGAAAGAGCTTATTCAAAAGAAAGAATACTAGAGCTTTATTTAAATCAGATTTATCTCGGCCAGGGAACATATGGAATAGCTGCTGCAAGTTTAGAATATTTTGATAAATCAATAAAAGAACTTAATTATCCTGACGCAGCATTACTGGCTGCACTTCCAAAAGCACCAAGTAGATATAATCCTTATAAGTATCCAGAAGTTGGAAAATTTAGGAGAGATCTTGTTCTTAATAATTTAGAAGAAAACAATTTTATAACAAAAGGAGAGCTAGAACGATTTAAAAATTCAAAATTAAAGTTAAAAAAAAGAAAAATAGAAATAGTAAATGAGGCAAATTATTATACTGAGGAAGTAAGAAGATTGGTGAATGAAAATTATGGTTTTGAAAAGTTATATTCACAAGGTCTTAGTATCAGAACTCCATTACAAATAGACTATCAAATGCAAGCAATTAAATCATTAAGAAAAGGAATTGAGGATTACGACAAAAGACATGGTTGGAGAGGTCCAATTACAAACAAAATAGAAAATAAAAATTGGAAAAATATAATCAGTAAATATAAATTAGATCCGACTTTAAATTGGGAATTTGCTGAAATCATCAATTTAGAAGACTCTTATATAAGATTTAAAACAATCAACAAAAAATATAAAGATAATAAATATGGTGAGCTTAAATTTAACAGCATTAAATGGACGATACCGATTTCGAAATCTATAAAAAAAAATTATAAAATAGGTGATATTATTTTTGTTAAAAAAGATAAAAATTTGTGGCAACTTAAGCAATATCCAAAAGTCAATGGAGGAATAATTGTTTTAGATCCTTTTTCTGGGAATGTAAAAGCTCTAGCTGGAGGATTTAATTACCAGGCAAGTGAATTTAATAGAGTTACACAAGCAAAGAGACAACCCGGCTCAGCTTTCAAACCTATTGTTTATGCAGCAGCATTAGAAAACGGGTTTGCGCCTAATTCAATTATTTTGGATGCTCCTTTTGTAGAAAGCCAAGGTGTAGGGTTGAAGAATTGGAAACCAGAAAATTATGGTAAAAAATTTTATGGACCCACAACTTTAAGAAAGGGCATTGAATATTCAAGAAATTTAATGACAGTTAGAATTGCTAAAATTCTAGGAATGGAAAAGATTTTAAAATTATCAAAAAAATTAGGAATATATGATGAAATCCCAGAATTACTTTCAGTATCATTAGGCGCTGCCGAAACAAGTTTACTAAACTTGACTTCTGCTTACGCACCTTTTGTGAATGGTGGTAAAAAAATTAAACCTATTTTAATTTCAAGAATTCAAGATCGAAGAGGAAATACGATTTTCAAAGTTGATAATAGAAAATGTTCAGGTTGCGATAACTATAACAGTCAATCAAATAAGTTCCCAACAATTGAAAGTTTAGAGGAAAGAGTTTTTAGTGAGGAAACCGCTTATCAGATGACTAAAATTTTACGTGGGGCAGTGGAAAGAGGGACGGCAAAAAAATTGAAATCATTAAAAGTACCTATCGCAGGCAAGACTGGCACAACAAATGATAATTATGATGCTTGGTTTATAGGCTTTTCTTCAGATTTAGTAATAGGAGTCTACATCGGATTTGATAATCCTAGGACATTAGGAAAATTCGAAACAGGTTCAAAAGCTGCTTTACCAATATTTAAAGATTTTGTTGAAAAAGCTCTTTTTAAAGAAGATTTTAATGATTTTAAAATACCAGAAAATATTTATCTAACTTCACTAAATTATGATACGGGTTTGAAATCATTACCAGGAGACAAAAATACTATAATTGAAGCTTTGAAAATCGAAGATATTAACAATATTAATAATAATAAGTTAATTTCAATTAATGATCGTGATACTCTGGTTAAATTTAGGCAATTTTATTAATGCAAAATTTTGAAAATAAATTAGAAATAGTTCAAAAAAACCTCAGTAATATTAGGGGGTATCTTTGAAAAAAAACAAGTAGAAAACAAATTACAAGAAATTGAAAAAACTCTTCAAAAAGAAAATTTTTGGAAAGACAAGCAATTAGTAAAAAAAACTGTCAAACAAAAAAAAATTTTTGAAGAAATCCTGTCTTCTTATCAAGAGTCATTTAATGAGTTAAATAATATTAAAGATTTATTCAATTTAGCTTCTCAAGAAAAAAATGAAGAAATGCTCATAGAATGCGATAAAATGATTCAAGAAATTCATAAAAAGATAAAAAAAAATGAGATCAATTGTTTTCTTTCTGGAGAGAATGATGATTTAAATATCTATCTCGAAATTCACGCAGGGGCTGGAGGAACAGAAAGTCAAGATTGGGCCGACATGTTGAGAAGAATGTACTTAAAATGGTTTGATAAAAAAAAATTTAATTATGAAATTATTAGTGAACACAAAGGAGAAGAGGCTGGTATAAAATCCTCAACTGTTAAAGCAAGCGGAAATTATTTGTATGGATTATTGCGTGGCGAATCTGGTGTACATAGACTAGTACGAATTTCTCCATTTGATAGTGGAGCGAGAAGGCATACTAGTTTTGCAAGTGTTTGGGTTTATCCAGCAGTAGAAGATGATATAATAATAAATATAGATGAAAAAGATTTAAGAATTGACACTTACAGGTCAAGCGGAGCTGGTGGTCAACACGTTAATACTACAGATAGTGCTGTAAGGATAACACATTTACCGTCCAAAATTGTTGTTCAATGTCAAAATGAAAGGTCTCAACATAAAAACAAGGAAACTTGTTACAAAATGCTGAGAGCAAGATTGTATGAGTATGAACTTCAAAAAAGAGAAGCTGAAAATCAAAAGGCACTTAATACAAAAACTGACATAGGTTGGGGGCATCAAATAAGGTCTTACGTCTTACAACCTTATCAACTTGTTAAAGATTTAAGAAATAAAGTAGAGAATACAAATCCAACAGATGTCCTCAATGGAAACATAGATCAATTTATTGAGGAAGGAATCAAAAATAGGTAATGAAAAAAGTTTTATCTATACTATTAATCACCTCACTTGTTATTTTAGGCACAGTCTCAATTATTTTATCAACCGTCGGTATAGAAACTGACAAATTTAATAAATTAATTTCTAGAAAAATTAGCGAGTCAAACAATTATATAAAAATTAAACTTAACACGATTAAATTTAAATTAGATATTAAAGAATTAAGTTTATTTTTGGAAACCAATGAACCTTTTATCAATTATAGAAATGCTACTATTCCAGCAAAAAATTTAAAAGTCTACATTGATTTTTTTTCTCTAGTAAAATCTGAAACCCAAATAGAAAAAATTAATGTAATTTTAAACGAAATGAATATTAAAGACTTAAACAATATCTCATTCATATTTAAACCTTCAAATTTGAAAAGCTTTATAAAAAATAAAATTAAATATGGAAAGTTAAATTCTGAAATCGAAATTTATTTAAATGAAAATAATCAACTTGATAATTTTATAGCTAGAGGTTCAGTAATTGATTTAAAAGGTGAGATCATTAAAAATTTAAATTTCGAAGAGACTAAATTTACCTTTTTTGCAGATAGATCTGATATTTTGATTAAAAATTTTTTTAGCAAAGCAGGACCAGTAGAAATAAAAGATGGTGATATAAAAATTAAGCTATTAACTGATATTTCTATTGAAACAAATTTTAAATCAAATTTAAAATATGATGAAAACTTCGTAAATTATTATTCTTTTCTAAAAAATAATCAAATTTTTGAAAATCTGATAAATTTGCAAGCAAATTTTAATAATAATTTTTTAATTAGTTTTGATAATACTTACAAATTAAAAGATTTTAGCTTTTCTAGTAGAGGTAAATTAGCTAAAGCAAGATTTCTTTTTAAAGATCAGCTCGAATTATTACCTTTACAAGAAACAATAAAGGATTTTTCTATTATTAATTCAATTTTTGAAACAAAACTTAATTCAAAAGGATTATCATCAGTTATTTCTGGTGAGTATTCATTGAATAATAATAAACCTTTAATGTTTAATATAGAAAATTTTTTTTATAACAAAAAGACAGATTTGATCAAATTAGATTTAGATTTGGATTATGAAAAAATAATTAAATTAGAAATAATAAATTATACGAAACCATCAGGTGATCTAGCTAATTTTTCAATTAATTTAAAAAAGCAAAAAAACAAAATTGAAGTAATTAAGATGAACTTAAAGGAAGGAGAAAATTTAATTAGTATTAATGGAGTAAATCTAAATAAAGGAAAACTCTTATCATTAAGTAAAATTTTTGTTAAAACTAAATTGAATGGAAACGAGAATAACAATTTTGCAGTTTCAATAGATAAGAAAATTTCAATAACAGGTAAAAAATTTGATGCGAGAAATTTACCAAAAATTTTAAGTGAAAAATCTAGAGTTAATTATCTTTCAAATATTAGTAAAGAAATTGACATAGATATCAAAAACATAATAGCTCCACTTTCAGAAAAACTTAAAGATTTTAAATTGATTGGTAATATTGAAAAAGGACAATTTGTAAAAATTACATCAAAAGGAGATTTTGGCGGAAATAATTATTTAGATATATCTATGAAAAGTGATAAAAGAAATGAAAAAAAATATTTAGAAATTTACTCTGACCTTACTAAACCTCTATTAACAGGATATAGTTTTTTTAAAGGATTAACCGGCGGTAAATTATTATATTCATCAATAATTGACGAAAAAAGCTCAAATTCAAAACTATTAATAGAAAATTTTAAGGTGATTAATGCTCCTGGAATGGTGAAATTACTTTCACTTGCTGATTTGGGAGGTTTAGCAGATTTGGCCGAAGGTGATGGAATATCTTTTGATGTTTTAGAAATTAAAATGGAAAAAAACCCTAATATATTAAAATTAAATGAGATTCTTGCGTTAGGACCAAGTATATCTGTTTTAATAGAGGGCTATCAGGACAGCTCAGTGACCAGTTTAAGAGGAACGTTGGTTCCAGCAAAAACCTTGAATAAGTTAATTTCAAAAATACCCTTAATAGGAGATATAGTTATACCAAAAGAAGTTGGAGAGGGGTTATTTGGGATTAGTTTTAAAATGAAAGGACCACCTGGAAACATTAAAACAACTATTAATCCTATTAGAACAATCACTCCTAGATTTATTCAAAAAATTATAGATAAAAATAAAAATTTTAAATAATTTTAACTTGATAGTGTCTTTTTTTTCCGAATGAAATCTTTAAAACTTTATTTTTAAAATCCTCTAACCGAATTATTTTTTTGTCATCGCTTATTAAACTATCGTTTATTTTTAAACCATTATTTGCTATCACTCTTCTAGCTTCACTTTTAGAGTGCATAATCTTATTTTCCGAAAGAAGATCTAAAAGACTAATACCTTTTTCCAATTGATTTGATTTAATTTTAATAGATGGCAGATCTAAGCCTAAACCTTTTGACTCAAAAGTTTTTTTAGCACTTTCCTCCGCTTTCTTGGAAGCTTTAGATCCATGAATTATTTTAGTAGCTTCATTAGCTAATAAAATTTTTAATTTATTTATATTTTTTTCTTTTTCACAAATATTATTTATTTCATCAGGCTCTATTTCTGTGAAGAAATTTAAAAAACGTTTAACATCACGATCATCAGTATTTCTCCAGAATTGCCAATATTCATACGGAGACAATAAATCTTCATTTAACCAAATTGCACCTTTTTCCGATTTACCCATTTTTGCACCAGATGCCAAAGTTATGAGAGGTGTTGTTAATCCGAATGACTCTTTTTGAAGCATTCTTCGAATTAAATCTACACCATTAACTATATTTCCCCACTGATCAGAACCTCCGATTTGTAAAACACAATTATTTTTTTTATATAATTGATAAAAATCGTAAGCTTGCAAAATCATATAATTAAATTCCATATAACTAAGTGATTGTTCTCGATCTAATCTTAGTTTTACACTATCGAATGTGAGCATTTTGTTAATTGTAAAGTGACTTCCAACTTCTCTAAGAAATTTTATATAATTTAATTTTGTGAGCCATTTAGCATTATCAACATATAAAGGCTTTACTCTTTTATTAGAATTATTCAAAATTTTATTAAAAACTTTTTTAATACTTTTAATATTTTTTTTTATTTCTTTTTGCTTAAGAATTTTTCTAGTGCTATCTTTTCCTGAGGGATCTCCTATTAATGTAGTTCCTCCGCCTAAAAGCACTATTGGCCTATGGCCATGTTTTTGCATTAATTTTAAAATCATAATTTGCAGGAGACTTCCAACATGTAAACTTTTTGCAGTACAATCAAAACCTATGTATCCCGAAATAGAATTTTTACTACAAATTTGATCCAATTTGTTCAAATCTGTGCATTGATTTAGGTATCCCCGAGCACTCATCTCAATTAAAAATTTATTTTTCATAGCACAATTTTTTTAAACTACTATTATACAAAAATTATTATAAATAAATAAAAATATGCACAGAGAATATACCTCTTTAGGCTTAATGAGCGGAACATCTGGTGATGGTGTAGATGCTTCTATTATAATATCTAATGGTATTGATAAATTTGAGTTGGTGAAAGATAAGTATTATGAGTATGATCCTAATATTTACAGAGATTTTCATTCTTTAAAAGAAAAAATAATAAAGGCTGATGATCTATTTAAGCACTCTAAAGACATCTCAAATTTAGAAAATAAAATCACTTTATTTCATGCAAAAATCATTAAAGATTTAGATTTAATCAATGATGATTTAATTATAGGATTTCATGGGCAAACAATTTATCATAACCCAAAAGAGAAAATTTCTAAACAAATAGGAAACGCAAATTTATTAAATCAATTAACTAAAAAAAAAATTGTTTTTAATTTTAGGAAAAATGATATTTTAAATGGAGGTGAGGGCGCTCCTTTGACACCTATATTTCACCAATTAATAACAACTCAAAAGAAAATTAGACTTCCAGTTTGTATTCTAAATATTGGAGGTATCTCTAATATTTCAATTATCGAAGAGCCCATGGGATCAGTTAAGTTTTACAGTAAAGATATTGGTCCAGGAAACTGTTTAATTGACGCTTGGGTTCGAAAAAATTCAGATAAAAAATTTGATACAAACGGTCTGTTAGCAAGTAACGGAAGTATTAATGGAATTATTTTAGAACAAGCTCAGGAACTTTATACAAATAGATTAAATAAAGATAAAATTTCATTTGATACAAATGATTTCGATATTTCTTTTTCAAGAGGCTTATCGCTTCAAGATGGTGCAGCAACACTAACAGAATTTACTGCTAGAATAATAGGTGAGTCTTTATCATTATCTTTAAATAACAAAGAGTTAATTATAAGAGATATAATAATTTGTGGAGGAGGTAGAAAAAATAAAATTTTGTTGGCTTCTATTAAAAAATATCTTCCAGCTAATACAAATATAAAAATGTTAGATGACTATGGAATTGACGGTGATTTTGTAGAGTCCCAGGCTTTCGCTTTTCTTGCAATAAGAACTTATAAAAATCTTCCAATTTCTTTCCCTAGCACAACGAATTGTAAAAGTCCTACTGTAGGTGGAGAAATAATGGAAAACTAAATTAAAGCTGTTTTTTCTTTTAAATATTTTTCAATTTCTAATTTAAGTTCTTTTTCTTTGTTTTTAAAAAAATGATTAGAATTTTTTATTTTTGAAAATAAGACTTCAACACCTTTTTGACTTTTGATTCTATTATCTAACTCATCTATGCTCTCTTTCGTTACTAATTCATCATTATCACTATAAATTACTTGTCCAGAAGTAGGACATGGCGCTAAAAAAGAAAAATCATAAACATTAGGTTGAGGTGAAACTGCAATAAAATTATTAACTTCAGGCCTTCGCATTATTAATTGCATACAAATTAAAGAACCAAATGAAAAACCAGAAACCCAACACTGACTATAATCTAAATTTTGTCTTTCAATCCAATCTAAAGCGGCTGCCGCATCAGAGAGTTCACCTTGACCATTATCAAAAACTCCATCACTTTTTCCAACTCCTCTAAAATTGACTTTAATTACTGAAAAACCGTTCTCTAAAAAAATATTGTACATTAGTTGTACTATTCGATTATTCATTGTGCCACCATATTGAGGATGCGGATGAAGAACTATTGCAACGGGTGAACCAAATTTTGGATTTTTATAATACTTTGCTTCAAGCCTTCCAGAAGGGCCTGGTATAAAAATTTCTAAACTTTTTGGTTTCATACTTGATAATGATTATTATTAAAAAAAAAAGTAATGAGTTATAGCACGTTTTTATGCGACAAATATTTTTTTTTAATTCTGACTAAAAAGGTAGGAATTCAACAAAAAAGTATTATATTACAACGAAATTATGAAACTAACTAATAAAGGCAGATATGCAGTCATGGCCATGGCTGACTTAGCGACAAATGCAGACAAAGGTCCAATCAGTCTTACAGAGATCTCAATAAGGCAAAATATATCATTAGCTTATTTAGAACAAATTTTTTTAAAATTAAAAAATAATAAATTAGTTAAAAGCTCTAGAGGAGCTAATGGAGGTTATATATTGGAAAAACCTGCTTCAGAGATTAAACTGTCTAACATTATTCATGCAGTCAATGAAGAAGTCAAAACTCTCAATTGTAAAAAAAATTCTAAAAAAGGATGCAACAATAAATTTACTAAATGTATAACACATAATTTATGGGATCAATTGGACCAGCACATAAATAGTTTTTTTGAGACGGTAAAATTGCAAGATTTAACTAAGAATAATTAGAATGAAAAGTGAAGAATTAAAAAATCAGGAATACAAATACGGTTTTACAACCGAAATAGAGAATTTCAGAGCTCCCAAGGGTCTTACAGAAGAAACTATAAGATTAATTTCTAAAATTAAAAAAGAGCCTAAATGGATGTTGGATTGGAGGATCAAGGCTTTTAATAGGTTAAAAGCATTAAAGGAGCCGAATTGGCAAAAACCAAAGTATCCAAAAATTGATTATCAAAACTTATATTACTATTCAGCTCCCAAAAGTATGAAAGATAAACCAAAAAGTTTAGATGAAGTGGATCCAAAACTTATTGAGACATATAATAAACTTGGTATACCTCTTAATGAACAAAAAAGATTAAGCGGGGTAGCAGTTGATGCTGTTTTTGACTCAGTATCAGTAGCAACAACTTTTAAAGGTGAACTTGATAAAAAGGGAATAATTTTTTGCCCAATATCTGAAGCAATACAAAAACATCCAGATTTAGTTAAAAAATATCTTGGTTCTGTAATACCCATTAGTGATCATTATTTTGCAACACTTAATTCAGCAGTTTTTACTGATGGATCTTTTGTCTATATTCCACCAAATACAAGGTGTCCAATGGAGCTATCAACATATTTTAGAATCAACGCTTCAGAGACAGGGCAGTTTGAAAGGACTTTAATTGTTGCCGATAAAGGTAGTTATGTCAGTTATTTAGAAGGATGCACAGCACCAATGAGAGATGAAAATCAGTTACACGCTGCTAATGTAGAGTTGGTTGCTTTAGACGATGCAGAAATAAAATATTCAACTGTTCAAAATTGGTATCCAGGAGATAAAAATGGAGTGGGTGGTATTTATAATTTTGTGACTAAGAGAGGTGCATGTAGAGGCAAAAACTCAAAAATTTCTTGGACACAAGTGGAGACAGGATCTGCAATAACTTGGAAATATCCAAGTTGTATTTTACAAGGTGATAATTCTGTAGGTGAATTTTACTCAATTGCTATTACTAACAATCATCAAAAAGCAGATACTGGTACTAAAATGTTACATTTAGGCAAAAATACAAAAAGTAAAATTATTTCAAAAGGAATTTCTGCTGGTAAAGCTGATAACACATATAGAGGACTAGTAGACATTAGTGCTAATGCTAAAAATTCTAGAAACTACACTCAATGTGACTCACTTTTAATGGGTAATAAATGTGGAGCTCATACTATCCCTTATATTAAAAATAAAAATTCATCTTCAACTGTTGAACACGAAGCTACAACATCTAAAATTAATGAGGATCAATTATTTTATTGTAATCAGAGAGGACTTAACCAAGAAGAAGCAGTAAGCCTTATAGTAAATGGTTTCTGCAAAGAAGTGTTGCAGCAACTTCCTATGGAGTTTGCAGTTGAAGCTCAAAAATTAGTTTCAATTAGCTTAGAGGGGAGCGTTGGATGATGCTACAGTTAGAAAATTTAAAAGCTTCAGTAAATGAAAAGTCAATTTTAAATGGACTTAATCTTGAGATAAATCCTGGAGAGGTGCACGCAATTATGGGTCCAAATGGATCTGGAAAAAGCACTTTGGCAAATATTTTATCAGGCAAAAATGGTTATGAAGTTAGTGGAAGTTTAAAGTATGAAGGAAAAAACTTGCAAGATATTCCTATCGAGGAACGAGCACAGAAGGGCATATTCTTAGCTTTTCAATATCCTTTAGAAATTCCAGGAGTGAATACAACAAACTTTCTTAAAACTTCTTTGAATTCAATTAGAAAAGCAAAAGGTGAAAAAGAGTTAGATACTTTAACTCTTTTAAAACTTATTAAAGAAAAAGCTTCCGAACTTAACATTGATGAAAAATTTTTATCAAGACAATTAAATGTCGGTTTCTCAGGAGGCGAGAAAAAAAAGAATGAAATTCTTCAAATGAAACTCTTAGAACCAAAATTAGCTATATTAGATGAGACAGACTCGGGTTTAGATATCGATGCTTTAAGAATTGTTGCCGATGGAGTTAACTCTCACAAAAATAAGAAAAATGCATTTTTAATCATTACTCACTATCAAAGATTACTCGATTATATAAAACCTGATTACATACATGTTTTGTCAAATGGAAAAATAATCAAAACTGGCTCTTCTGATTTAGGTCAAGAATTAGAAAAAACAGGCTACAGAAATTTTAAATAATGGAACAGTTGTTTAATATAGACTTTAAAAAAATTTCAACTTCTTCAAATAAAGAAGAGTTAGAAAGAAAAAAATATTTTGATTTATTTTTAAAGACTGGTCTACCAAATAAAAAAAACGAAAGTTGGAAATTTAGCGATCTTAATTTTATAATAAGCAAAAATTTTAAACAAATCGCAAATTACGATAATTTTAAATTTGATAAAAAAATTGAATTGATCAATGACTTTGATCATAATCATATTATTCTTATAAATGGAGTTTTTAAATCTTGTGACATAAGATTTGAAGAAAAAGAAAAAGTAAAAATTGAGAGACTTAATTCACTTAAGGGTATTAGTAATCAGTCAAATAATAACCTTCACAATCTTAATCAAGCCTTATCTTTAGGAGGATTTAACCTAGAAGTGCAAAAAGATTATAAATGTAAAAAACCAATTATAATTTATAATTATTTTACCTCTAATTTAGATAATAAAATTATTAATAACTCAAATCAGATTAAGCTTAATCAAAACTCTGAGTTAATCTTAATAGAGTACAATATCGGCGAGCAATGTAAATTTTTGAAGAACACTTTTGAAAAAATAAATATTAATAAAGGCTCTGAGTTAAAAACTTTTACTATTCAAAAAACAAAGAGCAATGGTTATTTTTATAAAAATATATCAGGTACACAAGATTATAACTCTAGCTATCAAAATTTTATATTAAGTTCAGGATTAAAATTCAATAAAATAGAGATTGATATGGATTTAGTAAAAGAGAACGCCAGTTGTTATATTTTAGCTGGATTGATTTTAGGTAAAGAAGAACACCAGGAGATCAAAACTAGAGTAAATCATATGGCAACAAATTGTAAGAGTTATCAAAAAATTAAGAATGTTCTACAAAAAGACAGCAAGGGAGTTTATCAAGGAAAAATATTTGTTAAAGACAATGCTCAGAAAACAGATGCATATCAATTGAGTAAAGCTCTTATTTTAGACGATAGAGCAGAGTTCAATGCTAAACCAGAGTTAGAAATTTATGCGGACGACGTAAAGTGCTCACATGGATCAACCTCGGGAAGTATTGATGATGATGCAATTCATTATTTGATGACCAGAGGTATTGAATTACCGATCGCAAAAAAACTACTAATAAATGGTTTCATTAACGAAATTTTTGAAAAAATACCTGAAGAGAAATTAAAAATATTTCTTGAAAAAAGTATAAAGGAACAGGTCAATGGAATTTAGTAATTTAAAATCAAAATTTCCAATTTTTAAACAAAAAATTAAAGGAAAGCCTTTAATATACTTAGATAGTGCTAACTCCTCACAAAAACCTAAAGTAGTAATTGATGAGATGTCAAGATTTTACGAAACTGAATTTTCGAATGTTGGAAGAAGTGTTCATACTTTAGCAGTTAAAGCTACTAACAAATTTGAGGAAACAAGAGATATAGTAAAATCTTATATCAACGCAAAATATAGAGAAGAAGTAATTTTTACAAAAGGAGCTACTGAAGCAATTAATTTAGTAGCTAATACATACGGAGAAAGATTTATAAAATCTGGAGATGAAATTATTGTTACTGAACTAGAGCATCACTCAAATTATATTCCTTGGCACTATTTAAAAAAAAAAAGGGGAGCAGTGATAAAATTCGCTTCAATGAATGATAATGGAGAAATTGATGTAAATGAGTTTAAAAAACATATTACTGAAAAAACTAAAATGATTGCTTTTACTCATATTTCAAATGTTACAGGCACAATCATGCCAGTAAAAAAAATTATTGATTTAGCAAAATCAAAAAATATCCCAGTATTAATTGACGGCACGCAAGGTGCTCCTCACTCAGTCCTAGATGTGCAGGATTTAGATTGTGATTTTTATGCTATTTCTTGCCATAAAATGTACGGCCCAAACGGACTTGGTATTCTTTATGCTAAAAAAAAATGGGCTGATGAATTACCACCATATCAAGGAGGTGGAGGAATGATAAACGAAGTAAAAAAGGATGACGTGACATATGCAGAGTCCCCAACAAAGTTTGAGGCTGGAACGATGCAAACTGCTGAGGTTGTTGCTTTTGCAAAATCCATCAAGTTTATTCAGGATTTAGGTATTAAAAATATAGAAAAACATGAAAGCCAAATTCTTGAGTACGGTCTAGAAAAATTAAGAAAGGATAATTCTGTAAATATAATTGGTAATCCAAAAAACAGAGCGTCAATAATGTCTTTTACCATAAAAGGAATACACCCACATGACATTGCAACAATTTTAGATGATGATGGTGTAGCCATAAGAGCTGGACATCATTGTTGCCAAATTTTACACGATAAACTTGGAATCTCCGCTTCGGCTAGAGTTTCTATTGGAGTTTATAACAGTAAAGAGGATATTGATGTTTTAAGTGAGTCAATAAACAAATGTAAGAAAGTATTTCAGATTTAAATGGAGTTAAAAGAATTATATCAGGAAATAATATTAGATCATGCAAAGAATCCTAGAAATAAAGGAAAATGCGATGGATATAATCATGATGCAAAAGCACACAATCCTCTTTGTGGAGATAAAGTTCATATCTATTTGAAATTAAACAATGATAAAAATATCTCTGGGCTAAGTTTTGAAGGTGAAGGATGTGCAATTTCTTTAGCATCTGCTTCAATTCTTACTGATATATTAAAAGGTCGAGATCTACAATTCTCGAAGAAAGTTACAGAAGATTTTTTGAATATGTTAAAAAATAAATCAAAAATTACTTTAAATAGCTTATCAGAAGATCAAATTACAACTATCTCATCATTATCAGGTGTTCAAGAATTTCCAATGCGAATTAAATGTGCGACTATGGCTTGGCACACATTATTATCTGCTTTAGAAAAAAAATCTTAAATTATGAGTGATTTAAAAGAAAAAATAATAACTGAAATTAAAAAAATTTATGACCCAGAGATCCCAGTTAATATTTTTGAATTAGGGTTAATATATAAGATTGAGGTAAATGAGGATAAAAAAGTATTAATAGAAATGACCTTAACTTCTCCAAATTGCCCAGTTGCTGAAAGTTTGCCTAATTCTGTTAAAGAGAATATACTAAGAATTGATGAAATTACCGATGTTGAATTGAAATTGGTTTGGGACCCCCCTTGGACTAAAGAAAAAATGTCTGAGGCAGCCAAATTAGAACTAAACTTATGAGTGAGCAAGCAATAAAATTGAGCGATAAGGCCGCTAAAAGAATTAAGGTCATTATGTCTAATGCAGAAAAATCTGCAATTGGCGTCAGAGTTGGAGTAAAATCAGGAGGTTGTGCTGGCATGTCGTATATTATGGAATATGCAAAAGAAATTAAACCTCACGAGGAAGTAATTGAAGACAAAGGGGTAAAGGTTTTAATAGATCCAAAGGCTATAATATATTTACTTGGTACTGAAATGGATTATAAGGTAGAAAAATTTTCATCACAATTTGTTTTTAAAAATCCAAATGAAACTGAACGTTGCGGGTGTGGCGAGTCGTTTAAAGTTTAACCGCTATAATACATATCAAACTCTATTGGATGCGGTGTGTGTTCGAAATTGTAAATTTCTTGAAATTTCAACTCAATGTACGCATCGATTTGATCGTCCGTAAAAACTCCGCCCTCAGTTAAGAATTTTCTATCTTTATCAAGATTTTGCATAGCTTCTCTTAAAGATCCGCAAACAGTCGGTAATTTCTTTACATCATTTTCAGATAATGAATATAAATCTTGATCGAATGGTTTACCTGGATCAATCTTATTTTTGATTCCATCAATTCCAGCCATTAACATTGACGCAAATGTTAAATATGGATTCCCAGCAGCGTCTGGAAACCTTATTTCCATCCTTGCTGCTTTTGGATTCATTATAACCGGTATTCTACAAGATGCTGATCTATTTCTAGCAGAGTAGGCTAAGATTACTGGTGCTTCAAAACCTGGTATTAGCCTTTTATAGCTGTTAGTTGTTGCGTTTGAAAAAGCGTTTATAGCTCTGGCATGTTTTAGAATTCCACCAATATAGTAAAGTGCTTCTTTTGACAAACCAGCGTATTCTTTTCCCATAAATAAAGGTGTGCTACCTTTCCAAATTGATTGGTGACAATGCATACCAGAACCGTTATCTCCTTTTACGGGCTTAGGCATAAAAGTTGCAGTTTTTCCAAAAGAGTGCGTCACCATTTGAACTGCATATTTGTAAAGCTGAACATTATCAGCTTGATTAGTCAAAGTACCGAAATACATTCCTAATTCATGTTGACTTGGCGCAACTTCATGATGGTGTTTTTCTACTTTTACACCCATATCTTTTAATGCCTTAAGATACTCACCTCTCATATCTTGAGCACTATCCACTGGAGGAACTGGAAAGTAACCACCTTTAACGCCTGGTCTATGTCCCATGTTACCATTTTCATATTTTTTTCCGGTATTATAAGGTCCTTCAGAACTGTCGATGCTAAAACTTGTTTCGTTCATATCGTTTTTAAATCTAACATCATCAAAAACAAAAAATTCTGGCTCAGGCCCGAAGTAAGATTTGTCTCCAATACCTGTTTTTTTTAAATAAGCTTCA
>CACISL010000003.1 GCA_902589305.1 uncultured Pelagibacteraceae bacterium
ATAATTCTATTAAGTTCTTCGTGGCTGTATTTTGTAGTCCAGAAAAAACCGTTGTCTTCAAATTTTTTTGGCCAACCAAAAGAATAGCTGTCTCTTCCATCAAAAATTATAGTTTTGTTTCTTCTAGCTAAAGACTCATAACCTAGTGTAGATGATATACTCGCAATTATCTCGTGTTTATCTATTTCTTTATAACTATCTTTTTGTTTGATTTCTGGTCGTATATATTCCCATTCTTTCCTATCTAAAAATTGATTGTAGAAGTTAATCTCATCTACCATTCTAGCACTTGTTTGGGGTCTACCGAGAATAAAAAATTTATAATCATTATTGATGCAGAATTTATTTAAATATTTAACAAAAAAAATATCACTTTCATGAAATTTTTTGTAACCATCATGATTTTTATGAAAAGGTTGTTTGAATGGTCCCCATTCAGAAATAAAAAGGATGCTCTTATATTTTTTTTTTTGTGAAATTGGGAATAAGTTATTTGCAAATGAACCTGAAGGAATAGTTTCCACGTTTAAAATATTTTCTAAATATTTTCCAATATTCTTGTTAAAACAAAAGAATAAATCAATCTCATATTTTTTTTTTTCTAATTTATTAAGTTTTTTGAAATAATCATCATAATTAGTATCATATCTATATCCATTTTGAATTACTATGAAAGTGATTTCTGGATATCTTCTCTTAAAATCAAATAAATTAATATCATTATCAATTATAGTAATAAAATATTTTGGTTTTACTTTTTCAATTATATAATAAAAATAATGTTTTGGTTTCCATTTAAATAATTTTAATATTGCTGATTTTATAAAAGGAAAAAAATATAAACTTTTTTCAATATTATTATGAACTACAAATATTTTTTTTTTATTAAATTTATCCCCAATAAGACTAAATGTATTATCAGAATAAAACAGTATTTCTCTTTTTGGTGTATTTTGAAATAATATTTTATCTGAAAAAATTATTTTAAATAATTTTTTTATCACTAAGAATTTATATAATTATTTTACTTTGTGTCTTAATTCCCATTTTTTGAACTTATTTTTTTTCCAAATATATTTGTTTCTGAATTTTTCAACTATTTTATCAAATTGTTTCCTATTCATTTTCATATACTCTAGAGAGTCTTTAAGATATCTTAAGGGAAATTCTCCATCGTAAAGTTTTACCAAATTTACACCCTCTTTTCTTGAAATATATCCATCTCGAATTTCACAACTTGCATCACTAGTGCATCTTCCAAAACCAAATTTTAAGTATTGAAAATAATAGTAAATTTCATCAAGTTTATCATCTAAGCTAGCATATTTTGTAAAAGTTCCTTCAGTTCTTTCAATATCGCAATTAAGACCACAGTTTTCTGCAGCATAATAATAATTTTGATGAGGTATCCATTTCTTAAAGTAAGAAAAAAAATAGGATTTTGTCTTATTTGCCGAAGCTTCATTTTCACTTGGCAATCTATAATCATCAACAAGCATATTTTTTTTTAAATAATTTTTATTGAAAATTTTTTTTTTAATTCCAATTTGAATTAATTTGTCAACTCCAGATTTAACTCTTAAATTTTGATTCAATTTTCTTCTTATTAGAGTGTTTTCTCCTCCTTCTTCATCGAGATGTCCTCCGCTATATTCTACCCATTGATTTTCTCCGTACATTACTAATGGAATATTAAATTTTATTGCTATTTTTTGTGGATACGCTTCCATACCATATTGCCAAGGCTGAAAAATATCTCCGAACTCTTCGAATGCTATTCTTGATAGTTTTGAATGAAGCTCTCTATTAGGAACATAGATAAAAGTATCAATTTTCTTACAAAATGCCATTAAATTTAACCAGCCAATTTTTGTATAAAGCCCTGGCGCCCAGCTCACAGCTAGGGGATTCATTCCATATTTATGTTTTAATATGTGAGCAACGTAACCACTATCTTTTCCTCCGCTTGAGGGCACTATAATGTCATGTTTTCCATTTTTTGATCTGTGCTTGTCCAGCAAATATAAAAGCTCTTGTTCTCTTTTTTTCCAGTTTATTTTTTGATGTTTTTTAATTGAGTATAGACAAGAGTAACAAACTCCATTTTTATCAAATTTTAATCTAGGTCTTAAACTTGAATTTACACATTTTTTACAAAAAATGATTTTTTTCTTCTTGTTTAAAACTGACAAAGAATTTTTTATTTTCATGCTAAATTTAATTTACTTATTTTACTTAATAAATTTAAACCATTTTTTCCACTTTTTTCAGGATGAAATTGAAAACCTATTACATTTTCTTTAGCAATAATTGATACAATCTTCTGATTAGCATACTTATAAAAACCTAAAATTTCTTTGTTGTTAGTTGGAACAGCTGAAAAAGAATGTACATAATAAAAATTTTTATTAGATATCATAGATTTCAACTTTTTGTACCTTTTTTCATAATTATTATTAGAAATAGTTTTATTCCATCCTATGACTGGAACTTTATTTACTAATTCATTTTTTACTTTTATCTTTTTAACTTTTCCTTTTATAATTGATAAACCTTTACTTGACCCATGTTCCTCGCTGCTTGACATTAAAAATTGCATTCCTAAACAAATACCAATTAATGGTTTACCTTTTTTGACATGATCTAAAATCTTTTCTGTTATTTTTAATTTCCTAAAAGCGTCTGAAGCAAATTTAAATGAACCATCTCCTGGTAGCACTAAATATCCTGCTTTTTCTAATTCTTTACTTGAATTTATTACTTTGGAATCAATATGACAATGAGATAAAGCTCTTTGCACGCTCAAAATATTGCCCGCTCCATAATCTAATATAAAATATTTATTGATCATTTTCTTTTTAGACTATTCTTAATCTCTTTCACTTTCATTAGATTATAGTGAAGTGCTGTACCTGAACAAATACCATTTATACCATTTAATTCTAAATCATTTATATGATCAGTTTTTGCTAATCCTCCTGAAATTACAAAAGGTACACTGCATAGATTTTTTGTGATATTTATTAGTTCGATGTCAAAACCATTTTTTGTTCCATCTTTTTCGATCGAATTTAAAATAATTTCACCCGCACCTAAATCTATAACCTTTTTCATCCATTCTTTTACTTCTATGTTAGTCCTCTTTGTACCATTATGAGTAAAAACCTCCCATTTGTTTTCATCAACTTTATTTACTTCAATTGTTACTGTTACACATTGCGATCCAAATCTTTTAGAAATTTTTTCAACAAGTTTGGGATTTTCAACGGCCGCTGTGTTTAGACTAATTTTATCAGCTCCATTTTTAAGAATTTCATAAGCATTATCTTCACTCCTAATTCCACCTCCAACTATGATTGGAATAAATATATTTTTTGCAGAATTTCTTATTACGTCAATTAAATTGTTTCTTCCATATAAGCTTGCAACTATATCTACTAAAAAAATTTCATCAATGCCTTCTTTATAGTATTTCAATGCAAATACATTTGGGTTACCTAAGGTTTTCAATCCGTCTAATTGAATACCTTTTATTAATTTTTCACCTTTAATATCAAGTCTAGCAATGACTCGCGGTATCATCTAAATTTCCTTAATTAGTGACTTAACTATATAATTGATATTGCTTTTACTTAGTGATGGGTAAATCGGTAAATTTAAAATCTTTGAACTTATATATTCTGCATTCGGACAGTTAAGTTTTCTAAACGGAAATTGCTTATGTTTATAAATTTTCTGTTTATATATGGGCATTTTATAAGCAATTCTTGTATCGATTCCATACTTATTTCTCAAATTCCTAGCAATTTTATCTCTATTTTTAATTAAGATTGGATATGAAAAATAAGCATTATAAGAATATTGTTTGGTAATTGGTAGTACAATTTTTTTATTGTCTTGAAGTAATTTATTATAAGTTTTAGCTACTTTATTTCTTAATAAAATATATTTTTTTAATTTTTTTAATTGAGCCAGACCTATTCCTGCCTGCATGTCTGTGAGTCTTGCATTAGTGCCAAGAATATTATGAATATAATCGCCGGCTTTTTTTTCACCGTGACTTCTTCTCATCTTAATTTCAGAAAAAAGTTTTTTTTTATGTGTAAAAATCATTCCTCCCTCTACGCAGCTAAGTATTTTAGCCATATGAAAGCTCATTGTAGATATTTGAGCATTTGCCCCAGTTTTTCTTCCTTTGTAAATTCCCCCTAATGATTGAGCTCCATCTTGTAAAACAGGGATATTGTATTTTTTTCCTATTTTTAAAATTTTGTCTATATTGCTTGGATTGCCTCCATAATCAATAAAGGTAATAGCTTTTGTTTTTTTTGAAATGGCTTTTTCTATTTGGATTGGATTTATATTAAAACTATCAAGTTCAATATCCACAAACACTGGCACAGCATTTTGGTAGGAGACCATTGAAGCAGTTGAGAAATAACTCATCGCAGGAACTATTACTTCATCTTTTGGTTTAATTCCTAAAGTTTTTAAGGCTATATCTATCGCAACTGTACCATTACTTACTGCTACTGCGTATGGGACATCACAAAACTTAGCCATACTAGACTCAAATTTTCTAACTTTTGGACCTTGTGTTAACCAGTTTTTTTTGAAAGAGTTTTTAATCTCTTTTAATTCGTCTTGACCAACATCAGGTTTTGCCCAAGGGATAAATATATTTTTCATACAGAGTCAGTATTCAAGTTTTTTTGAATTATTTTTGAAAAATTCAATAAGCGAGTCTAAATTTGAATTATAAAAAGTTTGATCATCAATAGTTTTTGATTTTAATGCATCTAAAACTTCTTTAAAGCCTTTGGAAACATTAAAGTCGTTCTTGACTCCTAAAAATTTTTCAATTTTTGAAAAGTCAACTTTATAGTTTCTTTTATCATTACTTAATGGAATATAATTAACTTTTAAATCTGGTAAATGATTAATCAGTTTTTCTACAATTTGTTTTTTTGTAAAGTTTTCCTTTGTAAATCCTGCATTAAAAATATAATGATTTTCTTTTAAATCCTTTTTTTCAATCGTTGCAATAATTATATTATTAATATCATTTACATGTATGTATGGTCTCCATGTATTTGATGCAAAAACAGATATTTTATTATTTTTATATGCCTCGTAGGCAAATGAATTAACCGTAAGATCAAACCTTGTTCTATAAGAAACTCCGTATGCTGTTGCAAATCTTAGTGAAAATGTTTTAAAATTTTCTTTAGCAATATCCTTTAAATAATTCTCACTATCAATTTTAGACTCTGCATACAAAGAAACAGGATTAAATGGAGTATTTTCTTTTGCAAATTCATCATAGGAACTAATACCATAGTTTGAACATGTAGATGCAAATATAAATTTTTTAACTCCATTTTTTTTAGCTACCTCACACAAAAGTTTTGTTCCATTATGATTAATATCATAGGCAGCTGTTGGAGCAGCTTCGCAAGGTTTATCACCGACTATTGCTGCTAGGTGTACTATTTCATCAATATCCTTTGTACAATCATCAAGTTTTTTTTTATCTCTAATATCGCCTTTTATAAGAGTAAATTTTTCATGATTAGATAAATTTTTAACCGCTTTATCTCCATAAATCATCAAATCTAAACATTTTACTAAATATCCCTTTTCCAACAGTTTTCTTATTAATCCGGCACCGATATAACCGCAACCTCCTGTTATCAAAATTTTTTTCTTAGACATAAATTATCTTTCCCTTGGAAGATTTTTTAAGTTTGAACCTATTACTTGATTACTTTGTATTATTTGATTTTTTCCAACTTTAATTTTAGAGTCAATTACTGACCTAGATCCAATTAAAACATTCTTTTCTATTACAGATTTTGATCCAATAACGCATCCAGGAGAAATAAAACAGTTTTCATTTATTTTTGATTTGAAATTTAAAATACACCCACTGGAGATAAAGGTATTATCACCAATCTCTACTCCATGTTGAATTACTGATCCGCCTGCAATAACTATTCCTGATTTGATAGTTACGTCATTTTCAATAAATGCATTTCTTGAAATAGCGTTGATCGGGATTAATCCTTCATTTGAAGCCTCATAAAAAACATTTTCTCTTATATAATTATCTCCAATAGCAGCAATAAACCCTCCGACTTTTTGTTTTCTTAAATCTTTAAGAATTTTTCTAGTTCCTATCAATGGAATGTTTCTGTAAATTTTTTTACTATTAAATTTTTTGTTTTCTTCATCAGTTCCAATAAATCCAACTACTTCATAATTATATTCATTTGATATAATATTTGCTATACTTATAGCAGCTGAGCCCATTCCTAAAATTACAATTTTCATTTTAATTTATAAATTTTCGCAACATTTTAATCTGGTCTTTAATTATATTTGTATTTTCAGTTTTTAACTCAAAAGTATAATAAGCTTTATCTTTTTTAAGATATTGCCAAAACCAAGAATTTTTAGTCACAACATCATTTGTATCCAGGTCACCAGAATTATCACTTATGTGATAAGCTTTTATTTTGCTATCAAATTTTTTTAAAAATTCTGAAGCTGAAAAGTTTAGTGTTCGAGATGATATTTTTAAATGAGCTAAATCTAAAAGTATATAAACATTATTAGGTAAATATTTGACCAAGTTTTCAGTTTGTTTAATTGAGGTCATCATAAAAGGGTTTCCATTGAATGTTTTCAAATTCTGCTTATTAATAACATTATTTTCTATTAAAATTTTTACGCCCTCTTTTTTTCCAAGATTTGCAAATTCATTAACTCTTTCTAAAAAAACTTTAGTCGCAATATTTTCATCATTTTTTTTTTGACTAGTTATTTTTTTTCCAAGTTCTTTTGGATTTGGGTCAATTAAAAAACCTGCATGAAAACTAAAATACGGTATTTCGAGCTTCGAAGAAATTCTTATAGAGTTAACTATATGCTTTCTGGACTGCTCAAAAATTTCATCGTTTAGAGTAGCTAAGTTTAAAGTGAATGGAACTTTTGGCGGTGGAAAATAATTGTGTAACATAAAATTAATTTTATTTTTATAACTTTTTAATTTTTGGAAAATATCTGGATCATGTTGACCCCCAGATAGCTCGATATTCTTAATTCCATTTTCGCTTAGATAATCAATTGATTGTTGAATTGATTTATTTTTGATTGAGCCTGTAGAAATATAAATTGTCATTTAAAATCTTTTTCTTTTAACTGGTAGTCTTTTTTATAATCTTTTTTTAATCTTTTACCTAAAACTCTTTCTAAATTTTCTCCGATTAATCCAGTTCCTGGTCTTTTCATTATAATGTCCTCTATACTTATTTTAGATCCTTTAGACAAATTATTCTTAAGAGTAATACTTTTTCTAGAAATTTTTCTGATACTTTTTTCCTCATCATGAATTTTTTTGATATTTGATCCTAGAATTTTTTCTGCCATTCTTATTGAATCTACATATTTTAGAAAATCTCTTGGATCAGCTGATGCTTTATGGTCAGGGCCTTTAGCCTTTTTATTTAAAGTAAAGTGTTTTTCAATGATTTTAGCTCCAAAACAAACTGACATAACAGCCGCTGTTTCAGAATTAGAATGATCGGAGTACCCAACTGGAAATTTGAATTTTTCTTTTAATGTATTCATTACTTTAAGGTTTATATTTTTTTCTGAGCAAGGGTAATTAGATACGCAATGTAGTAACGTTATTTTTGAGTGATTCTTTTTTTTATAAAGATTTAAGGTGTTTTTAATTTCGTCTAAATTCGATGCCCCCGTTGATATTATAACAGGTTTTCTTGTTTTAATAATTTCTCGATGAAGAATATGATCTACTAAATCTGTAGAAGCTGTTTTATATCGCGGGGCTTTAATTTTTTTTAGTATTTCTAAACTTTCAAGATCATATGGGGTTGAAAGAAAATTAATTTTTATTTTTTTGCAAAAATTATTTATCCTAAAAAAATCGTAAGCTGATAATTCAAGATTTTTAATCATTCTATAATGGGATTCTTTATTTGGAGTTGTTTTAGATTGATATAATACTTTTTTAGTATCTTTTTTTACGAAATTTCTTGCAAATAAAGTTTGGAATTTTGCAGTATTTGCACCGCATTTTTTTGCCTCTTGAATTAATCTAATCGCCTTTTCAAAATTACCATCATGATTTACACCAATTTCAGCAATAATATCGATTTGATTATTTTTATCTAATTTATTCATCAAGTATAAATTTTTTTGAATTAAAAATTATATATGGTTTAAAATTTAAATATTTTGTTGCCAGAATTTTTTGTTTAAATTCTTTTTTACTAGATTTTAGACTTATTTGATAAAATTTATTTAAATCTTTATTTTTTTTTGAAAATTTTGACCATTTTTCTTTTTTTGATTTAATGATCATTTTTTCTAAATTTTTTGGGGATTGATAAAGCTTATTAATGATATTCTTAGCTTGAATTAATAAACATTTATGCGTTTTTTTAAGCACTTCTTTTACACCTTCATTTAATTTAACTTTAAATCTTTTAACATCTAGTATTGGGCCATTATCAATTTTTTCATTAATTATATGAGCAGTACATCCAAATTTTTCTTCTTTATTATAAATTGAAAAGTTTACACCGCCGCTTCCACGATACTCAGGGGGACCTGGATGAAAATTGATAGCTGTATATTTTGGTGCATTTATATGTATTTTTCTTAAAATAAAGTAGCTTCTAAAACAAAATATATAATCACATTTTAAATGATTTTTTTTTATATTTAAAATTTCCCCTACTTTTTTCGATCGATAGAAATAAACCTTTTTTGACCTTGACTTTAAAAATTTTAGTATTTTTAAGGAATGTGTGCATTTGTATCTGCCAAAAAATAATATTTTATCAAACTTTTTTACTATCATTGACGGTAAAAGTTATTTTGCTGTAATAATGTCATGTAACTGCTCACCAAGTTTATTGTAATCAGTTACACTTTTTCTCAACCAAATCGGGATTGCAATTGAGCTTTCTAACAAATTTTTAGTTTTTTTTATTCTTTTAATTTGATTTCTAGGTAACGCATGTTTCCAAAATGACGCACAATGCCATTTAATTGCGTCAGGAAGATTTTTAGTTCCAAATCCTTTTTTCTTTAAAAAATTTACAATTTCATTACGTTTTTTTTTATTTTTCATGAATAAAATTAAAGTGTCATAGATTTGTTCACCTTTCTTTGGCTCCTCTCTGAATGATGCAACATTTTTTATTTTTTTTTCTAATTTTTTATATCTTTTTTTATTTTCTCTAATAATCTTATTTAACTTTTTTAGTTGTTCTTTGCCTACAATTGCCTGCATTTCTGTCATTCTATAATTAAACCCGACAATTTTAACAGTATCTTCACCTCTTGGAAATTTAGGATTAAGTTCATGTCCATGATCATGGTAATCTCTAACGTACTTATCTAACTTTTTGTCATTTGTAAAAATCATCCCGCCTTCACCACAGGTAATTGTCTTACCAAAATCGTAACTTACTACTCCTATTTCTCCAAGTGTCCCTAATAATTTTTTTTTATATTTTCCTCCCATTGACTCGCAGTTATCCTCTAAAATCTTAATTTTATTTTTTTTTGCAATTTGTTTGATCTCATCCATTTTACAGGTTACTCCAAGCATATGTACTGGAATAATAGCTTTGGTTTTTTTTGAAATAAGTTTTTTTAAGTCATGTGGGCACATGTTTAATGATTGATCAACATTACACATGATAGGTTTTGCTCCAGTATCTATTATGGCCTCAACAGTTGCAATAAAATTGAAACCTTGAGTAATAACTTCATCTCCAGGCTTTACACCTAAAGCTTTAAGACCGATTTTAATAGCTGAAGTTCCGCTTGTCACTGCTAAAGCAAATTTAGTTTTCATTTTTTTAGCACATTGATCTTCAAATTCTCTTACATGAAATCTCTTTCTAAATTTTTCAAAGCCGTGTGCAAATAAACAAGCTTTATCTCTTTTAAAAAGATTATTTAGTTCTTTCAATTCCTCTTTTCCTAAATATTCAAATCCTGGCATTATTTTTCTCTTAGTTTAATTTGATGAAAAAGTTTTTTTTCAAATTTTTTTGTTCTTTTTATATCATAAGGGGAACTTTTAGGTTTATAGCAAAAAGTCCAACCTATTCGTCTCCTGTTTGATATATTTTTAAAGCTGCCATGAACTGAGAGTGAATTGTGTACTATTACATCTCCTTTTTTGACATTCGGCGTAGATTTCGAAAATTTATTAAGCATAGTTTCGTTCATTATTTTTTGAGAAGATCCTTTTACAAATGAGGATTTATGTTTAAAAACTCCGCATTTATGAGACTTATCAAAATAAAACACTGAACCATTTTTTTTGTTACTATCTGTCAAGGCAATCCAAACTGTAAGTCCTTCATTATTCTTAACATTCCAATAATATGCGTCTTGGTGAATAGGAGTAGGTTTGCCAGCTCCTCTCTTCTTAATAAACAACTCGCTTGCTCTTAAATCAGGCTTTTTATTTAAAAGTTTTTTTGCAATTAATGAGACAACACTACTTTCTGAAAATTTTTTAATCTTTTTATTTTCTTGAAGTTTGTGAAAAGAGCTTATCTCGCTAAATGTTTTTTTATTATCAAAGTAATTTATGTTTCTTCCTTTAAATTTTTTATGATTAGTCTTTAGATATTTAAAAATATTATTTTTGTATTTTTGGATTTCATTTTTTTTAAAGACTTTCTTGAAAACAATCCATCCGTTTTCTTTGTAATTTTTTAAATCCTGCTTTGTAACAATCGTTTTTACCATGAACTATACCCACCATCTACTACAATATTTTGACCTGTTATGTAAGAGGACTCTTTTGAAGATAAAAAAAGGATAACTGAAGCTATCTCTTTTTTATTGGCCATACGCGACATCGGAACTTTATATGAATATTTTTTTATAAAAGTTTTGTTGTGATTATTTTCAACTCCCCCTGGACTTACAGAATTGACTCTAATGTTGTATTTAGCCAAGTAAGTAGCTAAATATTGACTTAAACCTATAACAGCAGCTTTAGATGCTGAGTAAACCGCTGGTGAGCTTATAGTTCTTCCAAATAGTCTTGAACCTTTATAAATCCTTCCATCGTTTCCAAGAATGCCTTGAATCGATCCTATTTGAATTATTGAACCACTTTTATTTTTTATCATATATTTTGAAACTATTTGAGAGAGCAAAAAAACAGAGTCTAAGTTTACACTCATGACCTCTCTCCATGTTTTCATTTTATAATTTTCCATTTTTTCGTAAAAGTTTTTAAGGGAAGAAGACTTTGATCCTGCGTTGTTAATTAAAACATCAATTTTTTTATATTTACTAACTATTTTTTTTATAAGATTTTTCGTATCTTTTTCTTTTGTGAGATTACATTTAAAAATATAAAATTTAGGTTTTACAAAAATCTTTGAAATTTTATTTTTTAATTTTTTTAATCCCGATGAATTATTATCTACACCTATTACAATTGCATTTTGATGAAGCAAGCTTATAGAAAATTCTGATCCTAGTAACCCGGCAGCACCGGTTATTAAAATCACCTTATTTTTTAAATCATTATAATTATACATATTTTAAAGTTGTAAACCGCGCTTAATTATTTTCATAATATTTAAAGTTCTATCTGGCTGAATACAAATTTTTTTATTTTCAATCATTTTAAAGAACTTTGTTAATGTATTTTTGAAAGCAACAAAATTATCTTTAAAATCAACTTCGAATTTACCTTTGTCTCCAAAAAAAGATAAATTATATATTGGATAATTTTTTCCTAGACAATTTACTATTATATTTATTTTTTTATCATTTAACAAATTGAATGAGGAAAATTTTGAATTTATTTTATAAATTTTTTTAATTTTTAAAAATCCTAATTCATCTATTACATCCAACATATGTACTCCATATCTTTTCCAATCATTAGATACATTAGCAACAATAAGTTTAATGTTGCCCATTTTTTTTATTTTTTTCTTCAACATTTTTGTTTCATCTGAAAATCTAAAACCAGAAGTGCTCATTAATAGTCCTTGAAGCATATATTTTTTAAAAAAATTCAATTCTTTTTCATTTATTGATAGAGGCTTATCTATAAAAACAGGAATTTTTCTTATTAAAAAAGGTTTTGAAATTTCATAATGCATATCATCTCGAGCAATAATTAAGGCGTCAATTTTATCAATCATATCAATATAGTTTTTTACAGGATATTTTATCTTGCTGGCTTTACACAAAATTTTTGTAATTTTTGGATTTTGAGTCCATGCATGAGTAACTTTTACATTTTTTATCTTAAAATCTTTTTTTTTCTTTTTTTTTAAATAATTTAATATTAATTTATAATTTGAAAGTTTGTATCCTGATACTGAATAACCATTTATGATTGATGAGAAAGAAAATGGATGACCATTGCCTTTATCTTGTAAACCAATTATACCTGTTCTGATTACCAAGTGCTCCATCCTCCATCAACAATAATGTTCTGTCCTGTAATAAATGATCCTGCTTCTGTTGTAAGCAAGGCTGTTGCGCCCTTTAGATCCTCTGGATATCCAATTCTATTTAAAGGTGCTTTTTGTGATAACCTTTTAATAAATTTAGGATTATTTTTTTGAGTATGATTTAAAGGAAATGCGCCTGGGCTAATACAATTTGACCTTATTTTAAATTTAGAAAAAAAACTAGCGCAATATTTTGTAAATTGAATTACTCCTGCTTTTGCTGCTCCATACGAGGGGGGATTAGCGTATTTTTTTCCGTCATATATTCTATAATCTGGAGCTACGTGCCCATAGAGCGATCCTATATTTAAAATATTACCTTTAGTTTTTTTTAACAAAGGTAAAAAAAGTTTTATTGTTTTAAAAACACTAGATAAGCAAATTTCTACATCAAAATTCCAATCATCATTTGAAATTGACTCAAAAGTATTTTTATTTCCAGTCCATCCGCAATTCACTAAAACATCCAGTTTTTTGTTAAATTTTTTATTTGTGAAATTAAAAAGTAATTTTAGTGAATCATTATTATTAATATCAACTTTATGGAAAAAAACTTTAGTTTTAAATTTTTTCTTTAAATTTTTAACAAATTTATTTCCTTTTTTTAAATTTCTACTTGCAATAATTATTTCAGCTCCTAACTCTGCAAATGTTTCACTCATTGCACCTCCCAAATAACCTGCTCCGCCTATAATAAGAACTCTCTTATTTTTTAATGAAAATAGGTTATTTAATTTTTTATAGGCCATATAATTTTCTCTCTTTTTTTTTTGTTTTATTAATTGCTATTTGTGCAATTTCGAAATCATTCTTTATATCCAATTCGGTTCCAGTTAAATCAAAATTATCTTTTTTATTCAATATCAATCCGTAAGACTTTCCAAAAATAAGAGATTTAGAGTTTAAAAATTTTTTTCCATTTTTAAAAGCGTATACAGAACCGTCTAGCTCATATGTGCTTGACAAAGATTGTCTAGGTATCCATGAGATGTAATTTTTAAATTTTAAATAAGGTGTTGGTTTATTTTTATTAATATTCCATATTCTATACGGATGAGTTTTGCTTTTTACAAATGTTGCAATAGTATCCAAGTTTTTTTTTGAAAGAATATTAAAACATTTTTTCAATATACCTTTTTTTCTAAACGGAGACGTAGGTTCCAAAATAAAAACTATGTCATAGTTATATTTGCTTTTTTTTAAAAATTGACAGAAGTTCCTCACCGTTTCATAAATAGTAGTTTTGTCTCCTGAATATATTTTAGGTCTTTTATGTATCTCAACTTTATGTTTTTTTGCTAAATTTAAAATTTTGTCGTTTTCAGAAGAGACAAATATTTTATCAAAAATTTTTTCTTTTTTTGCAGAATTAATAGTCCATTCTATTAAAGGTTTTTTTCCTAAGGAGTGCAAATTTTTTAATTTTACTCCTTTACTGCCCCCTCTAGCGGGGATAAAGGCTATAACTTTTTTTTTCATAGACTTCTTATCACCTTGTTTTAGTATTTTTATTGAAGAGCGTATTTGAAAAAAAAACTTTAATTTTAGTTAAGTTTTTTTTAATTTTATTTTTAGACATATTCTTTTTATGCTTCCTGTATATATATCCAGCTTCATTAAAATAACCAATTTTAAAATTTTTATTTTTAATAATTTTTAACCAAAAATCATAATCATCTTGATAATATATATTTTCATTAAATCCACCTACATCTTCCCATATTTTTTTTTTGAATATATTTCCGCTACCAACTGGATAATTAAAATATTTTTTAATACCATAAATTTCTTGAATTTTAGTAAATGAAATATTCTTGACTTCATCTTTAATGAGTAAATTTCCATAAACATAATCTAAATTATTTTGATTAGCATAATTAAAAAATTTTTTTAAGAAAAAGGGTTCTATCAAATCATCGGCATCAATTTTTGTTATCCAAGGAGATGATGAATTTTTAATTGAGAAATTTATTGATTTTGGTAGTGAAAAGAAATTTTGTGAAAAATATTTTATCTTTTTATTATTTCTTAGATTTTTTTTTGAAACTTCATCAGTATTATCTGAACTTGCATCATTTAAAATTATTATTTCTTTGATTAGTTCTGGATCATTATTTAGAACACTGTTGATGCAATCTTGGAGATATTTACCATAGTTATGTGATATTATAATTACTGAAATCATAGTGATAAAAATAGGTTCTTTAAATTTTTATAATTAAAATTTTTTGTATTTACATAATTAAAAACAAATTCATTTTTAATTTTTTGAATTTGAGGCTGATCCCACCATTTGTAAATTTCATCAAGATTTAAATTATCTAAAAAAATTTTTGCTTTATTTTTATCAGAAAAAATTATCCCAACTTTTTTCATTTCTTCATAATATTTATTATAATTTGGTTTTAAAAAAAAATCTTGGTCATCCCACACACCTATAGTAGGACAATTGTGAGCAAGTGTTTCTAAAAATGCAGTTGAATGATTAGTGTGTAAAAACAAATTGTCCTCCAAAATTAAATCGTAAAAATTTTTTTTATTATCCTTTTTAAATTTATTTAAAACTTTATAGAAATCTTGGGAATTACAATCTTTTATGTGTGGTGGAAATCTTAAATTAATTTTATTTGAAACTTCACGGCTTAATGAAAGTAAAAAATTTTGTGTAAATTTTATGTAATCTGAATATCTTATAGTTCCGTAAGCTCCAATCGCTATAGTTTGCACATGTCTTTTGCGACTTCTAAGTGTAACAACAATTTTTTTTACTTTTTTTAAAGTTGGTTTTATTTTAAAAATCCTTACCCCTGATTTTTCTAGTTTTGATTTATCCTGATTTTCAAACCATCCCCAAGTTAAAAATTTATCGCATACCTTTTTTTCGTGAACTTCACCACTTGCGTATTTTACAGCACCAAAATTAGCTCCATGTTGTCTGTATAAAAGTTTTGATCCACCTTCTGTTTTTTTTGCAATAAAATATTGTGACAAGGAGTTTTTCCATAACAAAAAAGAAGAAAAAATAATTTTTGGATTTGTGGGTAAATTTTTTTTTGAATACCACTTTTCAAAGTTATTAAAGTCCTCTAAAAAACACAAGGGAAGTTCTTGAATGATTAAATTTTTTAAACAATTTTCAAAATTATTTTTTACATTAAAACTCGTGAGTAATTTTTTTCTAATATTTTTTTCTATTTTTGTTTTAAAGGATTTGAAATAATCAAATTCAAATCTTACAGGTAATTGCTTTAGAGATAAATTAAGCATAATGTTATCAAATTTACTTAAACCGCTATGAGAAATAAGATACTTTGTTTTTTTTGTTTGAAAAATTGATGATATCAGTCTGTTTAAGAAGTTTTTCTCTTTTGGATTCCAAGTTTTAAAATTTTCTTTTACTTTACCAACCTCGATTATTTGTGATGGATTAAGAAAATACTTTAAAATTTCTTGATTTATCTTTTGTTTAAAAAAGGAATTTGAGAATAAGCTCACAGCATGCGCATGTTCCGAGGCTATATAAGTATCATTAAATTCTAAGAAAAGGGTTTTATCTATTTTGCATGTTTTAAAAACAGTTTCAAAGTCTTGCCATTTTTCAAAACAAATTACTATAAAATTAAAAATCCAAGGCCCAACAAAAATTCTCCAAAATCTATCAGAATAATTTTTTTGATGAATGTTGTTCAAATCCTTACTAATTAGTCCTAATATTTTTTCGTAAAGTTCATCAATTGTTTCAACGCTTTTCAAAATATTTAATCTGTCGTTCCATTTAGATCTTATTATTTTGTAACTTAAATATTGCCTATTTTGTGAATTCTCATAGTCTAAGACACTCTCATTTTGAAAAATTAGGTTATTTCCTAATTTCATTGGATACAATTCTTTTATAGACTCAGTAACTAAATAATTTTTTGACATTAATATTTGAATAAATATTTTAGATTTTTTGCACTAATGAAAATTTTTTGTAATCTTTTTTCACTTTTTTACCTACAATTTTTTTAATTTCAGTTATTTTAATCCCATTATTGTTAAAAGGTCTTAAAAATATTAAATCTTTTTTTTTTATAACAGAACCCCTTTTTAAATTCCTATTAAAATAGACACTTCTTCTTAGATTCTTTTGATAATATTTTTCACAATTAAATAATTTCTTAGAATTTTCACCTAACATGTCTAACGAGTCTTTTATACTTTTTTTCATTTTGAAAAATTCATCTTTATTTATCGATAACACTTTATCAGCAGAGTTTTTATTTGAACCAGTGGGGTAAAAATGTTTTTCTATTATATTTGCTCCTAAAATTGCTGCTGTTATTGATGCCTCGATTCCTACACTATGATCTGAAAAACCAATATTCATTTTTAGTTTTTTTTTTAGGAATGGGATTGAATTTAAATTAAGTTCATTATTATTTGTAGGATATTTACTTATACAATGAAGTATTTTACAATTTTTTCTTCCTAAAATTTTGATTGCATTTTGAATTTCTTCTACGTTAGCCATTCCAGTAGATAAGATTACTTTTTTTTTAGTTTTTTTAATTTCTTTTAATAAGTCTATATAATTTAAATCACCGGAGGCAACTTTGAAGAAAGATATGTGCTTTGAAACTGAGCTTACTAAATCTGGATCAAATACTGAAACAGAAAAGTCAATTTTATTTTTTTTTGCAATTTTTGATAATATTTTTACTTTTCTTAAGTTTAATTCAATTGACTTAAATCTTTCAAATTGAAATTTGAATTTTGAGTTAGCATGTTTGATAGTTCTTAGTTTTGGATTTACAATAGTTTTGTGATTAAATAGCTGAAATTTGACGCAGTTTGCTCCACCTCTTTTTGCCTCAATAATTGATTTTTTACATAATTTAAAATTGCCTTCATGAGAATTGCCTACCTCAGCAATTAAATAAGGATAAATATTTTTAGAAAACATTAAAAGATTAATTTATTCTACCCACTTTACTTTTGGTTTAAAAAATTTTTCATGAATTTCTTCAGAATATTTAAGCACTTTTGAAATCATTTGTGAAGCAAGTGTTTCGTTAAATGAAATTGGCTTCAAGCCGAGTTTTATTAAACTTTCATTTTTTGGATTATAGTAATGTTTTTCCATTTCAGTTCTTGGATTTTTTAGTTTTTCTTTTTTAATTTGAATTCCATTGCTTTTTGCAGCAGAGATAACTATGTCTGCTAATTCATCAATTGAGAATTGCTCTGTGTACTGATTAAAAACTCTAAACTCTCCCTCTTGAGGCGGATTTTCAGCAGAAATTCTGACACAGTTTAAAGTGTCTTGAATATTTAAAAATGCTCTTCTTTGATTTCCAGAACCATACACGGTTAAATTTTTCTTTTTAACTGCTTGCGCTATAAATCTATTAATAACAGTTCCAAAAATATCATCATAATGGAAAGAAGTATTGAAAAATTTTTCATTTTTTTTTGTTTGCTCTGTTTCTATCCCGTAAACAACGCCTTGATTTAAGTCAGTGCATCTAATTTTCCAATTTCTCGTGGCGAATTCAATATTATTACTATCGTGTACTTTTGATAAATGATAAAAACTACCAGGTTTTTTTGGATATAAAATTCTCTCTTTTCTTCCTTTGTGTTCTATATTGAGCCATCCCTCTTCTATGTCAATATTTGGAGTTCCATATTCTCCCATGGTTCCAAGCTTTATCAAATGTGTATTAGGACAATACTTCTTGATTCCAAAAAGCAAATTTAAATTCCCTATCACATTATTATATTGTGTAAATACGGCTGCCTCTCTTGAGTGCATGGAATAAGGCGCCGATGGTTGTTCTGCATAATGCACTATTGCATCTGGTCTTACTCTTTCAAGTATTGAATACAAGTTTCTATGATTTAGTAAATCACAATTATAAAAATTAATCTTTTTTTTAATATTTTTATTCCACTCTTCAATTCTTTGAACAATGTTATAATTTTGACTTAAAGAATTTATACCAAATTCTAATTCTATTTTTCTTTTGGAAAAATTATCCAATGCGTAAACGTCATGACCTAGATCACTAAAATACATACAAGTGGGCCACCCTAGGTATCCGTCAGCACCTAAAATAAGAATTTTCATTTTTTAAAATTTTTTATATAAAAATTTCTAGTTTTAATCAAACCAATTTCAAGGTTTGTGAGCTTTATACCTTTGCTTTTGTTCACAGATTTCATTTTTTTCGTTTCACTGTAATTTTTTTGCTTACTTAAAAACCTAATTTTTATATTGCTCTTTATCATCTTTTTATAAATTTTTATCACATTTAATAGATTTATTAATTTTGAGGTACATAAATTAAACTTATATGGTATTGTTTTTTTCTTCATTAAAAAATTTAAAGTTTTTGGAATATCCCCAACATATATAAAATCTCGTTTTTGAAATCCTTTATTATAAACATTTAAAACTTTTTTAAAAACTTCTGCTTTTATCATCATATGTATAAAGCTATTTTTATTCTCTGAAAATTCACCATAAACATTTGAAAGATTTATACAGCAAGAATTTCTTTTTAAATATTTATTTTGAGTTACAGCAATATCTTGTGAAAATTTTTTTGTAAGAGCATAAATATGAGGATTTTTTATAAAATTATAAGTACTAAGGGAAGAGAAATAAAATATTTTTTTAATATTTAAATTTTCGGATAAATTGAAGATGTTAATTGTAGATAAAATATTATCATTAAATGCTTTTGAAATATTTTTATTACAATCAATAATACCTGGCATTGCTGCAAGATGTACGATGCTTTCAATATTAAATTTTGATAGTTTTTTTTTTAAATCAAGAACATTTTTAAGGTCGATTTTATAAAAAGTGAAATTTTTTCTTTTTTTTAAACAGCTTTTTTTATCAATTCCAATTACCTTGTAATTTTGTGAAAGGAAAAAATTTTTTACATTTTTACCTATAAATCCCTCACAACCAGTAATTAAAATATATTTATTCATTTCAAATACTTTTTAATAAATTTGATTTTCCTTGGGATATTTCAAAAATTTCATCAGCTATTTCCATTGTTGTTTTTTCATGAGTGGTAAGAACTATTGTAGCGAATTTTGAAATTTTTATTAAAGAGTCTTTTATTAATTTTTGAGTCTCAAGATCAACGGAACTTGTTGGCTCATCTAAAATAAGTAACTTAGGTTTTTTTACTATTGCTCTTGCAAGAGCAATCCTCTGTCTTTGGCCTCCCGAAATTTCTGTGCCTTTTTCACCAACCAGAGTTTCCAGTTTTTTTGGAAATTGCATTATAAAATCATACGCATTAGCAAGTTTTAATGCCTCTTGGATTTCATTACTATTTAAATTTTCTTTTGGCCACATCATATTGGCTTTGATTGAAGAAAAGAATAAAACGGGATCCTGGGGAACATAACCAACTAACTTTCTAAATTCTTTAAGATCAAGAGACTCAATATCGTTACCATTTATTAATATTTGACCTGAGTCTTTTTTTTGAAGAGACATTAATAAATCCATTATTGTTGTTTTGCCACTTCCAGACTCACCAACTAAAACTGTAATTTTATTTTTTTTGATTGTTAAATTTAAATCTTTTAAAACTTCTTTTTCCTCAAAAGAAAACTTTATATTTTTAAAAACTATATCATCATTTATATTGGAAATTTTTATTTTGCCATTTCTTTCTATATATTTATCTGCTCTTTTTATAATTTCATCTATTTGATTATAGCTCGGTTGATAATTATTTATTACTACTGCAGTATTAAAAACATGACCTAATAATGGGAGCGCTCCGTACAAACTCCAAAAAATTGCAGCGTAAGATGGTACATTTTGTAAATCAAAACTACTACCAAAAATCATTATTAATAAAATTATTGCTAATGGTTTAAATAAATAAATTGAAACTAAATTTACAAATTGAGATTTTAAATCTTTGCTGAAATAGTCATCAAGAAGGTTAAAATTTATATTTGTTTGCTTTTTTCCTAAACCAAATCCCATTATTAACTTAGCTGATTGAATAGTTTCAGTAAGTTTTGCGTAATACTTATTTCCAGCGTCTGTTCTTTCTTTTCCTAATTTTTTACTAGTTTTAGTCAGTATTAAAAAAGGAAATCCTAGAAATATACAACTAATGATTATTATTAGTGTCATTTTTGGCTCGATAAATATTGGAATAGCAATAAATGTAAAAATACTTATAAAACTTGAAAAAACATCGCCAATAGATCTTGAAGCAGAGCCAATAAAATCTATTTCTTTCGTGAAAGTATTAAATATTTTTCCATAACTTAAACTATTAAAAAAAGTCCATTTTGAAATAAAGATTTTATTTAATATTTCATTAGCAAAAGATTTTTGTATTGAAAATTTAATTTTTAAAACTCTGTATTTGATAAATAGATTTATGAATGATCTAAGAAGATTGCTTAAGACAAATATCGATGCAAAAACTAAATATCCAGCTTCGATGTTAATATTAATTAAGAAATTCGTTAATAAAATTGTATATTTGCTTGGATTATTTAAGTCTGTATCAATTAAATAATCAGCAAATGGAATAATAGATAAAACTGAAAAAGCTATTATTAACGACTCTAATACAATTAAACCCATTAAAAGCATGAATTCTTTTGGGTACCTGTTTATCAGGTTAGAAACAAATTCGTAAATAGTTTTGAAATAATTCACTTTTAGATTAAATTAACCAATGCTCCGCACTTAAGACTTGAGGCCTTTTGAACAAATAGACATATAATTTTTATTTTATAGTTGTCGATATAAAAAATTTGAGTTTTTTGATATCGTTGTTGTAAATTCACCAACTAAAATTTTTAACTTATTTTTTTGATTTTTTATTACATTAAAAAACATATTTGTAAAAGGACCGCTTAGGAATACTCCTTTTTTTATTTCGGAAAAATCGAAAAAGTTTTGTTTGATAAAACCATCCTCAGAAGAATTCTTTTTACAAAAACTAATAAATTTTTCTATTTCAAATTGACTATTCTCACAATTACTAATTAAATGTTTTAGTCCTTTGAGATTTTTAATAATTCTTCTTTTAGAAGTGCATGAAAAACTTTCGTGATAACAAAATGCATAATCTTCCAATATTTCAGTTTCAGTATAACAAAGCTTATTTTTTAAGAATCTTTTTATTTTGATTTTGGGAATATAAAATTTAATTGAATCATCTATTTTATTTTTAAATTCATTATTTAATAAATTTAACTCTTTTTTATTATATCTAAATACTAGCCACATAAAAATCTTTAACTATTATCTTTAAGTTCTCGTTTTAATTCGTCATACTCTTTTAATTTTCTTTTCATAAAATTAATCGTTAATCTTGTTCTTTCGGCTATACCTTTTGGAGTTATTACATATTGTAGATAGGATATTTTGTTCTTTTTCTTTTTAAAATTTTCTAATTTTACTAAACCTTTTTTCTGCAGAGCTTTTAAGCAGTAGTTTAGTTTTCCAACACTGAAACCTAAGTTTTCAGCTAATTCTCTTTGTGAGGCCTTTGGCTTTTTTCTAATATTACGTAATACCTCAAAATGGTCCTGATTAATTTTCATAATGTTCAAATTTTGAACAATATAACGTTCAATTAATGAACGGTAAAGAAAAAAAGTCAGATTCACTAAAAATAAGTTTAAATTCTTAGAAATATTGATAGTATTTGTTTAAATTCTATGAAATTTAATAAAATTGAACTTGAGGTGAAGAATGCGCTGTCAAGTCTTCCAATTAAAAAAAGGGGTATCTTATATATTGCTGGAAATATTTTTAATTTTGGTCTTAAAAAAAATGAAGTGCATTTATTTTGTAATAATTTACTCAATTATGCTCAAAAAAAAATTGGTTCTTCTGGTGGAATTGTAGTGCCGACAGCAACACTTAATTTAATAAAAAGTAAAAAAATTTTTGATAAAAAAAAAACTCAATCTTTTACTATGGGAGTTTTTTCTGAATTTATAAGAAAACATAAAAAAAGTAGCAGATCAGATCACCCTCTTTGGTCCTTCTCTGGAATTGGAAAAAATGTAAAAAAAGTTTTACATAAAGTCTCATATTCAGCCTATGGGGAAGAATCAGTATTTGAAAGACTTTTGAATTACAAGACTTATTTTATTTGTTTAGGAGAGCCGAACACCGCTATTGGAATGATCCATTACGTAGAAAATCTCATAGGAGTTCCGTACCGCTACAATAAAGAATTTTATATTAAAGTAAAAAGCAAAAATAGAACGATCTTTAAATATACTTTATTAGGAGTACGTTTTAAATCAAAAAATATGATTGGAGATGGCAATAAAGAGATAACAAATCAACTTAAAAAAATGGGAACTTTTAAATGTGTTAGATTAAGGAAGGGAGTTATTTATTTTTGTGAGTATAAAAAAATTATTAAAAACTTAAAAATAATTTTTAGAAAAAATCCTAGAATCTGGCTCAAAAATAAAAATCAAAAACAACAAACATATTATAAAGATTAGTGAAAAAAAATAAATTTTTGGAAAAAATATTTGATACTTTAAAAAATAAAGATTTTTTTATAGCTGATGAGAATAAAAAATATAATAGTGCTGAAATCAAATTTCTTTTGAATAAAAAAATTAAATTTCTTTCAAAAAAGAAAATAAAGGGTAATACGATAGCAGTTTTGAAAAATAATTGTGGAGCTGAATATTGGATTAACTTACTCGTAGCTCTAAGACTCAATTTTACAATTTTTCCTGAGGTAAAAAAAAGTAAAATTTATAATTTTTATAATAATGTTATTTATTTTAATGGTAATAAAATTTTTTTAAAAAAAAATAAAAAGGTTAAAAAAAATAATATCACAAAAAGTTTTGACTTAATATTTTCCTCCTCTGGTTCAACAGGTGAGCCCAAGCTAATACTTCAAAAGCTTCTATTTGTAGTCAAAAATACAGAATTTGTTTTAAAAAAAATTAAATTTAAAAAAAATAAAATTTTTTTTATGTGCATACCTTACTTGTTTACAAGTGCAATTTGTCATTTTTTTGCTTGTATGATTAGTGGAACAAAATTTTATTCTACTGAAAAAATCATGTTACCGTCCAATATAGTTAACTTTATCAAGATTAAAAGAATAAATTATTTTGGGGGACCTCCTCTTCACTCCGGTTGGATTATAAATTCAAATAAAAAAAAATTTAAGAATTTTGAAAAATTAATTTCCTCAGGAGATTTTGTTTCTGAGGAAATAATTAATCTTTATTTGAAAAAAAAATTAAGATTTAATTTTTATTACATGTATGGACTAAGTGAAGTTGGAGGAAGATTTTGTATAAATGAAGTGAAAAATAATAAGTTTAAGTTTTTCGTAGGAAAACCATTAAGATATATGAAAATTTTAAATAAAAATAATCAGCGAGGAGAGATAATAGTCAAATCTAAAAACTTATTTTTAGGCTATTATCAAAAAAACCAATTTATATTACATAAAGGAAATCTTTATCATAGTGGCGATATTGGTGTTTTAAAAAAAGATAACCTAATGCTAGATGGAAGAGTATCGGAAATATTTAAATCATCCGGCGTAATGATTTATCCTCAACTTATTAAAAGAAAATTAGTTGAGTCTAAGTGGTTTAAAGAAATCTTTATTTATAAGGGATTTATAAAGTCTTTTGGAAACGTGCCTTTTTGTGCGTTTGTAGGTAAAAAGAAAATTCATTTTGGAAAAATTAATGATTATCTAAAAACAAAAGTTCCAAATAGCCATCTGCCAAAAAAATATTTTGAGCTTAAAAAATTTCCAAGACTTGGAAATAATAAAATTGACAAACAATTTATAATAAATAATTATCAATAATGAAATTAGAAAAAAAAATATCAAACTTCTTAAAAAAAAAATCAAAAAAAAATTTTTCAACAAACACAAATTTAATAAAGGAAGAGTATATTGATTCTTATGGTATAATTGAATTAGTTGATTATATTGAAAATACTTTGAAACTGAAGTGTCCTTCAACAAAAATATCAACCTCAAATTTCAATAGCATTTTTTTAATTGTAAAATTTATTAAAAAATATAATAAAAAAATCTAAGATTTATTTTTTTTCTTTAATAAAAATTTTTCTAAGCTTATTTCGTAACCTACTGGTTTATATTCATTTACCTTATTTTTATCTTTTTTAACTTTTACTGCTGTTTTAAAAAAATCAATAAATTGTTTTTTTATATTTTCAATGTTTATATAAGTATTTGCATTTTTAAAAACTAGAATAGGTTTTGTTAAAATATTATGATGTCTCATTAAGGATGTTAAAATTCTTATATGCAAATTCCTATTCGAATTAACTTCACTAAGAATAAGGGATGTGACTAATTTATCACCTATCATATAATCATCACGTCTTAAATATCTAGTTCTCTCTATAAACTGTTGATAATTTGTTTTGATGTTTATGAAATTGGTGCCGCTGTAAGCTGCGAAAATAAAACTATCACAGTTTATTATTTCTTCATGATTTTTTTTGAAAAAATCATCTTTATTATTAATTATACACCTATATTCTTTTCTATCTCCGTAGGAAATAGGGCAAATATCACATGCTATGCATTTATGAACTTGTTCTTTAAATACTTTAAAAATCTTAAAAGAAACTTTTTTATCTTTGTAATTTTTTACTAAACTTTCAACAATATTTGTGCACTCTTGATTTTTATTATCTTGAAGCACAAATATATTACATCTGTGATCTTTAGAATTTTTTTCATCTTTTTCACTTTTTAAATCAATTTTATTAAGAACCTCTCCTAAATTTTTTCCGGTACTTAAAGCTGTTTTAATCCCATAATCATCGTCAACCAATTTACCAATATCACCAGCAACAAGAGTCCCCCCGTATTGAGCGGTTGTATCATGACCATTCCCAATTACCTTACATCCTAAATTTAAAAAATCTAGGGTTTGAAAAATAAGGGTAGTCTCTTGACCGCCATTTCTTTTTGCCCCAACAGCTAGTCCTGCGTATAAAATATTTTTTGCATGTTTCATGCAATCTTTGTCGCTATTTAAAAATTCTATCATTCTTTGAGTCAAGCTTCCTCTGTCACCAAAGTATACTGGACCTGAAACTAATAGGGCGTCGCAACTAAGAAATTTTTTTTTGAAATGATTTAACTTTTCAGAATTTTCGTTTTCAAAGATATTTGAAAGACTCAAATAATCAGTTTTTATGTTATCTTCTTTAGATGCCTGCCACAAGGCATAGACTAAAGCGGTTTCAGAATTACTTAAACCTCTGTCACCTTTATGTTTTTTTAATTCTTTATACTTTTCCTCAAAACTTAATTTTTTATCATTAAGTTTTTCCATGTCAGAAAATGTAACTTTAATCTGATCTTTAACAAAATTATTCAATTCTGAAAGTGAATTGATTTTGTTTAGATCTTCTACAAGTTTATTTTTATAAGAAAATCTCTTATTTCGTAAACTAGCAGATACTCCTAATATAATCATTCAGGGTATTATATATTTTTTTTTTTAATATGAAAATTTTTTTCAGTGCATAAATCAAGCCAATTGAGCTATTAGTACTGGTCAGCTGCACGTGTTACCACGTTTCCACACCCAGCCTATCAACGTAGTGGTCTACTACGGCTCTATGGGAAGAACTAGTTTTGAGGTGGGTTTCCCACTTAGATGCTTTCAGCGGTTATCCCTTCCATACTTAGCTACCCGGCACTGCAGCTGGCGCTACAACCGGTCCACCAGTGGTATGTTCATCCCGGTCCTCTCGTACTAGGGACAAATCCTCTCAATTCTTCTACACCCATGGCAGATAGGGACCGAACTGTCTCACGACGTTCTGAACCCAGCTCACGTACCACTTTAATTGGCGAACAGCCAAACCCTTGGGACCTGCTCCAGCCCCAGGATGTGATGAGCCGACATCGAGGTGCCAAACACCCTCGTCGATATGGACTCTTGGAGGGTATCAGCCTGTTATCCCCGGCGTACCTTTTATCCGTTGAGCGATGGCCCTTCCACTCAGAACCACCGGATCACTATGACCGTCTTTCGACTCTGCTCGACTTGTCAGTCTCGCAGTCAGGCAGGCTTATGCCATTGCACTCTACGAACGATTTCTGACCGTTCTGAGCCTACCTTCGCACGCCTCCGTTACTCTTTGGGAGGCGACCGCCCCAGTCAAACTACCCACCATACAATGTCTTGCTGCCGGATTACGGCAAGCAGTTAGATGTCAAGAATAATAAGAGAGGTATTTCACTGACGACTCCGCTTAAGCTGACGCCTAAACATCAAAGTCTCCCTCCTATGCTAAACATATCATTCCTAACACCAATATAAAGTTGTAGTAAAGGTGCACGGGGTCTTTCCGTCTAACCACGGGAACTCCGCATCTTCACGGAGAATTCAATTTCACTGAGTTGATGTTGGAGACAGCGGAGATATCGTTACGCCATTCATGCAGGTCGGAACTTACCCGACAAGGAATTTCGCTACCTTAGGACCGTTATAGTTACGGCCGCCGTTCACTGGGGCTTCAGAAATTAGCTTGCACTAATCGCATTAACCTTCCAGCACCGGGCAGGCGTCAGACCCTATACATCCACTTACGTGTTAGCAGAGCCCTGTGTTTTTGATAAACAGTCGCATCTCCCTAGCTTGTGCCACCTACTTTTAGTTGCCTATAAATAGGTCCTCCTTCTTCCGAAGTTACGGAGGCATTTTGCCGAGTTCCTTCAACATCATTCTCTCAAGCGCCTAATTATACTCTAATAATCCACCTGTGTCGGTTTAGGGTACGGTCTAATGATGGAGCTATTTCCTGGGACTTTTTCGCGGCTAACTCAATCCATTAAGAGTTAACAACTTACAAAATCCGTCACTTCCATCTGGTCAAGGAATATTAACCTTGTTCCCATCGACTACGGCTTTCGCCCTCGTCTTAGGGGCCGACTAACCCTGCGCGGATTAACCTTGCGCAGGAACCCTTGGATTTTCGGCGACAGAGTTTTTCACTCTGTTAATCGTTACTTATGTCAGCATTCGCACTTCTGATACCTCCAGGATCCCTCACGGGTATCCCTTTACAGGCTTACAGAACGTTCCGCTACCAGTTATAATTTCCGAAGAAATTATAAATCCACAGATTCGGTACATGATTTGAGCCCCGTTACATCTTTGGCGCAGAAACTCTATTAGACCGGTGAGCTGTTACGCTATCTTTAAAGGATGGCTGCTTCTAAGCCAACCTCCCGGCTGTTTAGGAATTTCCACATCCTTTCACACTTAATCATGATTTAGGGACCTTATCTGGTGATCTGGGCTTTTTCCCTCTCGACCATGGACCTTAGCACCCACAGTCTGTCTGCTGAGGTAAAATGTTTGGCATTCGGAGTTTTATGAGGGTTGGTAAAGATTTCTCTCCCCTAGCCCCTTTAGTGCTCTACCTCCAAACATCAATTTACTCAACGCACTACCTAAATAGTTTTCGCGGAAAACCAGCTATCTACGAATTTGGTTGGCCTTTCACCCCTTACCACAAGTCATCCAAAGACTTTTCAACGTCAACTGGTTCGGTCCTCCGGCAAGTGTTACCCTGCTTTCAACCTGCTCATGGTAAGCTCATTCGTTTTCGGGTCTAATTTATACAACTCGCGCCCATTTAAGACTCGCTTTCGCTACGCCTACACCTCACGGCTTAAGCTTGCTGGATAAATTAAGTCACTGACCCATTATACAAAAGGTACGCCGTCACTCTAAAAAGAGCTTCGACTGTTTGTAGGCATACGGTTTCAGGTTCTATTTCACTCCCCTAATAGGGGTTCTTTTCACCTTTCCCTCACGGTACTAGTTCACTATCGGTCACTGAAAAGTATTTAGGCTTAGAGGGTGGTCCCCCTATATTCAAACAAGATTACACGTGTCCCGCTCTACTCAAGAACAATATTAAGCATTACTCCTACGGGACTATCACCCTCTATGGTTAGTTTTTCCAAACTATTTAGATTATCTTAATACTGTTGCTGGCCTATTCCGCGTTCGCTCGCCACTACTAACGGAATCTCAATTGATTTCTTTTCCTCCGGTTACTTAGATGTTTCAGTTCTCCGGGTTAGCTCTTTAAACCTATGAATTTAGTTTAAAGTACCACATAAAGTGGTGGGTTTTCCCATTCGGAAATTTTCGGATCAAAGCCTGCATACAGCTCCCCGAAACTTATCGCAGTATACCACGTCCTTCATCGCCTTTCAGTGCCTAGGCATCCGCCATACGCCCTTAAACGCTTGATTTATGCACAGAAAATAATTTTCTGTTCAAATTAAATTTTTAATAAAATGTTCATCATTTCGAACATTTGTAGATTGTTCATCTATTCGAACAATCGGATATAGATATTGTTTGATTGTTCTTACTGTTTGAACAATCAAAATTGATATTCATTATTTACAATTTAAAAAAACTAAAAGTGGCTTTGGTGGAGGATAGCGGGATCGAACCGCTGACCTCCTGAATGCAAATCAGGCGCTCTCCCAGCTGAGCTAATCCCCCGTGAAAAATGGTGGGCCGAGGACGACTCGAACGTCCGACCTCACCCTTATCAGGGGTGCGCTCTAACCACCTGAGCTACCGGCCCCTAAGCATTTATGAGACACTTTATTTTGAAGAAGAGAAATGAGGACGGCCACATTAACTTTATTTTTTGAGACCAAAAGAAATATTTTGGTCTTCCTTAGAAAGGAGGTAATCCAGCCGCAGGTTCCCCTACGGCTACCTTGTTACGACTTCACCCCAGTTGCTGATCGTACCGTAGTCAAAGGTATAAGCTTTGCCTTAAGGTGTAACCAACTTCCATGGTGTGACGGGCGGTGTGTACAAGACCCGGGAACGTATTCACCGCGGCGCGCTGATCCGCGATTACTAGCAATTCCAGCTTCATGCACTCGAGTTACAGAGTACAATCCGAACTGAGGTACATTTTAGGGATTAGCTAAGAGTCGCCTCTTCGCATCCCATTGTAAGTACCATTGTAGCACGTGTGTAGCCCAACACATAAGGGCCATGAGGACTTGACGTCATCCCCACCTTCCTCCAGCTTATCACTGGCAGTTCTTTTAAAGTGCCCAACTAAATGGTGGCAACTAAAAGTAGGGGTTGCGCTCGTTGCGGGACTTAACCCAACATCTCACGACACGAGCTGACGACAGCCATGCAGCACCTGTGTTTCGTCCGGCCGAACCGAAGACTCTAATCTCTTAGAGTCGCGACGAACATGTCAAGCGTTGGTAAGGTTCTGCGCGTATCTTCGAATTAAACCACATGCTCCACTGCTTGTGCGGGTCCCCGTCAATTCATTTGAGTTTTAACCTTGCGGTCGTACTCCCCAGGCGGTGTGCTTAATGCTTTCGCTGCGACACTGAAAAATATATTTCCAACGTCTAGCACACATCGTTTACGGCATGGACTACGAGGGTATCTAATCCTCTTCGCTACCCATGCTTTCGCTCCTCAGTGTCAGTAGTGACCCAGTAAGTTGCCTTCGCTTTTGGTGTTCTTTCTAATATCTACGAATTTCACCTCTACACTAGAAATTCCACTTACCTCTATCACACTCTAGCTAAAAAGTTTTGATGGCAGTTCCAAGGTTGAGCCTTGGGATTTCACCATCAACTTTTTTAACCACCTACGAGCTCTTTAAGCCCAGTAATTCCGAACTACGCTAGGTCCCTTCGTATTACCGCGGCTGCTGGCACGAAGTTAGCCGGACCTTCTTATTCGGGTACAGTCATTTTCTTCCCCGACGAAAGAGTTTTACAACCCAAGGGCCTTCTTCACTCACGCGGCATCGCTGCATCAGGGTTTCCCCCATTGTGCAAGATTCCCCACTGCTGCCTCCCGTAGGAGTCTGGGCCGTGTCTCAGTCCCAATGTGGCTGGTCTTCCTCTAAGAACAGCTATTGATCGTAGCCTTGGTAAGCTTTTACCTTACCAACTAGCTAATCAAGTGCGGGCTCATCTTTCGGCATTAAAACTTTCCCCGTAAGGGCTTATTCGGTATTAGCACAAGTTTCCCCGTGTTATTCCAAACCAAAAGGCAGATTCCCACATTATACTCACCCGTTTGCCACTCAGTATTGCTACTGCGTTCGACTTGCATGTGTTAGGCGTGCCGCCAGCGTACGTTCTGAGCCATGATCAAACTCTCAAGTTTAATAACGGCGCACACTAGCTTCAATAACTTTAAGGTATATAAAGTTATTTTTCGTTAAAGCGTGTACGACAATTTCTTTATCAACCTAGCCGTCCACACTTCTCTTCTTAAAATTTACAATTTAAAAAAGCTAAGATTTTATGCTTAAAATCTACACACCCCTGGCGCTATTAAAATTTAATTTCGTAGAGGCGAGCGCCCGTTTTATTACAATTTTATTATAAGTCAAGACGTATATTAGTGGAAAAACGTAGTAAAATGTAGCTATTTTAACCGGTTCACATTGCAAACTTCTTATAATTTTTGTAGAAAACAACTATGGCGCTAAATCAAATTCTTAATGATTTTCTTAAAACCAAGTTTAACTCAAATTCAATTTTCAAATTAAATAAACTAAGAGTTCTTAATATAAAATTTGCAAAAATTTTAACTGCTGGAATATTATTATCTGTTACTTTTTTAGTAATTTTGAATGAAATAAATCAAAAAAAAGTTGATAACAAAAAAAATTTTGAAACAGTAACTAATTCAAGTGAATTTGGAAATTTCAAAAATTTTCTAGTATCCAAAATTAATAGTCCTTATCAAGAGAAAGAATACTTAATACAGAATAATGACTCCATCGAAAAAATACTTAAAAAATTTGATGTCAAAAATGAGGACATAAATATTATATCAACAAAACTTAAACAAAAAAAACTATCAAATATATACTCGGGAAGAAAGATGACGTTAGTATTAAAGAAAGAAGCCGAAGGATTAAAAACAGTAGTTAATCTTATTTTTCCAATTAACAATACTAATAGTATTGAAATAAGAAAGAACCAGGAAGATTATTTAATTAGAGAAAATATTCTCAAACTTTACAAAAAAGAGGTCGTAGTTAAAAATTCTATACAAAAAAGTTTATATAGTTCTGCAATAGAGGCCGGGATTGAACCAAATATCATTATTGAGTTCGCGAGAGTTTTTGGTTTTGAAGTAGATTTTCAAAGAGATATTAGAAAAGGAGACTGGTTCGAAATTTATTATGAAAAATTTGAAGATGAGAATAACAAAATAAGGGACACGGGAAAGATAATTTATGCATCAATGTATGTAAATGGAGAAGAAATTAATCTTTACAATTTCAAATATAAAAATGAAGAAGAGTATTATGACATCAAAGGTAAAAGTATAACAAAATCATTAATGAAAACTCCAATCAATGGTGCTCGCTTATCTTCATCATTTGGAATGAGAAAACATCCCATTTTAGGTTATAATAAAATGCATAGAGGTACTGACTTTGCAGCACCAAGTGGTACTCCGATCATGGCCTCTGGTTCTGGAACTATCACTAGAGCAAGATGGTGTGGAGGTGGAGGTAACTGTGTTAAAATTAAACATAACTCAACTTACGAAACTATTTACGCTCATATGAAAACTTTTGCAAAAGGAGTCAAGGAAGGCAGAAAAGTAAAACAAGGTCAAATAATTGGATACGTAGGTTCAACTGGTTTATCAACGGGTCCTCACTTACATTATGAGGTAATTGTAAATGGTAAAAAAGTTAATTCGCAAAAATTAAAGCTTCCTTCTGGAAAAATCCTTAAAGGTGACGCTCGACAAGAATTTGAATTGGAGAGAATTAAAATAGATCTTAAGTTATCAGATTTAAGATAAAAATTTAATTTTGTTTTTGTATTAAATCTTTGTTGTTTATTTCTGTTGTGGATAGAGTTTCATCGGAAACTTTTGTTTTATCTAATAGATTTTCTTTTTTATCGCTAAGTTCGTTCAATCTTCTAAGATAATGATCAGCATGCTGTAAATAATTTTGAGCTAACACTGGGTCTCCATTACTCTGAGCATCTTTTGCAAGTTGTTGAAATTTTTGCATAGTTTTTTCAACATTATGCATGTTATTCATTGAACCATTTCTATTAAAATTTATATTTCCGTTATTGGTAAAGTTATTAGAACCATTATTTGCAGTAATTGATCCATTTCTTCTTCTGAAGTTATTTTTTTGCTGCCTAGATCTAAAATTTCTTCTTCTATTATTATTCATATTTTTTTATTATTTTAAAAAAGTTGATATAACACTTCTTATATTATCTTTATAATCTTTTATTTTCGTTTTTATTCTAAAATTATTATTATTTAATATTTTGGAAACTTTTTTATACTGCCCATTACCAATTTCTAAAGCGAGAGTTCCATTAATTTTTAAGATATCTTTCGCTTTGTAGATAACTTTTTTGATAACGTCAAGTCCATCAACACCCCCATTAAGAGCAATAAAAGGTTCATGTTTCTTAATATCGTCATCCAGTCTACTCATATCTCTCTCTGCAATGTAAGGGGGGTTAGAGACTATTAAATCAAATTTATTGTTAAATATATCATCAAAAGATCTATGAATAAACTTAACACTATGATTTATTTTATGAAGTTTAGAATTTTTTTTTGCAATTTTTAACGCTTTTTTTGAAATATCAACACCAATCCCTGAGGATTTTTTTAACTCACACAAAATGCTTATTAGGATACATCCTGAACCAGTTCCTATATCTAAAATAGATATATTTTTTCTTTTATAAATTTCAATTAACTTTTCTACCATCATTTCAGTTTCAGGCCTAGGTATTAAAGTGCTACTATTAACGACAAATTTTTTACTCCAAAATTCTTTCTCGCTTAAAATGTATGCTATTGGTTCATTGCATGCTCTTCTATTGATTAATTTTTTAAATTTTATAATTTTTTCTGAGTCTATTTTTCGATTTAAATTAACTAGAATAGTCTCTCGAGACTTACCTAAAGCTGTAGAGAGTAAAATCTCGGAGTCTATGTGATAGGATAGAATGTTTTGTTTTTTAAGCTTTTCTGATCCAAAGTTTATAAGTTCAGCTGCGTTCATTATTTTAAGTTTTGAAGCTTTAAGTTTTGCTCTTTTAATCGAAGTTCTTGATTCATTTCTTCATGAATTTCACCGCTTAAAAATTCATCAAGCTTATGTAAAGTGAGATTAATTCTATGATCAGTTACTCTCCCTTGCGGAAAGTTGTATGTCCTTATTCTTTCTGATCTATCGCCTGATCCTATTTGACTTCTCCTATTACTCGATCTTTCTTGATCTTTTTTTCTTTTTTCAGCTTCATAAACTCTTGACCTTAATATTTTAAGAGCTTTTGCTTTATTTTTATGTTGCGATTTCTCATCTTGCTGACTGACTACAACTCCACTGGGTAAGTGAGTAATTCTAACAGCACTATCAGTTGTATTTACTGATTGACCGCCAGGTCCGCCTGCTCTAAAAACATCAATTCTTAAATCCGAGTCCTTTATTTGTATATCAACTTCCTCTGCTTCCGGCAGAACTGCTACTGTTGCGGCTGATGTATGAACTCTGCCTTGGGTTTCTGTTTCAGGAATTCTTTGAACTCTGTGAACGCCTGACTCAAATTTCAAGTAAGAATAAATATCATTCCCGTTTACAGAAAATATCACTTCTTTAAACCCCCCTGCCTCACTTTTTGAAATACTAATTATTTCAAGTTGCCATTTTTTTTTTGAACATACTTTTTCATACATTCTAAATAAGTCGGCACAGAAAAGAGAAGCCTCTAAGCCTCCAGTTCCAGCTCGTATTTCAACTATGGCATTTTTGTCATCATCTTCATCTTTGGGGAGTAAAAAAACTTTTAATTTATTTTCATTTTTCTCCTTATTTTTTTCTAAATCATTCAAATCCTTTTTTGCCATTTCAATTATTTCTAAATCATTATTTTTATCGGATAAAATTTGCTCTAAGTCTTTTTTAATTAAATCGAAATTTAAGTATTCTTTTGCAGTATCGATAATACCTGCTAAATTTGAGTACTCTTTTGATTTTTTTGCAAATAGTTTAGGATCTATATTTCCCGATGAAAGTTCTTTTTCTAAATTATTATGATGGGAAATAATATTCTGTACTTTTTGCAAAGGTATCATTTACCAGGCTCTTTTACTTTTTTTTCAACTAGATCCACGATTTTATCTATAATTTCTGTGCTTGCGACTTTCGAGTGTGGCAAACCAGATAAATATAAGAGATTGTTGTCTTGACCCCCTCCAGTTAAACCTATTTCTGTTTGTGCAGCTTCCCCGGGTCCGTTAACTACGCAACCTATTATTGATAAATTAATTGGTTTTTTGATATGAGACAATTTTTTTTCTAGTTTTTTTACTGTTTCTATTACCGGAAAAGCTTGTCTAGCACATGAAGGACAAGAAATGATATTTACCCCTCTTGCCCTAATACCTAATGATTTCAAAATTTCATAACCTGCTTTAACTTCATCAACTGGGTCTGAAGATAATGACACACGTATAGTATCACCTATTCCATCCATAAGAAGTTGTCCGATACCAATTGAAGATTTTATACTGCCGGTAAATAGCCCTCCAGCCTCTGTTACACCTAAATGAAGTGGGTAATCACACTCAGCTGATAATTTTTGATAAGCTTTTACGGTTAAAAAAATATCAGAAGATTTAACACTGATTTTAAAATTAAAAAAATCATTATCTTCAAACAAATTAATATTATACTTTGCGCTTTCAACTAAAGCCTCAGGGCAAGGTTCCTTATACTTTTCTAATAATAATCTATCTAAAGATCCTGCGTTAACCCCAATCCTAATCGAACAGTTATTATCTTTTGCAGCCTTTACAACTTCTAAAATTCTCTCTTTAGAGCCGATATTGCCTGGATTAATTCTTAAACAACTAGCACCCATCTGCGCTGCTTCAATAGCTCTTTTATAATGAAAATGTATATCAGCTACTATTGGAACATTTACTTCCTTTATAATCTCTTTTAAAGCCTTTGTTGAATTTTCATCAGGACAAGAAACTCTAACTATGTCAGCTCCAGCCTCTTCTAAAGATAGAATTTGATTTATTGTGCTTTTAACATCTGTTGTAAGAGTATTTGTCATAGACTGAACGCTAATTTTAGAATTTCCACCAACAAGGACCTTTCCTACTTTGATTACTCTTGTTTTTTTTCTTTTAATTATTCTATGAGGTCTTATTTCCATCTTAATCTAATTCAAAAATAGTATGTAATTTTTTAACGGCATTCAAAGTATTTTCTTGTTCTATAATCACTGATAATTTAATCTCTGATGTAGATATCGCTAAAATATTAATTTTTTCATCAGCTAAACCTTTGAACATCTTAAATGTTACTCCTGGAGTTGAAACCATGCCAGCTCCTACTATTGAAACTTTTGCGACTTTATCATTATAGGCAATATCTTGATATTTAATTTTTTTATTATTTTTTAAAATTTCTTTGGTATTAGATAAATCCTCTCTTTTGATAGTAAAAGTAATATCAGTTGTTTTTTGATCCGAAGAAATATTTTGAATTACCATATCAACATTAATTTGAGCTTTATTAAGTGGATCAAAAATATTTGCTGCTACCCCTGGTTTATCTTCTACTCCGATTAAAGTTATTTTTGCGTCATCTTTTGAGTAAGCTACACCAGTAACACTTTTATTATAATCTATGCTTTGTTGATCAAAAATTTTTGTCCCCTTTCTATCTGTAAAAGTAGATCTTACTTCCAAAGGAATGTTATAAATCATTGCGGTCTGAACAGCCGAAGGCTGCATTACTTTTGCTCCTAAAGAGGATAGTTCAAGCATTTCATCGTAGGATATTTTTTCTATTTTTTTTGCTACAGGTATTTTGTTTGGATCAGTAGAGAAAACTCCATCAACATCTGTATAAATTTCACAACTATCAGCGTTGAATAATTTTGCAATAGCAACAGCAGTTGCATCTGATCCACCTCTTCCGATGGTAGTAACATCTCCTTTTTTTGAAATACCTTGAAAACCTGGAATTACAGCAATTCCCTCATCAAGATATTTGCTAATTTGAGAAACATTCATATTTATTATTCTAGAATTGGAATGTTCTCCCTCTGTCAAAATTGGTATTTGCCAGTTTAGCCAGGTTTTAGCTTTTAATTTTAATTTAATTAAAGCACCAGCTAGTAAAGCACATGTAACTTGTTCACCAGTAGACAATAGAACATCAAGTTCTCTTTTGTCAAAGTCTTGTGCAATATCTTTTGAATATTTAATTAACTCATTTGTTCGCCCGGCCATTGCTGAGACAATAGCAATAATTTGATTGCCTGCGTCATATTCTTTTTTTATAATATTTGCAACATGCTGGATTCTTTCAATAGTACCAACCGATGTTCCGCCAAACTTTAATATTTTTTTTACCATTTTAGAATGTAATTTAATTAAAATTGATATTAATGTATTTTAAATAAAAATTTATAAATAAAATGACTAGTACTATAAATAGAGATGAAATTCAAAAGTTTTCAAAACTAGCAGATGAATGGTGGGATGTAAAAGGTAAATTTAAACCTTTACATTTGTTTAATCCTGTAAGAATTGAATATATCACTGAAAAAATTAAACAACATTTTAATATAAATAAAAATAAGGAGACATTCTTAAATGATTTAAAAATTCTAGATATTGGTTGTGGGGGCGGGTTAATAAGTGAACCAATGGCGCGTTTAGGTGGAATAGTAACTGGAATAGATGCATCAAAAAAAAATATAGAAGTGGCCAAAATACACTCTAAAAAAAATAATCTAAAAATTTCCTACTTAAATAAATCACCTGAGCAACTCATTACTAAAGAAAAATTTGATATAATATTAAACCTGGAAATAGTTGAGCATGTTGAAAATGTGGATCTTTATCTTGAGTCTTGTAAAAATTTAATAAAACAAAATGGAATAATGTTTACAGCTACTTTAAATAGGACGCTAATTTCTTACATTAAGGCTATCCTGGGAGCTGAGTATATTCTAAGGTGGTTACCAATAGGGACACATGATTGGAATAAGTTTATTAAACCTGAGGAGCTAGAGAATAAACTGACTTATAAAAATTTTAGAACTTTGGATATAAGTGGTCTTAATTTTAAACCAATAGCAAATAAGTGGAAAAGATCAAATGACTTATCTGTAAATTATATAATTTGTAGTATAAAAAACTAGTTGTCTTTATTTATCCAAGGTATGCTAATTAATTCTATACCTTCAGCAGCGAGTTGCTCTCTTTCACTTTCAGTTGTCGTGCCATAAATTTTTTTATTATTTTTTTTATCATAATAAATTTCTCTAACTTTTTTACTAAAATTTTTTCCAACGTACTCAAAATTATTTTCTATAAATTTTCTTATTTCAATAAGTTCTTTTTTCTCTTTTTTTAGATTTTGTTTAAATTTTTGAATATCAACTCTGTTTTCATTTACAGATATCATAGGAGCCATTATTGATTTGCTTATTTTTTTTGAATTACAATATATACACTCCAAAAGCTTTTTTTTATTTAATTTGTCAAATTCTCTTGAGTCAGAAAACCAACTTTCGAATTCATGCTCATTATCGCATTTTAGATTGTATTTTATCATTATTTAGTTTCTATAATCCGCATTAATGTCTATATAATCATGAGTAAAATCACATGTAAAACATTTAAAAGCATCATTTCCTAGTTTTAAGTTTATCTCAATTTCAATAGAATCCCACTGCATATACTCTTTTAATTTCTTTTCATCATAATTATCAGAAATCTTTCCATTCTCAGCAACTATTAAGTTTCCAATTTTTATTTTTAACTTTTTTGAGTCAATTATTTCACCTGATTTACCTATACCCATAACTATTCTCCCCCAATTTGGGTCTTCACCTGCTACTGCTGTTTTTACTAAAGGTGAGTTAGCAATTGAAAAAGCAATATTCTTTGCGCTTCCTAAAGATTTAGCATTTATAACATTAATAGTAATAAATTTTTTTGCTCCTTCTCCATCTACAACTATTTGTTTTGCAAGATTTAAACATAATTTTTTTAATGCAAGCTCAAATTTTTGAATTACTTTATCGTTCAAGGATAAATTTTGTCCAATTTTCAATGTCCTTGTAGAAAAAATTGAAACCATATCATTAGTGGATTGATCGCTATCTACGCTAATAGCGTTAAATGAATTTGCTACCGCTCTCTTCAAAAGAGTTTTCAGTAAGTTGGAGTTAATATCTGCGTTGGTAAAAATAAATGATAGCATAGTAGCTAAATTAGGAGCTATCATTCCTGAGCCTTTTGCAATTCCTGATATTTTAATTAATTCGTCTCCAACAATTATCTCTTCGTAGGCTACTTTAGGTTTAGTATCAGTTGTCATTATTGCAGATGCAATTTTTAACCAATACATTTTGTTGTGGTCAGATCTTAATCTTTCAACTAAATCATTTAATCTATTTTTTATTTGTTCTACGGGGAACTCCTCACCGATAACACCAGTAGACGCAAAAATTAGGTCTTTAATTTTCACAGTTTCAGAAGTTCCTGATTTTGATTTAGACTCTTTTATAGTTAAAATTCTAGATAAGTTTTTTGCTAAGATATCAATACTTTCTTTACCTTGTTTTCCTGTAAAAGTATTCGCATTTTTAGTATTAACTAAAAGCCCTTTAATTATTTTTTTATGAGAGTTGTTGTTCCAAGATATATATTCAGAAGTAATACTATTGCTTGTAGTTAATGTTGAGTAATTAGCACCTTTGCTAAAATAAAAAAGAGCTAAATCATCTCTTCCGTCTCCATATAGATCAGCTGATATAGATGACATCTCAACTCCATCAATCTTTTTTAATGATTGAAACTCCCCCATTTTAGATAATTTAGATTTATCTTTGAGGAAGTTTTTGATGTTTATTGTCATAATAATGTTTAATTTAAATTATAAATACATATATAGAAGTATAATGAATTTATTTACAAGAACTTTTAGTAAGATATTTAAAAGCTCTAATCAACAAGAATTAGACAAAATTCAAAATATAATTACGTCAATAAACAATAAAGAGGAAGAAATTAAATCCTTAACTGAAAGTGATTTTAAGGAAAAAACGTTCAACTTTAAAAAAAATGTTCAAAATGGTTCTGCCAAATTAGATGAGATAATTCCAGAGGGTTTTGCTTTAGTGCGTGAAGCTGCAAATAGAACATTGGGTGAAAGGCACTATGATGTTCAACTAGCTGGGGGGTTAATATTACATAATGGAAAAATAGCAGAAATGAAAACTGGAGAAGGCAAAACTTTAGTTTCAACATTACCAGCATATTTAAACTCTTTGTCGGGTAAGGGTGTGCACATTGTGACTGTGAATGATTATTTAGCAAAAAGAGATTCTGAGTGGATGGGAAAAGTTTTCAATTACTTAGGTGTTTCTTCAGGATGTATTACAAATAACTTGGATGATATTGAAAGAAAAAAAAATTATTCATTTGATATTACATATGCAACAAATAATGAACTAGGGTTTGATTATTTGAGAGACAATATGAAATATGAAATTAATGAAATGGTACAAAGAGACCATAATTTTTGTATTGTAGATGAAGTGGACAGTATACTAATCGATGAGTCTAGAACTCCTTTGATAATTTCAGGAAAACTGGAAGATAAAACAAGTTTATACGCAACATCAAATGATTTTATTAAACATCTTCAAAGAAATGATTTTGAGTTAGATGAAAAAAACAAGAATGTGATTTTAACCGACTCGGGTGTAGATAAAATTGAAAAACTTGCTTTACAAAGAAATCTTTTAAAAAATAAAAATTTTTATGATCCAGCTAATTTAGATCTTGTGCATCATACAAATCAGGCATTAAAGGCTAATTTAATATTCAAAAAAGATACTGATTACATTGTTGATGAGGGTAAAGTTCAAATAATAGATGAATTTACAGGTAGGGTAATGAAAGGAAGAAGATTTTCTGACGGTTTGCATCAGGCAATAGAGGCTAAAGAAAATGTAACAATAGAGGAAGAAAATCAAACTCTTGCATCCATCACTTATCAAAATTATTTTCGTCTATATAAGAAATTGGCAGGTATGACAGGAACTGCAATGACTGAGTCCGAGGAGTTTTATGATATTTATAGATTAAATGTAGTATCAGTTCCTACAAACAAAAAAATGTTAAGAAAAGATTTTAATGATCAAATTTTTAGAACTGAAAAAGAAAAGTATAATGCTATTACAAAAAAAATTATAGAATGTAACAAAATAGGTCAACCAGTATTAGTTGGGACTACAAGCATAGAAAAATCTGAAAAAATTTCAGAATTTCTTAACGAAAGAAAAGTCAAACATAACGTGTTGAATGCTAAGCAACATGAACAAGAGGCTAAAATAATTGCTGAAGCTGGAAAAACTGGTGCTGTAACAATAGCAACTAATATGGCTGGCAGAGGGACTGATATTAAACTAGGAGGAAATAAAGATTACATTGAAAATGGAAAATCATCTAATATTGAAGATTTTAAAGAAAATGAATTAAAAGTAAAAGATTTGGGCGGTCTTTTTATAATTGGCACAGAAAGACACGAAAGTAGGCGAATTGATAATCAATTAAGAGGAAGATCAGGAAGACAAGGAGATCCAGGTTCAACAATATTTTTTATAAGTTTACAGGACGAACTAATGAGAATTTTTGGAGGTGACTCCATTGATGGCATGCTAAAAAAACTAGGATTAAAAGAAAACGAGTCGATAGATCATCCTTGGATAAACAAAGCGATGGAAAGAGCCCAAAAAAAAGTAGAAAGTAGAAACTTTGATATAAGAAAAACCTTAATTAAATTTGATGATGTGATGAATGATCAGAGACAGGTTATATTTTCTCAAAGACTTAAAATTTTAAAAGAAAATGATGTGAAGGAAATTTTAAATGATTTTTATAGAGAAATTATAAAAAAATTGGAAATTACTATCATTAATTATAAAAAATCAAATGATGAAAAATATTTAATGGAAATAAAAAATATTACTGGAAGTTCAATAAGTGATATTGAATTAAAGAATTTAACTTCTGATGAAAAAGTAAATTTTACCCAATTTATGGAAAAACTATTTTTTGATAAAATGAAAAATAGAATTGATATTTTAGGCGAAGAACAAAATAAAGTTTTAGAAAAGAAAATTTTTCTTCAAATTATAGATTTTTCTTGGAGATCGCATCTTCAATACCTTGAACAGCTTAGACAAGTGATTGGATTAAGACAATACGGCCAAAAAGATCCATTATCTGAGTTTAAAAAAGAGGCTTTTGTTCTATTTGAAGGCTTATTAGAAAAAATTAAAACTGATTTGGTAAGACTTTTATTAAATTTAAACATTGTTGTCTCGCCGAACCAAGAAAAAAAAGCCTTAAAAGAAGTAGATCAAAACAAAAATTTTCAAAAAGTTGGAAGAAATGAAAAATGCCCCTGCGGTTCAGGAAAAAAATTTAAACATTGTCACGGAAATTTATAGTTTATATTTTTTTAAACGCGCTTAGTGCTTTAGATCTTGCTTTTTCATGAACTACTAGAGGAAAAGGATACTCTTTGCCTATTTTCAAAATACTTTCGTCTTTAAGTTCCCAGGGTTTGTGTATGAATTTTTTAGGAACATTTTTTAATTCTAAAACCCATTTTTTTACATAACTACCCTCTTTGTCAAATTTTTCACCTTGTAAAATTGGATTGAATATCCTGAAATATGGAGCTGCGTCAGCGCCACAACCTGCTACCCACTGCCAACCAGAAACATTATTAGCTTGATTATAATCAAGTAACGAATTTTTAAAAAACTTTTCACCCTCAGTCCAATTTATAAGCAGATGTTTAACTAAAAAAGATCCTACAATCATTCTTACTCTATTATGCATCCAACCAGTTTTAGATAATTCTCTCATACCTGCGTCTACTATTGGATAACCTGTTAATCCGTTTTTCCAAGCAGATAAAAATTTTGAATTTTTTTCCCAAGGAAATTTATCAAACTTTAATGAGTAATTTCCTTTTAACATATGCGGAAAAAAATTAATGAGCGAATGATTGAATTCTCTCCAACCAATTTCAGCTAAAAATTTATTTACACCTTTTTTTTTAATTTTGTTACACTCCTCCCAAATAGTCTCAACATGTATTTGACCGTGTTTAATAAAAGGAGAAAGTTTTGATGTTCCAAGAATGTTAGGAAAGTTCCTTTCCTCTGAGTAATTTTCAATTCTATCTTTAATGAAAGTTTTTAGTTCTTTTAAAGCACTTTCTTCAGTAGGAGACCAATATTTTTCAAATTTATTGTACCATTCTTTTTTAGGTAAAATTTCGCTTTCATTAATATTTTTTTTAAAAAAGTTTATTTTTTTTTTGCATTTATTAATTTTTTTATAGTTAGAAGGAATTTTCTCGTGGTAGATTTTTTCAGCTACACGCCAGAAAGGTGTAAAAACTTTGAAAGGAGAACCATCTGATTTTAGCACCTCACCTACCTCATTTAAGATATTACCCTTAAATATTTTAAAATTAATTTTTTTGTTTTTTAGTTTTTCTGAAAGAATTTTATCTAGATCTAAATATTTTGGTTCATAAACTTTATTCCAATATAAGCAAAAGTTTTTTTGTTTTAATAATTCATCAAAAAAAATATTAAACGAATCAACTTTTATTATTTCAAGATTGATATTTAAATTATTCAATTTTTTTTTAAATTCCTTTAAAGACTTTGAGATCCACCAATTTTGAGCCTCTCTATTCTCAAATTCACTTTTATTATATAAATAAAAAACCGAAACATTTTCATGGTTGTTTGTTGCTTCACTCAAACCACTATTGTTCTTTATTCTAAAATCATCTCTTAACCAAAAAAGGCCAATTTGTTTACTCATAATATTTTGAATTAAAATAATTTTTTAATTATTTATAAAGATAAATTAATTTTTGATTATAATCATCAATTATTTGAGAATGTCTTTGAATATTTAATTTATTATCAAAAAAACTGTTAAGATTTTCTGGATTAATTGTTTTGTTACTAAAACGGTCATAAGAAATTAATGATATTCCTTTAGTTTTAAATTTTTTAATGAATTTAACATAATTTTCTATTGTCTCATTCGTCATTTCAACAAAACTTGCTGCATTATGAAAATGGTCTACTTCTATTTCAAGCTTTTCAATTTCCCAAGGTGGAATGCAAAAAATTTCTAATTCATCCTTTCCAGAAAAACTTATTTTATCTAATTTTTTTGTTGTTAAATAATCTTTCACTGCATCTTTATAATGATACCTCAAGTATTCAGTTCCTAAGTAAATATTTGGTGCAATATCTAAGTAAATAATTTTATTAATATTAGGAAAATTAGTTACTAGAAAATGGACATTTGCACCAAAACCTCCTCCTATCTCAAAAAAGCTTTTAATCTTTGTAAAATCAAATTGAGAAGATAAAACATCTATTCTATGAGCCATATCAACGTATACGATTGAAGTTTCTTGATTGTCTTTAGAATTAAATTTTTTTTCACATCCGAAGTTTACTGTATTTTCAAATTTATATTTTCTAACTAATTTTTGAACATTCTCATTTGACCTATAAATAATTGATATTGCTTTTAAATATTCTTGTAAATAATTTTTGGTTTGTTTTAATTGTAAATCAAAAATCTTATTTATTAAGGGTAAGGAAAAAATTTTGCTTAAAAAGCGACCTTTCCAATTAAGTTCTTTTCTTATATCACAAACTAAATTATCAGTAAAACTAGTTCCTATACTATTATTTGTTCCTCTAAAATTTTGTATTCCATTTTTTTTTATTTCAACAATAGTTTTTAGATTTTTATGTTTCCAATAAGGCCCGGCAGAGTAAAATTTTCTATCGCATTTTTTTTCATCAGAAATTAGTGTGTCTAACAAGTTCATAATTTAAGTGGTGGCCTTGGTAAGAATCGCACTTACGACACATACCTTTTCAGGGTACTGCTCTACTACTGAGCTACAAGGCCTAAAATCTAAAAGTTATTCTACCTTTAGTTAAATCATATGGCGTCATTTCAACCATTACATTATCACCAGCAAGAACTCTTATTCTATTCTTTCTTAATTTTCCAGCAGTGTGTGCTAAAATTTCATGGTTATTCTCTAATTTAACTCTAAACATAGCATTAGGGAGTAGCTCCGTCACTTTCCCTTTAAATTCTAATGTCTCTTGCTTCGCCAATTAATCAACCTTTTTTTTTAATCTTATTTTTATCGAATTAGCATGACCGTCTAAATTTTCATGCTTTGCTAAATTTATAACTGATGGCCCTAATCTTTCAATACCTGATTTTGTTATTTTTATCAAAGAATGTCTCTTAAGAAAATCATTTACAGATAATCCAGAAGAAAATTTTGCTGAACCAGAAGTTGGTAAAACATGGTTGGGGCCAGCTAAATAATCACCCATTGCTTCGGGAGAAAATTTACCTATAAAAATTGAACCTGCATTTTTTATTTTTTTTAAAATATTTTTATATCCACTGAAACTTATTTCTAAGTGTTCCGGAGCGATAGTATTTATTGCATCTAAAATTTTAATTTGACTCTTTGCATAAATAGCAAGACCAAAATTTTTAATACTTTTTTTAGCTATCTTTTTTTTTGGTAAATTTAATAGTTGTAATTTTAAACTTCTATTTACAGATTTAATTAATTTTTTATTATTAGATATTAAAATTGACTGAGCTAAAATATCGTGTTCTGCTTGTGCAATTAAATCTGAAGCCACCCAATCAGGATTTGCGTCTTTATCTGCAACTATACTTACCTCTGAAGGACCCGCAATCATATCTATACCAACTTCTCCAAATACCTCTTTTTTTGCAGAAGTTACAAAAGTATTTCCTGGACCAACTATCTTATCTACTTTTTTAAAAGTTTTTGTACCGTAAGTTAAAGCAGCTATTGAGTGAGCACCTCCCGTCTTGTAAATCTCTTTTACACCACATTTCTTTGCTGCATAAATTATTGCTGGATTGACCGATACTCCGAGTGCTGGGGTAGTGAGATAAATGTTATTTACTCCTGCTACGAGCGCTGGAATACAATTCATCAAAACAGTGCTCGGATAACTTGCAGTTCCTCCAGGAACATACACCCCTACTCTATCAATCGGTGAATATTTATATGACAATTCATTTTTGTAACTATCTTTATAATTGAAAGATAAAAATTTTTGCTTTGAATGGAAAAATTTAATTCTTTTAAAAGCAATATCAATCGATCTTTTTAGATTTTTATCAATCTTTTTTGAAATTGTATTAATTTCATTTTTTGAGAATTTTATTTTTTTTGAACTAGTTTTAACATTAGAAAATTTTCTCTCATATTTTATTACAGCTTTATCTCCATTTTTTTTAACATTGGACAAAATGTTTCTTACAATATTTAATTGATTGCGTTGTTTTAATTTTCTTGAATTCAAAATTAATTCTAATCTTTTTAAAGAGTTTTTTTTATTTAAATTTAAATATTTCAACATTATATTAATTTATGTTTTGGTTTATTTTTTGAGTCCCAAGCTTTTCCTTGGTCATCTAATGTTACTTCGATAACCTCTGAAATAACTCTCAAAATCGAGTCGCCTGAAAAAACTATTTTCATTTCATAGTTATTATCAGGCATCAGATTAGTTTCAATAGTAAGAAAATCTAAAAATTTATCTTTTTTTGATTGAATAATATTTTTAGAATGCACTTTTAATACATTTTCAAATTTGAGAATAGTTCTAATTCTCTTATTTTTCCTGAATACACCTTTTTCTACATCTTCCCACATAAATCTATTTAGCTGTAATAATAAAATTTTATTTTTCTTTAAATTTGCTATATCTGATACATTAGCTATAGAGTCTTGCAAGTGTGCTGAAACAACTCTCAAATCTTCCACGGTTTTAGCAATAAGCTTTAAATTTTTTGCTTTCATACTAAATTCTTTTAATTTGAGCTTTACAATTTTTAAGTTTATTTTCTAAAAATTCATAACCTCTGTCTAAATGATAAATTCGATTTACTATCGTCCTATTGTCTGCAATTAATCCTGCTAAAACTAAACTAACTGAGGCTCTCAAATCAGTAGCCATTACTTCTGCGCCATATAATTTTGTTGGTCCAAAAATATAGGCAGTTTTATTTTTAATTTCAATTTTTGCTCCCATTCTTTTAAGTTCGGGGACATGCATAAATCTATTTTCAAAAATATTTTCTTTTATTTTAGATAAACCCTCTGCTTGTGTCATCAATACCATCAATTGTGCTTGTAAGTCCGTTGGAAATCCTGGGTAAGGTTTAGTTGAAATACTAACTTTTTTCATTTTATTTGTTGAAATAATTGAAATTGAATTTTTTTTTATCAATAATTTAACACCCATACTTTTTAAAACGTCAGTTTCACTTTTTAAATTTTTAGTATCGATCCGGCTAATAGTAATTTTTTTACCTATTAAAGCTCCAGCAATTAAGTATGTTCCAGCCTCTATTCTATCAAAAATAATTTTATGATTTACATTTTCTTTAGATGAATTATTTCCAAATATTATTATTTTTCTACCAGAAATTTTTATTTTACTTCCTAATTTTTTTAAAAATAATATTAGATCATGTATCTCGGGTTCTATAGCGCAATTATGTAATATTGTTTTTCCCTCAGCTCCATAAGCTGCGATGAGAGCATTTTCAGTTGCTCCAACTGAGATTGTAGGAAATTTAACTATGTTACCTTTTAGTCCTTTTTTTGCCTCTGCAATAATATATCCATTTTTTATTTTTATTTTTGCACCTAGTTTTTTTAACGCGAACAAATGTAAGTCAACTGGTCTTGTTCCAATCGCACAACCTCCTGGTAATGATACTTTTGCTTTTTTATATTTTGTTAAAAGTGGTCCTAAAACTAAAACTCCTGCACGCATTGTTTTTACTAACTTATATGGCGCCAAGGTATTTATTTTTTTTTGATTATTTAAAAGATTAATTTCCCTCTTCTTAGTTAAAATCTTACTATTAATCCCAATAAATTTTAACAATTCAAGCATGGTAAAAATATCTTTTACAAATGGAACATTTTTTAACCTTACATTGTGAGCTAAAATTGAAGCTGCTAAAATAGGAAGAGTGGCATTTTTAGATCCAGAAATTGAGATGTTGCCTGATAATTTTTTTTTTCCTTTAATTAAGAGTTTTTGCATTAAAGAAATTTTAAACCTTTGGAAGAGTTACGCCTTTTTGTCTCATATATTTTCCTTTTCTTTTTGCATAAGAGACAGCTGGTTTTTCATTTCCTTTTAAAAAAACAAATTGCGCGACACCTTCGTTAGCATAAATCTTTGCAGGCAGAGGGGTTGTGTTAGAAAATTCTAAAGTAACATGTCCCTCCCAACCAGGCTCCAAGGGAGTAACATTTACAATAATTCCACAACGTGCATAAGTAGATTTACCTAAGCAAATAACTAAAACATTTTCGGGTATTTTAAAATATTCAATCGTCCTAGCTAAAGCGAAAGAGTTAGGTGGGATGATACATTCTTTAGCTTTTTTAGTTACAAAGCTCTCCTTTTTAAAAACCTTTGGATCTACAATTCCAGAATTAACATTAGTAAATATTTTAAACTCATTAGAAACCCTTGCATCATAACCATATGATGACAAACCAAAAGAAATTTTACCTTTTCTTACTTGCTTGCTTACAAAAGGTTTTATCATGCCTTTAGTTTTAGCAGTTTTTTTAATCCATTTATCTGAAAGTACCGGCATTCTTTTGTTTAGCTAATATTTTTTTATTTTTTCTTTTTTTTAAATTATTTTTAAGTGCAGCCTCACGTCTTTTTAGTAATAAATCTTTCTTGACAAAAGATTTCATTAATTTTTTAGTTTTTGTCTGGATTTGTTAAATCCTCAAGAGTGATAGGTTTGTTAATGTCATGCATTGTATTTTGCTCCGACTCTTTTGGATTTGCGCTTGATTTTCTAGCTCTTCTTTGTTCAATACGAGCTTTCCTTTTTGCTTCTTTTTTCATAGCTTTATCGCCTCGTGTTGATTTGTAATCATAGTGAATTCCCATAAAAAGCGCTCCTTCATTATTAATCGAATTTACTTCTTGAACTACTTTTTTTCAAGTATCTTGATTGAAGCAACTGAATAATTATAAACAAAATCGACAAAAATACGGCAACAATGACATCTTCAAAAGGTGTAGCTTGTGGAAATCCATAATTCCACAAAACTATTAAGAATAACCAAATTACCCAATTAATTTTTTTAGACATCAATTTTACAACCTTGTTCGTTACAATTCTTTCCATCTTTTACGTTATTAAAAAAATCAATAGCTCTTAATGAAGTCATCATATGAGTTTTGTATATATTTAAGTATCCATTCAAGCTATCGGATAATTTTTTTGCTTCATTCATCATTCCTAATCTGACTAAATTTATTAACATAATTGCATTGCCGTTAGGTATCGTATTATCGCCTATATCAACCGGTTTAAAAAAAACATCATTATTATTTGTAGGGTTTTTTTGAAAAATATTTTTATCATCTAAATAAAATTTTTTTAAAGTTTCCAAAGAAATTTTTCTCGCTAAATCCTTATACTTAAAATTCATTGTTTTCTCAGATAAATCGTTGAGTGCATTAATTAAAAAAGCATAGTCTTCAATAAAAACGATATCTTTTGAATAACTGTGATAAATTGTATTTTGAATATATTTTTTTTCAATCATTGAAAAAAATTCTTCTGCTAATTTTAAATAACCATTGTTTGGTAATATTTCATCAGCTGTAATCAAAGCGCTTATCCAAAGACAATTTAAATCTAATTGAGTTTTATCATCAAAAAATGGTTTTTTTCTTTTCAATCTTATTTGAAATAATTTATCTAAAATTTCTTTAGATGGTTTTTCTTTTTCAACTAAAATTATTTTATTTTCCCAATTGCCTTCTTCTTTAATTTCAAAATATTTTTCAATATTTTCAAAGTTTTTGATTTCATCGTATTTGTAAACGTAATATTTTCCTTCTATACCTTCGCTATCCGCGTCATAGGCAGATCCCAAAAAACCTTCTTTATTTAAAAAATTTGTTTTAATAAATTCAACTGTTTGCTCTAACTTTTCTTTAAAATAATTTTTTGAATTAATTTTACAATACTTGGATAAAATTAAAATAAATTGAACGTTATCATAAAGCATCTTCTCAAAATGAGGTACAGTCCAGTTTTCATCAACAGTATATCTTGATATACCGCCTTCTACATGATCATAAATACCTTTAGAACAAAGTTGCTTAATAATTAAATCTACAGGTTCGAGATATTTTTTATTTTTTGATTTATTATAAAAATAAAGCAAAGTTTCAAATAAATAAAAAGTAGGAAATTTTGGAGCACCCTTATATCCTCCTTTTATAGGGTCCAAAGAATTAAGAGATATTTCTAAAAAAGGTTCAAGTTCTTGATTAAGAACAGAACTTTTTTTTAAATCTAAATTTTTTATGATTAAATTTTTTTGTTTTATAATATTTTCCCTTTGCTCATTATAAGCCTCATAAACTTTTTGAAGAACTTCTTTAAATGAGGGTAGTCCTTGTTTTGAATTTTTAGGAAAATATGTGCCTCCCATGAATGGGACTCCATTTTCGTCTAAAAACATTGTTAAGGGCCAGCCTCCTCCAGATTGATTAAATAACTGAAATGAACTTTGAAAAATAAAATCTAAATCAGGTCTTTCCTCTCTATCAACTTTAATATTTACAAATAATTTATTCATTAATTTTGCTGTTTCATCATCTTCAAAACTTTCGTGAGCCATTACGTGACACCAATGACAGCTTGCGTATCCAATACTTAATAAAATTGGTTTTTTATTTTGCTTTGCAAAATTTAAAGTTTCTTTTGACCATGTCTGCCAATTAACAGGGTTATTCTTGTGTTGTTTAAGATAAGGACTCGAGTCGCTAGATAAAATATTTTTATTTATTTGCATGATCAAAAAATTTTTTTTTTATGATTAAGGATATAATCATTAAAAGAGCAAACATTATTATGGGTAAATAAATTTCAGGAGTTAAAATTAAATCAATCATACTAAAATTTTCTGCTTTCGTTATGTAGGAATTTATTCCAGCGCCAATTGTATTTATTATAAAAAAACTTGGAATGAAACCAAAGAAACTTGATAGAAAGTAATTAATTTTTTTCATTCCAAACAAAATTGGTATTAAATTTTGTAATCCAAAGGGAACTCCTAAACCTCCTACAAATCTATAAATAAAAAAATAATAAAATTCATTTTTTTGGAATAAATAAATATATTTTTCAAATTTTTTTTCTAAAATTAATTTAACTAAATCTCTAAAAAAAAAATTTCCTATCGAGTATAAAACCAAAGCTCCAACTGAAATTGAAATTACTGAGATTAATGTTCCAAGCACTTGACCGAATAATATTCCTGATGCTATCAATATTGGTGATCCAAAACCAAGGAGCGCAACCCAGATTATAGCAAAGACGAAAAAGAAGATTAAATTAAGAATTATATTAGTGCTAATAAATTTATCTAAATCTGCTTGAAGTTCTTTATAATAAGAAAAATCGTCTAGTCTACTTATTTCAATAGCTGTGAAAATAAAATATAAGAAAGAGAATAATATTATTAAGTAGGAAACACCTAAAAATATTTTCAAATTTTTACTCATAATTTACCTGTACAATAGACAGCAATTAAAATATATACCTTTAAATATTTATGAAAAGAACTTATCAACCCAGTAATTTAGTTAGAAAAAGAAGACATGGGTTTAGAGCAAGAATGGCTACTAAAACTGGAAGACAACTTATTGCTCGCAGGAGAGCTAAAGGAAGAAAGACTTTATCAACTTAAAATTTAATGGTTAGGCTTGAAAGTTTAAAAAAAAGCAACCAGTTCAAGAGAGCTCTTAAAGAAAAGAAAACTCATACTGAATACTTTTCTGTTTTCTCTGCAAAAAACTTTATAAAACCAAAGCAAAAATCTAATTTAACAATTAGTTTTGTAATGAAAAAAAAAATTGGTAATGCTGTCAAAAGAAACAAAATTAGAAGAAAATTAAAAGCAATTGTTCAAAAATTGTTGAAAAAAAAGGGTGCAATTAATAAAGATTACACTTATATAGTTTTCGGTAAGTCTAATGCGTATGCTCAAAAACAAGATGTGCTTTTGCCATTAATGGAAAAAAGTTTTAGAAAATTACACAGATGAAAACATTTTTAATTTTTATTATCAAATTTTATCAATATTTTATTTCACCCTTGTTAGGAAATAAATGTAGATTCTTACCGACTTGTTCCGAGTATTTTATTGAAGCGCTTAAAACTCAAGGTTTAATAATAGGAATTAAATTAGGGGTAAAAAGAATTTTAAAATGTCATCCTTTTGAGAAACTCGGCGGCAGCCAAGGTGTAGATTTAGTACCAATTCCAAAAAACGCTAATAGACAAGAAAGAAAAAAAATAATTGTAGATGCGTTGCAAAAAGCTTGCTGGAAATTAGAAGATAAAAAGGAAAGCGAAAATGGATAGAAATGTTTTTGTAGCAATTGCTCTTTCAATGTCGGTATTACTTTTCTGGGGTGCTTTTTTTGAAACTCCTAAAAAAACTTCTGAGCAACAAATAGATCAAAAAGTAGAGCAAAAAAGAGAACAAAACTCGATCGCGCCAACAATCGATCAACCACAAATAATACAAAAACTTACCAGAGAAGAATCTATTAATACAAGCAAAAGAATTAAAATTGAAAATGATAGCGTAGTAGGTTCAATTAATTTAAAGGGTGCTTTGATTGATGATATATCTTTTAAAAAACATAAACAAAAAGTTGAAGATGGAAAAAATATTATTTTTTTAAACCCCTCTGATACTGTAAACGGTTTTTACATTGAGACAGGTTGGGCGAGTATTGGAAATAAAATTAAAGTTCCAACAAAAGATTCTGAATGGACAGTGAAAGGTAATAATATTTTGAGCAACAATTCTCCTGTTATTTTGCAATGGAACAACAAAGAGGGTGTTACTTTTGAAAAAAGAATTGAGTTAGATGATAAATATTTATTCAAAATATCACAACAAGTAAAAAATAATTCTAATTCGTCTATTGATCTATATCCATATGCGCAGATGACAAGGAATAAAATCCCTGATGATATTCAAAATTTTTACATTCAACATGAGGGGTTTATTGGCGTATTTGACGATGAATTAAAGGAAGACGACTATGATGATGTAGAAGAAAAAAAAATAGTAAGAGAGTCAAATGAAGGCTGGCTTGGAATAACAGATAAATATTGGATGACTGCTTTTGTGCCTGAATCAGGTAAAAATTTTAAATCTACATTCCTTTACGAAAATGGATTTAAAGCGAATTATATTATCAATGAACCTGTAAACATTGATAAATCATCAACTGGAACAAATAAACTTAGATTATTTATTGCCGCTAAAGAGGTTGAAACAATTGATGGGTATGCTGCAGACCAAAATATAAACAAATTTGATTTAGTTATAGACTGGGGATGGTTTTACTTTTTTACAAAACCTTTATTTTTCGTAATAGATTATTTATTCAAAATTTCAGGAAATTTTGGAACAGCTATAGTGTTATTAACTATTGCCATAAGGCTTATTTTCTTTCCGCTAGCTAACTTCTCATTTAGGTCAATGGCAAAAATGAAAGCAGTTCAACCGGAGATGATGAGACTTAAAGAGTTGCACAAAGATGATAAAGTCAAACTGCAACAAGAGATGATGGCGTTATACAGAAAAGAAAAAATTAATCCTGCATCAGGTTGCTTACCAGTTTTAATTCAAATTCCGTTCTTTTTCGCAATTTATAAGATGCTTTTTATTTCTTTAGAAATGAGGCATCAGCCATTTTTTGGTTGGATAAAAGACTTGTCAGCACAAGATCCAACTTCTTTATTCAATTTATTTGGTCTAATTCCATGGGATCCTCCAGGTTTTATGATTATAGGAATTTGGCCAATATTAATGGGTGCCTCTATGTGGGTTCAACAAAAATTAAACCCTGCTCCTGCTGATCCTATACAAGCGAAAATATTTGCTTTCTTTCCATTATTTTTAACGATCATACTTGCTTCTTTCCCTTCTGGTTTAGTTGTTTACTGGACAATAAATAATATTCTCACAATCGCTCAACAGTACGTAATTGTTAAAAAAACTACTGTGAAAACAAATTAGATGTCAAAAAATATTTCTCTAAACGAGATAAAACAATTTTGGCCTGATAATGCTCCAGACATTAATATTGTTCAAAAATACATAAAAAAATATGAAAATGAAAAAATTGTAATAAAATATGGTGGCAATGTTTTAATAGACAGAAATGTCTTTAATAATTTTATATCTGATATAAATGTTCTTAATAAATTGGGTTTATCTGTAATTGTTGTTCATGGTGGCGGTCCAAGAATCAAAAGAGAGTTAGATAGGAAAAAAATCAAATCGAAATTTATTAATGGCTTAAGGGTTACTGATAAAGACATAATTGATATCGTAGAGGAAGTCCTAATTGATTTTAACAAAGACATAGCTAGTTCTCTTAAGAAACTAGGTTCTCAAGCAGCTATGTTTCATACTAAAACTGACAATATTATAGAGGTTGAACCTGAAAGAGAAGAACTTGGATTTGTTGGAATACCAAATAAAATAAATGATAATTTAATTCAAAAAGCATTAAACGAAAATAGAATTCCAATTATAGCACCTTTAGGCTTAGGAAAGAATGAACAAACATATAATATTAATGGTGACACTGCAGCAAGTGCTATTGCAAAAAAACTTAAGTCTAGAAGGCTAATATTAATGACAAATGTTGAAGGTGTATATGATGACCAGAAAAAGTTAATATCAGAAATTAAACCTTTTGATCTTGAAAATCTAATTAAATGGAAAGTTGTTCAAGGAGGTATGATTCCTAAAATAGAAAATTGTGTAGATGCTGTGCAAAATGGGGTGAGAGGTGTAGTAATTCTAGATGGAAGAAAACCCCATTCGATTTTACACGAAATTTTTTCGGATAAGGGATCTGGAACGCTGATTAGAGAATGAAAGATTTAAAAGATATAAAATTTTGGTTATTTGACTTAGACAATACGCTTTATGATGGTGCTACCAAAGTTTTTGATCAGGTAGATAAAAAGATGTCAAAATTTATTTCTGAAAAACTTAATGTCGGTATTGATGAAGCTAGAAAAATTCAAAAGAACTATTTTCAAGAATATAATACAACTTTAAACGGAATGATAAAACACCACAAAATTAATGCTGATGAGTTTTTAGAGTTTGTTCATGATGTAGATCTTAGTTTTTTAGATAAAAATAAAGATTTAGAAGATGAAATTGGAAAATTAAGTGGAAAAAAAATAATTTTTACAAATGGTTCTAGAGAGCATGCCCTCAATGTTACAAAACGAATAGGAATAGATAAGCTTTTTGACGGAATATTTGACATTAGAGATTGTAATTTTATTCCAAAGCCTTCCAAAGAACCTTACAAAAAATTGCTAGAAAATTACAAAATTGAGCCACAATATTGTATATTCTTTGAAGATATTGCAAGAAATTTAAAGCCAGCTTATGAATTAGGAATGAAAACTGTTTGGATTAAAAATGATGAACCTTGGGCAGCAAAATATTCAGATTCAGATTTCATTAACTATAAAACAGACAGCTTGGCGAAATTTTTAAAGGAGATTAATGAGTTACGATAAGTTAGAAAAAATAATAAATCAAAGTTTCGAAAAAAAAGAAAAAGTAGGCCCAAAGTCAGATAAAAAATTAGTAAAAGCTATTAATGAAACTATTAATTTAGTTGATAGTGGTAAAATTAGAGTTGCAAATAAACAAAATGGCATTTGGGTTGTTAATCAATGGATTAAAAAAGCAATCTTGTTGAGCTTTAAAATTAATAAGATGGAAATGATGAAGGGTCCATATACCACTTGGTACGACAAAGTACCTGGTAAGACGGTGACGTGGAAAGAAAAAGATTGGAAAAAAGCAGGGTACCGTCATGTTCCTAACGGAGTTGTTAGAAAAGGAGCATACATAGCAAAAAATGCAGTTTTAATGCCAAGCTTTGTAAATCTCGGAGCTTATGTAGATGAAGGCACTATGATTGATACGTGGGCCTCTGTTGGTTCTTGTGCTCAAGTTGGAAAAAATTGTCATATTTCTGGAGGTGCAGGTATAGGAGGTGTGCTAGAGCCACTTCAAGCTGGTCCAGTAATTATTGAGGATAATTGTTTTATAGGTGCTCGATCTGAAATAGCCGAAGGTGTTTTAGTTGAAGAAGGAGCAGTATTATCAATGGGAGTTTATATTGGGGCGTCTACAAAAATAGTGGACAGGAAATCTGGTGAAATACATTATGGTAAAGTTCCTGCATATTCAGTTGTGGTACCAGGAAGCTTACCTAGCAAGTCTAATCCTAATGGACCTTCATTATATTGCGCAGTTATAGTCAAAAAAGTGGATGAGAAAACTAGGAGCAAAACTTCTATTAATGATTTATTAAGAGACTGATGACTATAATTGACGAATTGCAATTATCTAAAGATTTAATAAAATTTCCAAGTGTTACTCCTAAAGATGCAGGAGCAATAAAATTTCTTAGTAAAAAATTAAAAAAATTAGGCTTCAATTGTAAAATTCTAGAATTCAAGGGAAAAGGAAGTAAACCAATAAAAAACTTATATGCCAGATTCGGTAAAAAAGGACCAAACCTATGCTATGCTGGTCATACAGATGTAGTTCCTCCAGGAAATTTTAAAGATTGGACTGTTAATCCTTTTAAACCAACAGTAAGAAAAAATTATTTAATTGGAAGAGGTGCAAATGATATGAAGAGTTCAATCGCTTGTTTTGCCGCTGCAGTAAGTAAATTTTTACAAAAGAATAGAAAGTTTAATGGATCAATTAGTTTTTTAATTACAGGTGATGAAGAAGGCTATGCGATAAACGGTACAAAGAAAGTCGTAGAATATCTTAAAAGAAAAAAAGAAAAAATTGATTTTTGTATTGTGGGAGAACCAACTAATCCAAATAAACTTGGAGAAATGATAAAAATTGGAAGGAGAGGTAGTTTGTCTGGTAAAATAGAAATTATTGGAACTCAAGGCCATATTGCATACCCTCACCTTTCAAATAATCCAATAAACACCCTAATAGCCATATGTAAAAAAATTAAAGAAAAAAAGTTAGATGAAGGTAATAAAAATTTTCAGCCTTCAAATTTAGAATTCACATCAATAAATGTAGATAATAAAGCTCATAATGTGATTCCTGCAAGAGCAAAAGCTCAGTTTAATATAAGGTATAATAATTTACATACTTCTTCCTCTTTGAAGAAAAAAATTAACTCAATTGTTAAACAAATTAGTAAAAAAAATAAATGTAAATATAAAATTGATTTCCTTGCAAATGGTGAAGCTTTTTTAACAAAACCGAGTAAAACATTATTTATAGCCAAAAAAATTATAAAAAAAATAACTAAGATTAATCCAAAGTTTTCTACAACAGGAGGAACATCTGATGCAAGATTTATAAGAAAAATTTCTCCATGCCTTGAGTTCGGTTTAGTAAATAAAACTATGCATCGTGTAGATGAGTGTGTTTCTTTAACTGACTTAAAAAAACTTACAAAAATATATAGTGAATTTTTACTAGAGTATTTTAAGTGAAAATTTACAAGATTAAAAAATCAAAGATCGATAAAAATGGCTTGTACGCAAACCAAGACATAAAGAAAGGCACGAAAATAATAGAATATAAGGGAAAGATCATTACTGCAAGACAAAGTGAACTTGATCCAAAGTATGACAACGACAAAGCTATTTATCTTTTTAATATTAACAAAAAATATGATCTAGATGGAGACTTTGCATTTAATACAGCAAGATTGATAAATCATTCTTGTGATCCGAATTGTGAGGTATTTGGTAAAGGTCTAAGATTATGGGTTTATGCAATGAAAGATATAAAAAAAGGAGAAGAATTGTCCTATGATTATGGTTTTAGTTTTGATGAAGATTTTAAAAATTATCCATGCAAATGTGGTGCGGATAAATGTGTGGGATATATTGTCAGAGAGGGATCTAGATGGAGAATAAAAAGAAAATAATAGTTACTGAGAAAAATATATCAATATTTACATCTTTTATTTTAATTGTTTATTTTTTCTTTGGATATCTAACTGATGAAAATTCTGCAGGCGCAGGTCCTTATGATTTTAAACTCATATGGAGTAATTTGCAGTTATTTAAAGAAGGAATTATCTCAAACTTAGAAAGTTTAGATTACAATGATAGCCGACCACCATTATCTTATATTATTCACGTATTAGTAAATCCGTTAATTTTTGATCAACAAAGTTTTAGATTTTCAGTCTTACTAATATCTTTAATTGTTCCTTTATTATTTTTTTTTTCAATCAAATTAAATTATAAAGATTTAGATAATAATATATTACTATTATTAACCTTAATTATTACATTAAGCCCATTTTTTAGAACTAATGCATATTGGGGACTAGGAGAAAATTATGGAATGATTTTTTTACTTAGTTCTTATTTGATTTTACAAAAATTTAGAAATACTTTTAAAATAAATAGTTCATTTAAAAATTATTTAATAATTTTTTTTTTATGCTTGAGTAGTTCTCTTTGTGTATATTTTGATCAAAAACTTGTTTTTATTCCAGCTTATATTTTCTTTTTTCTTATGAATTTTAAAACTGAGCTAAAATACAAATTAATAGTTTTACTATTTTTTACTATATTTGCTTTACCATTCTTATATTTAATTAATATATGGGGGTCTATTCTTCCTCCAGATGCATCATTATCTAGAGGTGTCGGCCAAAAATTTTATATATTTCATTTGGGGTATTGTTTGACTATAATTGCATTTTATATTGCTCCATTATTATTATTTAAAAAAGTTGGAATAAGAGATTTAAAAGATAAATTATTAACTAAAAATTTTACTTTAATATTATTTCTATTTTTAATTTATGTATTTGTAATTTTATTGTATGGAAACTTTCAATCTTTGCCAATAATCGGTAAAGGCTTTATTCATAAAATATTAATTTTTACGACTGAAAATATAAATATAAGACTTTTTCTTACTTTAATTTCATTTTTTATAGCTTTTATTCTCGTTTATATTTATTTTGATAATAAATATGATTTAATAATAATTTTATTTTTTTTAACTTTATCAATTGTTATGTTTCCTTTTCAGCAGGAATACTTAGATCCTTTGATTTATATTTTAGCTTTAACTTTTTTTAATACTAAACTTAACTTGAGCTTAAGAAAAACGTATTTTTTATTAGTATATTTTTTAATTTTTTCATTAGTTTCAAAGCAGTATTATCAAATTACAATAGTATAAAAATTTATGAATAATCCTAAAGTAGATATTATTTTACCAAACTTCAATAGCTCTGACTTTATTTTGAAAACTGTTCAAAGTATTAAAAAACAAAGTTATAAAAATTGGAAACTTGTAATTGTTGACGATAATTCAAATTTAAAAACTAAAAAAATTTTGAAAAAAATATCTAAATATAAAAAAATTAAAGTTTATTGGTTAAAAAAAAATAACGGCGCTGCTCATTGTAGAAATTTTGCTATAAAACAAACTAATTCTCCTTATATAGCTTTTATAGACTCTGATGATTTATGGGAAAAGAATAAATTAAAGGCTCAAGTAGAATTTATGAAAAAAAATAATATATCATTCTCATACACTTTCTATAATACTTTTGGTGATAAAATTAAATCAATAAGACCAAGATTAAAATTTAATTTTAATGATTTTGTTCACAATACATCCATAGCAACAAGCACAATGATGGTAAAAAGAAAAGATATAACAAACATTAAATTTACCAACACTAAAATTTGTGAGGATTATTTCTTCAAGTGTAAATTGCTGAAGAGGGTTGGCTTTGCTTTCTGTTTGCAAAAATTTTTAACTAAATATAGAATTAGAAAAAACTCTTTACAAAGTAGTAATTTAAGGAATTTTTATTGGATATGGAAAATTAATAAAAAATATAATAAATTTAACTTTTTTCAAAATTTAACTTCGCTTATAGCCATATCTATTAATTCAATTAAAAAATATAGCGCCAAAAATATTCTATGATCAATATTTAATATTCTTCAAATACAGACCGCATGAAGGAGCCAAAGGTGCACAATTATTCCGTTTTTTTGATTTAAATACATGTTTAAATTTTTTTAAACTCCATTTACCCCTAGATAGATATTGCAAGCACCCCACCATGGATCTTATCTGCGTTTGCAAGAAAGATCTTGATTTAAAAATAATATAAATTTTTTCATTATTTTTTTTTACTTTAATCGAGTTAATTTTTTTAATAGGAGACTTTGCAGAGCATGTAGAGGCTCGAAAAGTTGAAAAATCATGCTTACCTTCTAAAAGTTTTGTACCTTTTTTTAAAAGTTTTAAATTTAATTTTTTCTTTACATGCCAGGTTTTATTTTTGTTAATTGAGGGTGAGCTTTCTCTATTTGTAATAAAATATTCATATTCTCTTTCTTTTGCATTAAATCTTGAATGAAAATCAAGATTTTTTTTTTTAATATCAATTATTGAGATCAGACTTTTGTTAAGAAAAAAATTTATTGAATTCAAAAACTTTTTTTTGTCATCAATTCTTTTGTCAATTTTAAAGTGCGCAAATTGACCGAAGGCGTGAACGCCTTTGTCTGTTCGACCTGCTCCTATTACTTTAATTTTTTTTTTTAAAATTTTTTTAAAACACTTTTCAATTTTTTCTTGAACAGAGACTCCATTTTTTTGATACTGCCAGCCTACAAATTTTGTTCCTACATATTCAATCTTTATTAAATAATTAAATACTTTCATTAACAAAATTACCAACAATTAAATTATTACCCTTTAAAAATTCAAAAGCTGTTGTCTTTTTTTTTCCCTCTTTTTTAAGCTCTATTATCTTGATTGCATTTTCTGAACATGCGATAGTAAAATTATTATTTAAGATCTCGCCTGGTGTCCCATTTGCCTTTACCATCTCAGCGCTAATAATTTTTATCCTAATTCCATTAAGTTCAAACCAGCAACCAGGGTTTGGGGTCAATGCATTAATTTTGGCAATTATTTTTTTTGCATTATCTTTCCAATCTATTTTTCCCTCAGATTTTTTAATCTTTTTTGCGTATGACGCGTTTTTTTCCTGTTGAGGAAAAAATTTTGCTTTATCTTTTTCAATTAGATTAAGTGAGTCGAGTATCATTTGAGCTCCTAAATTTGACATTTTGCTACTAAGTTCCTCAAATGTTGTGCTTTCAAAAATTTCTATCTTTGATTGCATCATTATCGGACCTGAGTCTAGTTTTGGAACAATTTTCATAATAGATATTCCAGTTTCTTTATCCAGATTCATAATCGCTCTTTGAATGGGTGCGGCTCCTCTCCATTTTGGTAACAAAGATGCATGAATATTTAAGAATTGAACATCTTTTAATTCTAATATTTTTGCTGGAATAATTTTTCCGTAAGCGACAACTACTACTACATCTGGCTTTAATTTTTTAATATATTCATACTCATCATGATCTAAATTCAAGGGATGTTTAACATCAATTTTTTTTTTTTTTGAAATTTCGTGAACAGGTGTAATACTAATTTTTTGTCCTCGATCCCTTTTATTAGGTGTTTGAGTATAAACACACAAAACTTTATGATTAGATTTATGAATTTTTTCAAGAATTGGGACAGCAAATTCTGGCGTGCCCATAAAAATAATTTTTAAAGCCATAAAATTTATAATACAACTTTATTAAGTTCTTTCTTATACTTAACTAATTTTTTTATTATCATATCTTTCTTTAGTTTTGATAAATAATCAATAAATAAAATTCCATTAAGATGATCAATTTCGTGCTGAATGCATGTTGATAAAAGTCCACTAGCTTTTAGTTCTTTTTTTTTTCCATCGTAATTAATATAATCTATGTGACACTCAGCTGGTCTTTCTATTTCTGCAAAGTAATTTGGTAAAGACAAACATCCCTCTTCATAAGTTGATATTTTTTTAGATTTAAAAGTAATACTTGGATTTATTAGGAATAATGGATTTTTTTTTTCTTTTTCTTTTGAAATATCTATTACTATCAACCTTTTAAGAATACCAATTTGGACTGCTGCTAAGCCAATTCCTGGGGCTGCATACATTGTTTCTAGCATATCGTCCATTAACTTTTTTAATTCTTTGTCAACTTTTTCTACAGGATCACTTTTTTTCCTCAAAATAGGATCAGGTTCAATTAAAATATTTCTCTTGGTCATTATTAATTATATAGTTATTAAATTCTCTGAGGTAGTGCTGAGATCAATACCTTATTTCTAAATTTTATGAGATCTGTATCATTCAATAAGCTAGTTATAAAGTATATACTTTCAGGATCTAGCTGATACGGCTCATCTTCACCAAGAATTTCTACTATTTTTAAAGCAAGAAATGCACTTTGTTCATTTTCAATTAGTTGAAATAAATTTTTTGGAATTTCGTATTTTGAAGTTAATTCCTTAAAATCTAAATTAGATGGAATTTCAAAACCGTCTTTCATTAATGAGTTAATTAATGCTAGATCTTTTGCTGAATAAAAATATTTTCTATTTTTGCTAATTTTTTTAATTACTTTGTTAATTTCTTTTTGAATTTTTTTCTCACTTTCACTCTCTAGATAATATTTCAAAATATTTGATTGATGTAAAACTTTATCGTTATATTTTACTTTTCCAATTTTATCTTCTTTGCGTTTCGCAACTCTGCTTTCAGCAGTTTCCTTAAATTTTTCTGGAATGTTTTCTAATCCTATTTCTTTTAAGACATTATTTACAAACTTAGAATAAATTTTTTCAATATCCTTTTGATTGAACAGCTCTTCTAATAAGAAAAGATACTCCAACTTAACATTTAAATCCTCAGAAAGTAAAAATTTTTGGTATATTAAGGATCTAGCTTCAATTTCATCTAGTGTTTGATAAACATTTTTAGCGTTTATTAAAGTATTTAAGTTAAATGGCATTTGTTTGTAGATGTTAAAGATTATTTGAATATCGATCTGGCCTTCATTTGCTGCTAACTCAAGTTTTTTTAATTTTTCATTATCAGTTATATCATCCAATTTAATTAAATTAGCTGCATTCAAATACTTCCAAATTTCTTTTTTCGTTTTTGTTGTAGGCTCATAATTAAAATTATTAATTGTGATACTAGAAAGATAAAAATTTAATAAATTTTTTTCATTAATTTTTTCAGAAGTTTGGCTGGAAATACCTAATAAAAAGTTAATCTTATCATCAAAAAATTTATCTGATTGTTTTTGTTCTCGTAAGAGATCTAACAAAAGTTGTGCTTGCGGTTTTTTCTTATTAAAAATTAGACAATAAATTTTAAATTTTTCTAAATATGCATCTTTAATTGTACTATCTATAAACTCTATTTTATCACACCCTTTTTTAATATTTGCCTGTGCAATATTATCATCAACAAGAAATTGAACGGCTCTACTTTTTCCTTCGAATTCTTTATTCTGTTTCAAAAAATCTTCTATTAATTCAACGCGATTGTTATCAATAAGCCAATTGATTTTCAAATTAACGAATTCTTTTTCTTCCATCCCATTAGGGGGATATGAGAAAGAAAATAATACTCCCTCTAAAATTTCATTTGAAGTATTCGACAATTTTATCTTTTTAAGTCTCTTTAAAATAGATCTTACATCTTCAGCTTTTGTATTTGACCACATGTTAAGATTAAAGTTAAAATCAGCAGGATCGTGTATGCCAAAAATCTTTGAATCGATTGAGGTTTTAGAAAAATTTTCTTGTACATTTATTTTTTGATTAGTTTCAATTTTTTGAGGTAAATTTAAATCTATTGAATTTTTTTTTTCTTCAGAAATAGAGCCAGTACCATCAGGTGTATCAATTTTTTTATTTGAATTATCTTTCCAAATATCAATTTTATCTTCACCTTGTAGGTGGGGTGAAGATAAAAATATTAAAATTAAAAAACAATTCCTACAGCTTTTTAATATCATTTGTAACATTTATATCGTATTTTTTTTCAGGACTTGGAAATTTAATCTTTTCTACAAAAAAAATAGCAGCTATAAAAAATACTATAATCATTAATAGCCTTATTAATATTTTTATAAGCGAACTGCCAAAGCTTAGTTTTCTATTGTATTTAAGTTGCATACTTTAAGAATTTATTTAAACTCAATAAATAAGACATATTTATGAAAAATCAAATTTAAAATCGGATATAATTTTGAGAAAAAACCTTGTTTTAACTGGAATGATGGGTGTAGGAAAATCTACAATAGGTAAAACACTTGCAAAAAAGCTATCTTATAACTTTATAGATATAGATAATCTTATAGAGCAAAAAGAAGGGTGTTCAATTAATTCTATATTTCAGAGGAAAAGCGAAAATTATTTTAGAAAATTAGAAAATAAATTAAGTTTAAACGAATTAAAAAAGAAAAACTCCGTTATTTCTTTAGGTGGAGGCGCTTTTTTAAGTAGATCAATAAGAAAAGCTGTCAAAGTTTATGCGGTAAGTTTTTGGTTGGATGTTAATGTTGAAGAATTAATATTAAGATTAAGAAAAACTAAAAAAAGACCATTGCTTTTTAATAAAAATCTTTCTGAGACTGTTAATAAAATTTACTTGGAGAGAAAACAAACTTATAATGAGTCTGATTTTAAAATTAATTGCAATTTTTTAAAACCTGAAAAAATTGCCGAAAAAGTACTAGAGCTTTATGAAATATCGAGAAATAAGATATAAGGATACATTAAATAAATACTCTGTGATAATTGGAGATAATATTCTTAGTATTTTACCTAAGAAAATTGAAGAATGCTGTCCAAAAACCCAAAAAATCGCTTTGATAATTGATGGTAAAGTTCCAAAAAAATTCAAAAAAATACTAAGTATTAAGTTAAAAAAATATAAACTTTTCTTCTTGTCCTTTAAAGCGAGTGAAAAAAATAAAACTATTAAGACCGCCTCTTTTTTTGTTAGTAAATTATTATCCAAAAACCTAAATAGATCAGATTTAGTAATTGCAGTGGGCGGGGGAATTACTGGAGATTTAGTAGGATTTGTTGCAAGTATTTTTAAAAGAGGAATAAATTTTATTAATATACCAACTACTTTGCTTGCTCAGGTAGATGCTTCGATCGGCGGAAAAAGCGGGGTAAACTCTTTTGCAGGAAAAAATCTTATAGGTTCTTTTTATCAACCTACATTAGTATTAAGCGATAGCAGTTTTTTGAAGACATTACCAAAAAAAGAGATGATTTGTGGATATGCTGAGATTTTGAAGCATGCAATAATTAAAGATAAGAAATTTTTTAACTGGTTAAAAATTAATACTCAAAAAGTTCTTTCTAGAGAACCTAAGGAACTTATATATGCAATAAATAAAAGTTGTGAAATTAAAATGGATGTAGTCAATAGAGATGTCAACGAAAAATCTTTGAGAATGATTTTAAATTTCGGACATACTTTTGCTCATGCTATTGAGGTAAAAAATAATTATTCAGCTAATATTACACATGGGGAAGCTGTATTATCTGGGATCATTCTGGTTACTAGATTATCTCATATTCTTAAAATTTGTAAAAAAAATGATCTTACTGAAATAGTAGAAATTTATAACAAAAATAATCTTTCATATACTTTTAAAAATTTTTCAAAGAGAAATTTTATAAGTAAATTGATACCGTTTCTTGAAAATGACAAAAAAAATAATGATGATAAGATTAACTTTATTTTATTGAAAAAAATTGGAAAAACAACAATGCCTAATAAAAATAAAATTTCTTTAAACGCAATAAAGAAATATTCAAAAATTATGGCTCAATACTAATTTGTAAAGCGTGTATTTTTTTTTTTAAATCTTCTTTTAAAATTTTCATAATTATTTTTTGCGCATTAATCCTAGATAAAGATTTTAAGTAGGATGATTTGATTTTAATATGTAGATGAAATTTATCTTTAGAAAAAAACTTATGACCTCTATGTTTTTCAGAATTGTTAACAATTTCTAAATTTTCTACTTCAACTTTTTCGATTATTTTGTTCCTTATTTCATCAAAATAGTTTTTCATTTTAAAAATTTTAATATATAGAATTAACTTATGAAAATTATATGTGATTGGGATAATTGTAAAGAAATTGGTTCCTACAAAGCTCCTGTGGAAAGGGATAATAGTAGAAAATATAGACTACTATGCTTAGAGCATATAAAAATTTTTAACAAAAATTGGAATTATTTTGAAAATATGAATAATGAAGAAATCGAATATTTCATTAAATCTGATCTAACTTGGCATAAATCGACTAAAAACTTTGGATCGTCTGAAAATTTTTTTAATATTCTTTGGAATAACGCTCTTGAAGATAAACTTAATATTTTTAGATCATCAAGCTTTAAAGATTTTAAAAAAACCAAAATTTCTCAAACTGATAAAGACGCTTTGCAAGTTATGGAGCTAAATGAAGACGTAAAATGGGAAAAAATTCACTCAAAATTTAAAGAGCTTGTAAAAAAATACCATCCTGATAAAAACCAAGGAAGTAAAAAATTTGAAGATAAGCTAAAAAAAATTACATTAGCATACAGTCAATTAAAAAAAACATTAGGTAAAAAATGAGCTCAGAACAACTACCGCAGAAACCTGATATAAAAATATCAGTAAAACAAACTTTTGGTTTTGATAGTGAAATGAAAGTTGGAGCATTTTCAAAAAAAAATGAGTATGTTCCGAAAGTTGACCCGGATTATAAGTTCGATAAAGATACTACATTGGCAATTTTAGCTGGTTTCTCCTTTAACAAAAGAGTTTTGATACAAGGATACCATGGAACTGGAAAATCCACTCACATTGAACAAGTGGCTGCAAGATTAAATTGGCCTTGTGTGAGAGTAAATTTAGATAGTCATATAAGCAGGATCGATCTTATAGGAAAAGATGCAATTATTTTAAAAGACGGTAAGCAAGTAACACAATTTAAAGAGGGTATACTTCCTTGGTCGATACAAAACCCTGTGGCTCTAGTGTTTGACGAATACGATGCAGGTAGACCTGATGTAATGTTTGTAATTCAAAGAGTGTTAGAAAGTGATGGTAATTTTACACTATTAGATAAGAATAAAGTTTTGGAGCAACATGATTTTTTCAGAATTTTTGCAACCACAAATACTATAGGTCTTGGAGACACAACAGGTCTCTATCATGGAACTCAACAAATAAATCAAGGACAGATGGATAGATGGAATATTGTATCTACTTTAAATTATCTTCCTTTTGAAAAAGAACTAGAAATTGTTATTTCTAAAAATAAAAGTTTTAATAACAAAGATGGAAAAGAATTAATTTCAAACATGATTAAAGTAGCAGATTTGACTAGAAAAGGTTTTACAAATGGAGATATATCAACTGTAATGAGTCCCAGGACTATTTTGCACTGGGTAGATAATACAGATATTTTTAAAGATAAAGGGTATGCTTTTAGAATAACATTTCTCAATAAGTGTGATGAATTAGAAAAGAAAATAATTTCTGAATATTACCAAAGATGTTTTGGTGAAGACTTGCCTGAGTCTTCGATAAATATATCAATTTAAATTTACAGTGGAAAATAAAAAAGACAAAATCGAGGATTTTAAAACTGCAATAAGCTCAACGGTAAGATCTTTATCTGATTCTCAAAAAATTCAAGTTTTTTTTGGAAATCAAGTTTCAAAATCTGAAAACAATTCTATTAGACTTCCTAACTTAGAAAATAAAGGTAACAAAATTAATTACGAAGAAATAAGAGCGATTGCGGACTCAAAGTCTCTTAATCTGAGATTTTCTAATAAAAAAACATTTAAAAAATATGAACCAGAGGGAAACATTTCAAAAAAACTTTACAGTATTTCAGAAAAAATACGCTGTGAAAAAATAGGGACAAGTTATTTTAAAGGAGTAAAAAATAATATTGAAAAATACTACAATAAAAGAGTTTCTGAATTAGATTTAAAAAGTAGTGAAGATAAAATGGTAGAGTCGTTTGAAAATTATTTCAGAGAGAAAATTTTAGATTATAAAAATGATGTAAAAATAGATAAAAAAATTAAGGCTTATAAAAAAGACTTAAACGATCAGTTAAAAAATAAAATCTTAGAGCTGAAAAACTCTACTCTGGATCAAGAAAAATTCAATTCACTTATTTCAAAATTAATTTCTAACATGAGTTTAGATGAGAGTTTTGACGATGAGGAAAAGAGGGATGAGCATGATGATAAAGATAAACAGTCCAATCCGCAAAACCAAGAGCAAAAAACTAAGGACATAGATGAGAAACAAGAAGAAATGTCTATTGATACTGGTATGCCTGATTTGGAGAATGAGGCGATGGAATCAGATCAAGCTGAGGAAGAGCTTGAAATAGAAAATAGCTCAAATCCAGAATTAAAAAAAAGAAGTGTCTCTAATCTTGGAGATTTAAAATATAAAACATATACCGATGAATTTGATGAAATTGTAAAAGCAGAGGAACTTGAAAGTGTAGATGAACTTTCTAGACTAAGAAAAAATCTAGACCAACAATTGTTGCAATTAAAAAATTTTATTTCAAAACTTGCAAATAAATTGCAAAGAAAACTATTAGCAAAACAAAATAGATCTTGGAATTTTGATTTAGAGGAAGGTTTATTAGATACATCCAAACTTCCTAGAATCATTATGGATCCATTTAATTCTTTATCTTTTAAAAAAGAAAAAGATACTGAATTTAAAGATACACTTGTAACGATACTTATTGATAACTCTGGGTCAATGCGAGGGAAACCAATTTCTGTTGCCGCTATTTGTGCCGATATCCTCTCAAGAACTCTAGAAAGATGTATGGTTAAAGTAGAGATACTTGGATTTACAACTAAACATTGGAAAGGGGGATCTTCAAGGGAAAAATGGATGAAAAATAATAAACCAACTTTACCTGGAAGGTTAAACGATTTAAGACATATTATCTATAAGTCTGCTGATACCCCATGGAGACAATCAAAAAATAATATGGGTCTTATGCTTAAAGAGGGATTGCTTAAAGAAAATATCGATGGTGAGGCTCTTAAATGGGCTTTCAATAAGATGAGCAAAAGAAAAGAAGACAGAAAGATTCTAATGATAATCTCGGACGGTGCTCCAGTAGATGACTCAACTTTATCAACTAACTCAAGTGATTATTTAGAGACAAATTTAAAAAAGACAGTTAAATGGATTGAAAATAAATCTAATATAGAGCTTTTAGCTATAGGGATTGGTCATGATGTAACAAGATATTATAATAGAGCTGTAAAAATAACTGACGTTCAAGATTTGGGAGATGTAATGATAAATCAATTAACAGATTTGTTTGTAGAAAATAAAAAAAAGACAATTCACTAGTATTTTATACCTGGAACTGAATTGTCAGAGTAGTCCTTTATTTTACTTAATAATAGTCTAAATGGTATTAACATTAAACAAGTTATTAGCATTTTTACGACTAAATCTCCAATAGCTAATGAAATCCAAGGAATACCTGTTGCATAAAAAGCAATTGAAAAAAACAAGAAAGTATCAGTTATTGATCCAAAAGTAGATGAAACAAGTGGAGCAATAAACCAACTTTTTTTTCTTAATTTGTCGAAAATTTGCACATCCAAATTTTGTGCAATAAAAAAAGCTAATCCTGATCCGATTGCTATTCTAATTGAGATTATATCTGAAAAATTTGTAGAAACAAAAAGAGTTAGTAATATCCCAATAATAAAACCAAAGTATACTACTTTCCTTGCTACTAGTTTGCCATAAGCTCTATTAGCTAAGTCAGTAATCAAAAATGTGACTGGATAGCTAAATGCACCATAAGTTAGGAGATGTTCTAATCCAAAGTATTGTACCGGAAATTGTACTAAATAATTAGAAATTACAACTACAATTCCCATCAAAATTGATAGTTTGTAATATAAATTCATTTTATAATTTTGCAGAAATAGATGCTTTGATTTTTTTCACTTTTTTAGAAAGTTTAGCATTTTTAGCTGTCTTTAAAAAATTATCTAAACCACCTTTGAAATCAACTGTCCTCAAAGCTGCGTTGGCTACGTTTAGCTTAATATCTTTTTTTAATAAATCACTTCTGAAAGTGACTTTTTTTAAGTTTGGCAAAAATCTGCGCTTAGTTTTATTCTTCGCATGACTTACGTTATGACCTTTTAAGGGTGATATTCCTGTCAATTCGCATCTTTTAGACATAATTTTTTCCTACTGGTATATAAATATTGTGTCGATAAGGGTCAAGCATTAATTCCCACTGCTTCACTAATATTTTTAAGTTTCTCCTTAAACAAAATTGAAATTAACTCCTTTTTTATATCTTTGACAATTCCTGGGCCTTTATAGACCATTCCAGTGTATAGCTGTACTACGTTCGCGCCAGCACTGATTTTTTCAAAAGCGGATTTTCCAGAGTCTACTCCTCCTACTCCAATTATTTGAATTTTTCCTTTAGTGTCTTTATAAAACTTTTTAATTAGACTTGTAGACAAATTTTTTAAAGGTTGTCCAGATAACCCTCCTTTTTCATTTTTTTGAATATCAAACAAATTATCTCTATTTTTGTCAGTGGTGTTAGATACTATTATACCTTCTATTTTAAATTTAAAAATTAATTCAATTATGTTACTTATATTATCTTCATTAATATCGGGTGAGAGTTTAATTACTAAAGGTTTATAAATATTTTTGTCTTTTTTAATTTTATTTAAACCTGTTAGAAGTTTTTCTAATTCTTTTTGATCATGAAAGTCTCTCAAACCCTCAGTGTTTGGAGAGGATATATTTATTGTTAAATAGCCAGCGAGAGAAGAAAGTCTTGATAAACATAAGTAATAGTCTTCTTCTTTATTTATGGTGTCTTTATTGGGGCCAACATTAATTCCTAAAAAACCAGTTGGCAAGTTTTCTGCAATTCTTTTGGAAACAATTTCTGAACCATGATTATTAAATCCTAGTCGATTAATTAGAGCTTGATCTTTTTCTAACCTAAAGACTCTTGGTTTAGTGTTACCAAGCTGTCTCTTAGGAGTAATTGTTCCAACTTCTACAAAACCATAGCCAAGTTTAAATAAAGAGTTGTAAACTTCTGCACTTTTATCAAATCCTGCTGCAAGACCGATTGGATTTGGTATCTTCTTATTTAATAATTGGGTTTCTAAAAATTGTTCATTTTCCACTTTAAAAATACCTTTTGGTAAAAAATTAATTTTCAATGATTTTATCGCTAAATCATGAGCTGCTTCAGGATCTAGTGAAAATATGTAAGGTCTTAAAATTGAAAACATTATTTTATTTTACCATTTATTAATTGAATAGTTTCTTTTAGCCCAAAAAAACTTATAAAAAATCCCATTCTAGGTCCATTCTCCTCACCAAAAACTACTTCATATATAAGTCTAAACCAATCTCTAAGATTTTTCTCGTAACCATTTTCTTTTCCAACAGTATATACATGGGTTTGAATTTCCTCAGGGCTTAATTTTTGATCCAATTTTTTTAATCTCACAATTAAATTTTCTAGAGCTTTTTTTTCACTCGTGTTTGGCTTCTTAAATTTTTTACTTGGTGCGACTTTATCCTTAAAATAATTGATCGCATACTCAGTTAATTCATCAAGAATTTTATGATTTGATGGAATTATTTCTTTATGAAATCTATTAATAAATTTCCATAAAATTTTCTTATTGTCTGCATTGCTTGAACCAACTAAATTTAATAACATTGAAAAAGGCATAACAATTTTTTCTTTAGGTGGATTGCCGTTGTGAACATGCCATACTGGATTTAATATTTGATCTTTAATTTCTTGACTATGATACTTTTCAAGATAAACAAGATATTCGTCAACAGTTTTTGGTACTACTTCGGCGTAAAGTTTTTTTGCCCTTTTAGGATTTGGATACATGTATAATGCAAGACTTTCGGGAGATGCGTATCTTAACCATTGTTCTATTGAAATTCCGTTACCTTTTGACTTTGAAATCTTTTCTCCTTTTTCATCTAAAAATAACTCGTAAGCAAAACCATTTGGAGGTGTTTTACCCAGCGTTCTACAAATTTTATTTGACAATATAGCGCTCTCTGTCAAATCTTTTCCGTACATTTCAAAATCAACGTCAAAAGTAAACCAGCGCATTGCCCAATCTACTTTCCATTGTAATTTACAATTTCCATTTAAAATGCTTGTCTCAATTTTTTCTCCTTTATTATCAAATACCACTTTACCTGATTTATGATCTTTCTCTAATAAAGGTATCTCAAGGACTTGTCCTGTTTTCGGACAAATGGGTAAAAATGGACAATAGGTTTTGCGCCTTTCTGCTCTAAGCGTTGGTAAAATAATTTTCATAATCTCCTCATATTTTTCCAATACACGTATTAAAGAATCATTAAATATTCCTTTTTTATAATTATCAGTTGAACTTTTGAAGTTAAATTCAAATTTAAATTTTTTTAAAAACTTTTTAAGCATCTCATTATTATGCTCACCGAAGCTATCGTATTTTTTAAAAGGATCAGGAATTGATGTTAGGGGTTTTCCTATATTTAATTTTAAAATTTGATCATTCGGAATATTGTCGGGTATTTTTCTCAAGCCATCCATGTCATCTGAAAATGTAATCAGTTCATGATCAATTTTTTTTATATGACTCAGGGCATTAATCATCATTGAAGTCCTTGCTACCTCGCCGAATGTACCAATGTGTGGAAGTCCGCTAGGACCATAACCTGTTTGAAAAGTAATCTTGTTTTTCTTCTTTATTATTTCTTTTCTATCATTCAACAATCTTCTGACTTCTACAAATGGCCAAGATGAAGTAGATTGAATTAAGTTGTTATCGAACATTACTATGGTTTATTAAATTTTATACGCAAAATACAGATATAATTGCATCATATTAAGTTGAATTTTTGGACTATTTAAATAATCTTGATTCTAATGGCAACAAACAAAACAGTCTTTTTTTTAATAGGCATATTATTAATGGTTTTAGGTGCATCTATGTTAGCACCCTATGCTTTACAAATATTTTTTGATGAGGGAAGTCATAGCTTTGTTTCAGCGTCATTTATAACTATTTTTATAGGAGTGCTTTTTATTTTAGCCAACCTTGAGAGAGAATTTAGATTAAATCTACGACAGACTTTTTTATTTTCCTCTTTAGCTTGGATGATGGTAGCTGTTTTTGGAAGTTTGCCTTTTTTACTTTCCACTCAAGACTTTAGTTTTAGTGAGGCATTTTTTGAAAGTATGTCTGGAATTACCACCACAGGAGCTACAATTATATCAGACTTAGATAACAGTCCAAAAAGTATTTTATTATGGCGGGCAATAATGCAATGGTTGGGTGGGATTGGAATAGTTGTGATGGCAATAACGATATTACCTTTGCTTAAAGTGGGAGGGATGCAACTATTTAAAATGGAAGGGCCAGATAGTACTGAAAAAATCTTACCTCGAACTATTGAGGTTGCTGCAATCATAATTTCTACTTACATCGTTCTCACTTTTCTTTGTGGTCTATTTTACTGGTTATTCGGAATGACTGTGTTTGATAGCATAAGTCATTCGATGACAACAATTGCTACTGGTGGTTTTTCAACACATAATGACTCGATAGGTTTTTTTAAAAGCTCAAACATAGAAATAGTTGCAAGCGTTTTTATAATATTAGGTAGTATTCCTTTCATTTCTTACTTGAAATTTGCCCAAGGGAATAAAAGTATTTTTTTTAAAGATGTGCAAATAAAAGGTTTGTTATATTTATTAACAATTTCAATAACTGTAATGTTTTTTTATCTTCTATTAATTAATTATGAAAGTGGATTGTTAGAAAAGATAAGAATTGCTTCATTTAATGTTATTTCTATTTTGTCAGGAACAGGATATGTAACAGATGATTTTGGTTTATGGGGAAAATTTTCTTTAATATTCTTTTTGCTCTTAATGTTTATTGGCGGTTGTGCAGGCTCTACCGCATGCGGGATAAAGATATTTAGACTTCAAATGCTTTTAATTTTTTTGATAAATCAAATAAAAAAACTGATTTCTCCAAATGCAGTGATTATAACAAAATATAATAATCAAAAAATTTCTGATAGCTTTATAAACTCTGTGATCATTTTTATTTTCACTTTTTTATTTATTTTTCTAATTATTGCTATGTTACTGTCTATAAGTGGACTTGATTTTATTACCTCTATTTCTGGTGCTGCAAGCGCAATATCAAATGTTGGGCCTGGTTTGGGTGAAATCATAGGTCCTAACGGTAACTATAAAGATGTACCTGATCTATCCAAATGGATTTTGTCATTTGGAATGTTGCTGGGAAGATTAGAACTATTTGCAGTATTAGTATTATTTTTCCCTTCGTTTTGGAGAAACTAAATAATGGAAATATACAAAAAACAATCAATTTCAGAAACTTTTAAAGTTTATTTTGACAGTAGAATGATCAAAATTCTTTTGCTTGGTGCTATTAGTGGTTTTCCCTGGGTAATAATCGGAAGTAGTTTGAGTTTATGGTTAAAAGAGGATGGTTTGAGCAGAAGCACAATAGGCTGGGCAGGTTTAATTTTTGCCGTGTATGCTTTTAATTACCTTTGGGCCCCAATAATAGATAGAGTAAGAATTCCATGGTTAACTAAGAAAATTGGTCATAGACGGGGGTGGATCGTGACGATGCAAGCTCTAATTCTGATAAGTTTAATTAGTTGGAGTTTTATAAATCCTACAACCAACTTAGCTTTAGTAATAAGTATAGGATTAATAATAGCTGTTGCCTCTGCCACTCAAGATATAACAGTTGATGCTTTAAGAATTGAACAGATTGGCGAACATGAGGGAAAATCAATGCAGGCCGGGGCAGCTATGGCGGTTGTCGGATGGTGGACTGGTTATAAATTAGGAGGAGCAGTAGCTTTAAATTCAGCGGAATTTTTCCAACAATCAGGAATTGAAAATTATTGGCAAATTACATTTTTAATTTTAGGTGCAATTATTATTATCTGTAACATTGGATTAATGTTCGTTAATGAACCTCAGCCAAATGATAGAAGAGAGTCTCAGAAAAAAACTGACAAAATGATTGAGGAAAAACTTGGATTTTCAAATCTTATTTCAAGAACTATTGCTTGGTTGACCGGTACAGTGATAGGTCCTGTTATAAGTTTTTTCCAAAAAAATGGTTTTTATATTGCAATTGCAATACTTGGATTTGTTTTTCTTTTCAAAATTGGTGAAGCATTCCTAGGTAGAATGTCAGTTATCTTTTATAAGGAAATAGGATTTACAAAATCTGATATTGCTCTTTACTCTAAAGGGTTAGGTTGGATAACAACAGTAATTTTTACTTTGATTGGTGGGTTATTTGCAATTCGATCCGGAGTAATAAAAGCAATGTTTGTATCAGGAGTATTAATGGCTTCAACAAATTTACTTTTTTCTTTACTTGCATGGTATGGGAAGTCCGAAATATTATTTGCAATAGCTGTTATTTTTGACGATATGGCAGCTGCTTTTGCGACCGTTGCTTTTGTGGCTTTTATTTCTATGCTGGTTGATAGAACTTACACAGCGACACAATATGCACTTCTTGCATCGATTGGAACCGCAGGAAGAACTACATTGGCGGCTTCATCGGGGGCTTTGGTCGATTGGTTAAATGGAGATTGGGGAATATTCTTCATTATTACAGCTATCATGGTAATTCCATCATTAATATTCCTTTATATGATCAAGGATAAAATAAAGTTGAATGATTAGCTATTTAACAAATAATTACAATATTATTAATCTTCATAAAAAACCTAACA
>CACISL010000004.1 GCA_902589305.1 uncultured Pelagibacteraceae bacterium
AATATTAATGTCTTTTAATTGTAGGTTTGCGCCCTCCCCTACTGGGCCTCTTCATATTGGTGGAGTTCGAACAGCCTTATTCAATTGGCTTTTAGCTAAAAAAAATAAAGGAAAATATTTTCTAAGGATAGAGGATACTGATAAAGAAAGATCTAAAGACGAATTCAAAAAACAAATTATTGCATCTTTGGCTTGGCTTGGAATTGACCATGATGGTGATGAATATATCCAATCTAAAAATATATCTAAACACGTTACAGTTGCAGAGGAATTGCTTAAAAAAGGTTTTGCATATAAATGTTATTGCTCTGAGGAAGAAATTAATGAACAAAAAGAAAAATGCAAAAAACAAGGTATACCATATGTTTATAATAGAAAATGGAGAGATGCTAAAGATTTAAAAATTCCCGAAGGAGTTAAACCGGTATTAAGGTTTAAAAGTAAAATATCTGGAAATACGATTATAAAAGATTTAGTTCAAGGGGATAGAAACATTTCAAATTCTACTATTGAGGATTTTGTAATTCTAAGAAAAGATAATACTCCAACGTACCAGCTATCGGCCACAGTTGATGATCATGAAATGAAAATAACTCATGTTATTAGAGGAGACGATCATATGATTAACTCTTTTAAACAGAGACAAATTTACGAAGCAATGGGTTGGGAGATCCCAAACTTTGCACACATTCCTTTAATTCATAGTGCACAGGGAAAAAAATTATCAAAAAGAGATAATGCTTCCACTCTTGAAGATTATATTAAAATAGGAATTATATCAGACGCTTTAAGGAATTATTTATTAAGATTGGGATGGTCCTACAAAGATAAAGAAATTTTTACAAAACAAGAAAGTATTGATTTATTTGATTTAAGCGGGGTTGGTAAGTCTCCCTCAAAATTGGATATGAATAGAATTTATTCAATAAATGAAACTTACATAAAGAATATCGATGAAAAAGAGCTTTTTGATTACTTTAAAGAATATTTTTCAAAATATAAAAAAACTATTGATCAACCAAAAGAAGGTGTCTTGTTAAAGTCTATGAGTTTTTTAAAAAATAAAGCAAAAACTCTTGAGGATATTTGGAATAATGCTCAATACATTATCAAAGATAAAATTGAGATTAATGCAGATGATAAAAAACTAATTGACGATTTATCAAAGAAAGTAATTAGTGATTTTATCTCTGAATATGAAAAACTTTCCTCATTAACTAGAGAAACTTTAGAACCTTTAATAAAGTCTCTAATTGATAAACATAAAACCAATTTTAAAGGTGTAGGACAACCTTTAAGGATAGCGCTAGTTGGCTCTAGATTTGGGCCTGGTCTTTATGATGTTATTCTCTCGTTAAATAAGGCTGAAGTACTTAAAAGACTAAAACAAATTTAATGAAAGACGCTGTATCTTTCAGAACAAGAAAAACTTCTATTTACGATAAAAAATCTAATACTCCTTTTAAAATTAGTAGGTCTAAATTTTTCAACTTTATGAGCTGTAAAAGGTGTTTTTATTTAGATCGTGTAAAAGGACTAAAAGAACCCTCAATGCCTGGATGGGCTCTAAACGTTGCAGTCGATGAGTTATTAAAGAAAGAATTTGATCAATATAGAAAAGATCAAAAACCCCATCCAATTATGGTTAAACATAAACTCAACTTTGTTCCTTATAAGCACAAAGATTTAGATGTGTGGAGAAATTCTTTAAAAGGTGGCATTTCATATTTGGATGAAAATACAAACCTTATAATTCATGGAGGTATTGATGATATTTGGTTTGATTTAACTGAAAAAAAATTAGTTGTTGTGGATTATAAAGCTCAATCGTCAACTTATCCTGTAACAGTATCTTCTTATCTCGATGCTGAATGGCATCTTAGTTATAAATTACAGATGGATATTTATGTTCATATCTTAAGAAAAATGAATTTTAAAGTTTCAGACCGAACTTTTTTTTATGTTTGTAATGGAGAGAAAACAAATAATAAATTTGATAATAAAATAGATTTTAAAACTACACTAATCCCATACCGAGTAAATACTGATTGGATAGAAAAAAAATTAATTGAAATGAAAGATGTTCTAAACTTGGATGAGCCGCCTAAAATTGAGAAAACTTGCGAAAAGTGTGCTTATCTTGAAGGTGGAAAGAAATTTTAATTTATCTGTTATTATTTTCATCATCATTATTAGATGATTGATCTGTGTTAGATGATTGGTCTGTATTTTCTGATTGAGGTTCTTCTTGAGTAGTTTCTGTTGGTGTTTCCTCTTGAACTGGTTGTTCAGGTTCTAGCTGTGGTTCAGGAGTTGGTTCCTGTGATTGAGCTCTTGCAATATCTGCTGCACTTTGTGGAACTGGCTCTCTTCTCATAAAGAAATATATTCCAGCAGCAATAACTGCAATAGCACCTAGAATGTACAACATGATATTTATAATACTTAATCCCTCTTTTTCTTCTTTAATTGGTGTTTCTTCTGTAACTGGTTTCACTTCCTCTTCTTCAGGCTTGGCATCTTGTTCTTGGTTGGCTTCAGCATTAACTTGTTCTTTTGGCTCTTCAGTTTGAGGAGCTGGCTCAGGCTCTGGTTCTGGCTCAGGCTCTGGTTCTGGCTCAGGCTCTGGTTCTTTAGCTGGTTCTGGCTCAGGCTCAGGTTCTGGCTCTGGCTCTGGTTCCTTTTTAGGCTCAGGAGCAGGCGTTGAAACTTCAGTTTTAGGTGCTTGGGCTACGTCTTCTTCATTCTTAATTAGAGGATCTATTGCCCCTGTTACCACAAGAATTATGCCAGCAGCTATAACTATAATTGGATCCATGAGTCGGATTCTAAACTTTTGGTTTATTAAATCACCTTTATATGTGAACGATTTGGGTGCTGTGTGAATAAAAAATACTAAAATATTGGGATTTTAACGATAAAATTTACTCAAAATTTGATAATATTAATTAATGAATTCAATTTTTCTATTTTTTTCAACTGCATATATTATTTATTTTCTTTTTAGGCCTGTAACAAAAAAAGAAATAGAGAAATTTGAAAATCCTGATAACTGGTCAAATATGGGTCTCTAACCCTTTAAGGTGCTCAATAATACTTTCAGATAAAGCTTGCAAATCATAACCGCCCTCCAGAAAAGAAATTACTCTTCCTTTTGAATGAATATTAGCAATTTCAACTATTTTTTTTGTAATCGTAAAAAAATCACTAGATTCTAAGTTTATATTTGCTAGAGGGTCTCTTTTATGAGCATCAAAACCAGCAGAAATTAAAATAACTTCTGGCTTAAACTTTTCAACAGGAGTTAAAACTTTTTTTTCAAAAATATCATGAAATTCCTCACTTTCTATACCAGCTTTTAAAGTGGCGTTATAAATATTACCTACACCAGTTTCATTTTCAGCTCCAGTACCTGGAAATAATGGAAATTCATGAGAAGATCCGTACGCAACAGACTTATCTTTATAAAATATTTCTTGGGTTCCATTGCCATGGTGAACATCAAAGTCAATAATGGCTACTTTTCCTATATCATATTTTTTTTGTAAATATCTTGCCGCAACTGCTACATTATTTATGAAACAAAAGCCGTTAGCACGAACAGTTTCTGCATGATGTCCTGGAGGTCTAACTGCACAAAAAACTCGCTCATTATTCTTAATTAAATCATCACAAGCAGCAATACCTGAACCACAAGATCTTAAAATTGCATTCTCACTATTAGGACATAGCATGGTATCTGCGTATGGCTCTTTCTCAACACCAATAATTCCTTCTTTTGGAATATTAGAAAAAATCTGTTTAATATGTTTCTTAGGGTGTACTAATGAAACTATTTCTAAATCAACTTTAGGAGCCTCTTTAAACTCTACTTTTAAATTAGATGATTTGATAGATTTTAGAATACTATCTAATCTTTCTTTTCTCTCTGGATGACCTTCTCCATTAAATTTTAGTAAACAATCTGGATGACTGTATACAATCATCTTAAATTTTTAATTTTTCCACCGTCTATTGAAAAGTTTTTAAAATTTGAATTTTTATCTTTAATCAATTTATAAACTAAATTTGCAACTTCTTCAGGTTTTGTAGGTCTTTTTATTTTCTCAATTTTGCACCTTTGTTTTAAGATTTGTTTAACACTTCTTTTAAATATTTTTGCGTCTGTTTGTAGAAGTTTTTCTAGTCTGCTTGTTAAAGTCATACCTGGATGAACTATCGATACAGAAACTTTATCAATTTTACCTTGCATAGCTAAAGCTTTCGAAAAATTATTTAAGGCTGAATTAACAGCGCCGCCTATCATAAATGTATTTGAAGGATTTCTAGCGGCCCCTCCTCCAATATTAATAACTTTTCCTTTGCTTATTTTGAGAGCAGGCCAAAAAGCTCTGCTTAATCTTACCGCAGCTTTAAATTTTAAATTAAAACCATCTTCCCAGATATTGTCATTTAGATTTAAAAATTTTCCTCCCTTTGTTGCCCCTGCTACATTTATGAGGTAATCCAATTTTTTAATTTTTTTAGCAATTGAATTACATGCAGATAATGATCTCAAGTCTTTAGAAATGATTAAAGAATTTTTAGGAAATTTTAAATTCTTTTGAAAAGTTTTTAATTTACTTTTTGATCTTGAAACTAAAATAACTTTAATTTTTTTATCATTAAGCTTATCAGCTATTGCTGCTCCGATGCCTTGGCTAGCCCCTGTGATTAATGCTGTTTTCATAAGATCTTAATATTAATATCTCTTAAATTTTCGTAAGTCACAATAATTTTATCTTTCATATTAATTTTGTACGGTTGAGTTAAAGAACCACAAAGTAAATAATCTCCCTTTTTAAAGCTAATGTTTTTATCTTTAAACTCATCAACAAAAGCTTTTAATGAATCTCTAGGATCTATTCTCTTTGTTCCAGTGAAATAGGGTTCAGTAACTTTGTCGTTGATTTCTAATTTAATCTTAATTTTATTAATGTCTGTAGTTTGCCAATTCCTTATCTCTTCTCCTATAATAATCTTACCTCCATTTCCATGGTCAGAAATTCCAAGATACATTTGAACTAGTTTATCAAATTTATTTTTTGAACTTTGTAAATATCTAGAAGATGTAATATCAATAGCTGTATATAATTTAAAATTATTTATCTTATTAAGTAATTCGCCATCAATTTTAACATCTTGATCAATTTCAAATGCATATTCACATTCCAAGTTGGAGTGAGGGATTTCTGAATATTTTATTGAGCAATTAGAAGGTAAAATAGTTTCTTTAAAAATTTTTCCTGGAACAGGCCCATCAAAGCCTTCTTCTTTTTGAACTTCTTTTGCTACTGCCCCTATTTTCCAACCTACTGTTTTTTTATCCAATTCTTCATAAAATAAATTTAAAGCTTTGTATGCTTCATCTCGATTTTTTGGAATTTCATTTTCGCTGAACCCATTTAGATCAACTAAAGTTTTCTTCATCCATGCATTAGCTAGTTCTGTGCCCAACTTGTTCATAATAAAAATTATATTTAATTGATAAACTTCTTTAAATGATATTAATAGATTATGGAATTAACAATCGAAAAAGCCAAGTTTCATCAAATTTCCTTAAAACAAGTAAGCGAAGCTTTAAAAAAAGGTTTATCTAAAAACTATGTTGAAGTTGATGTTTCGATTGTTGAATGCCCTGATCTAAGAAAATGGGATTGCCCTGCTGAAGGTATAAGTGGAAACCAAAGAATTATTGATGTTGGAGGTGAACCATACATGCACGATAAAAGGTTCATAGGCACAGAATTTGATTATGAAGAAATAGCAAAAAGAATAGGCTCTGAAAAATCATATGCTTTAGGTGCAGGTTCAGGAGCCATGTCGTGTTTAGAGGGTCACTGTGGAGAACTTATCATTAATGAAAATTTAATAACTAACGATTCAAAATCTATAATTGCTCAAGTAGATAAAAATAATAAATGTAAATCAACTCCTTACAATCACCGAAAACATGGCGGACTAGGAAATATCTATTACTCTGAGGGGAAAAAAGGAGATGTTATAAAAATTAAAATTAAAGGAAGGTCAGGTGAGCAAGGCTCTTTACCTCAATCTATGAGAACTGCATTAATTGAAAATTTACAAACAAACTTAAGTGTTGCACTGGGTGGTGTGTTTAGGATCTTAAATGGTAAGATTAAATCCCATGTTCAACCAGACTATGCAGATATAAAACACGAATATTATGATCCAAAACAAATGAAATGTGTTAAGGATTTTTTACAATTTTACGAACCTATAGGGCCACATTTTCAATGCTATTCAGTTTTATGGACTAATGATCCCTCTGGAGGAAAATTAGATTTAAGAGAGTCAGGAGAACACACTCATTTTCATTCTTATAAAGGTGCTCAAGATGCCGGCCACTATCATTTCGATGTAACCCCTAATGAAATTGAATACGAATGCTATTTCAATACCGCCGAAGAAGTTCATAGAGTAAACAATATTTACAAGGAATTGAAAAATACTAATTAGTTTGATTAAATATATATATGAAAAATATTTATACTTGGGCGGCTAATCCTGCAAAAAGAACTGTCACTGTAGGTGATATTATTGAAGCAAAAGGAAAAAAAATTCTTACACAAGTAACTGCAAATAATTCATTAGAGGCAAAAGCAGCTGAAGAAGCAGGTTTTGATATGATAATAGGAAGTGCATCAAATGTTAAGAAGGTTCGGGAAGGATCCAAGTCTCTTTTTTATACGGCAGCACTCGAACTACATAATTATCCTACAGCCGAGGATGTGTTACGTGGAGCCTTTAAAGCTTTAGAGAATGGTGCTGATGCGGTTATGACTGCCAGAAGTATGGATGTTGTTTCTATGCTTGCAAAAGAAGATGTTCCAGTTATGGGTCATTTAGGTTTGGTTCCTAGAAAATCTACATGGATTGGTGGTTTAAGAGCTGTAGGTAAAACTGCTGATGAAGCATACGAACTATTTAAAAAATTTAAACGTTTAGAGGATGCTGGGGCTTTTTCAGCCGAATGTGAAGTTATTCCTGAAAATATTATGGGGGAAATATCAAAAAGGACGAGTATTGTAACTGTATCTCTAGGTTCTGGAAAAAAAGCTGATGTTATGTATCTATTCATGAATGATATCTGTGGAGAGCAAGAAAAGTCCCCTAGACATGCAAAAGCTTATACAAATTTAAAAAAGATGAAAGATGAAATTGAAATCGAAAGAGTTAAAGCCTTAAAAGCATTTATCAAAGATAGTTTAGAGGGGAAATTTCCTGGGCCTGAAAATTCAGTAAATGTTAGTGAAGAAATTCTAGAAAATTTTAAAAAGAAACTTTAATCTTTTTTAATAGGGATAGTTGGGTGTCTAGTAGTAGATGTAACTATATTTACTCCTAATTTTGCTTCCCTTAATATAATATAAAGGCCCGCTCCAATTATTAAAATACTTCCGATATAAACATTCATTGTTGGTATATCTTTAAATATTAAATAACCTAAAACTCCTCCAGCTAATATTTGAATATACTGGGCAGATGCAAAAATTGATGACGGTAAATGTCTCGCTGAGTTGATTACAAATATAATTCCTATTCCTCTAAAAATACCAGATCCTAAATTGGTAGCTAAATCATTTAAAGGCATAGGCTTATAAAAATAAACTGCTACTAGTGAAGAAAATAATATCATTAATAACTTTCCGTAAATTAAAAACGAGTATAACGTTTCTTGATGCCCATATTTTCTTACAATTAAATAACTTGCGGTAGGAAAAAAAGGCATAAGAATTGCTATTATCCCTATTTTGGTAAATTCACTACTAAAAGGATCAATAGCAATAATCGCGCCAATAAATCCTATGCTAGTAGCAAGATATCTTCGCCAGCTTACTTTTTCATTTAAAAAAATTGCCCCTCCAATAGTCAACAATAAAGGAATAGTAAAGATTATGCTATAAAGAGTAGTTAGAGGCAGAAAGAAAGTAGAGTAAATAAAACAACTCATTGCTAAAAACATGGTTAAAGTCCTAAAGAAATGGACAGTGAAACTAGCTTTTCTTATTTTATGCCATGCATTTTTCCATTGAGTATAAATAATTACAGTAATCAATGCAGCGATAGATGCAAATAAAACAATTTGAGTTGCGTGATATCTTGTAATTAAATCTTTGTTAACTGTATCCTGACAGACAAACAAAAAATAACCAAGTAGAGCAAGCGCAAAGTCTTTGTAATAGACTCCTCTCGTAACAGATTGCATTAATTAAGAAGATATAATATTTATTAAATCTCTTGTATTTCCTTTAAATGTTGGCAGTGGATATTTATAAGACCATTTTCTTGGAATACATTTTACTTTAGCTTTTTCCCATAAAGCTATCCATTGTTTGTAATTTTGTACTTTTATATTTTTTTTGTTTTTACTTTTAACAATAAAATTAGGCAATGGATCTCTTCCTGAAGGCTGACCTGCTTTATTATATCTCAAGTCCATACTTATTCTAAAATTTTTTGATTTATTTGGTAGTGAACAATGAAGTAGATATCTATTTAATAATATTATATCACCGACATCAGCTTCAAGAGGCACGGTTGATAATTTATCGATTATTTCTTTGCCTCTAACTTCTACTTGTCCCTTACTTCCAAAATCGTGATTAACAAGTCCAAATTTATGACTTTCTTTAACAGCAAGCATACAACCATTTTCTATTCTTGTTTTAGTAAAAGGTATCCAACACGTTACTAATTCAGTACCCTTTTGTCCTTTCTTATTCATAACGCCTGCATCTTGATGCCAAGGAGTTCTTCCAACTAGGCCGTCATTTAAATTCTTTTTTGCAACACCTTTTTCAGGTTGTTTGATTCTTGAATTTTGACAAGGATTAGAAGCTATCTCGGGACCTAGAATTTTTTCAATCTTATTTAAAATTTTTTTATTTTTAATTAAATTCCATATTGATTGACTTGCAAAAAAATCACTATTAGCGTTTATGTTTTTTTCAGGAAGTCTTATGTTGAAATATTGATCCAGTTCAGGAATATCTAAAGAAACCAAATATGAGTATTTTTTCTTAAACTTATAATTTAATACTTTTACTTTGTCTCTTTTAGGAACAAATCTATGAATCAGCCTGTCCATGATAAAAGCCATATCATTTAAGATTGGTTCTAAATCCTCTTTATAATCTAAAACACCCTTTAATCTTATGAAACCTTGTTTCTCAAAAATTTTTTTAATATTTTGACTCATTGAATCGTAATGAATTAGAAAATTCTATCAAATTCGTTTTAAACTGCAAGTGCTTTTCTCATCTCTTCATCGTCCATTTTTTTACCCAAATATGCCTCGATTACAGCATTGTCATCTTTTACTTGAGCTGGAGTACCCTCTGCAATTTTCTGACCATGGTCAAAAACAGTTACTGAATTACAAGTATCCATTACGACTTTTAAAATATGCTCTATAATAATAAGAGTAAGGCCATATTTTTCTTTCAACTGCATTATAATTTTCATTAAATTGTCTACATTGACTGGGGATAAACCCGCAGCTGGTTCGTCTAACATTAATAATTTTGGTTTCATAGCGATTGCTCTTGCTAAAACTAATAATCTTCTCTGACCTCCAGAAAGCTCACTAGCGTTTAGCTCTGCATAGTCTGCTAATCCCACAAAAGAAAGAAGTTCCATCATTTCTTCTTTGATAGCTCTTTCTTGATCCCAGATTTTTTTTCTTCCTATGACTGCATCGAAAAATTTGTAAGGAACTCTAGTATGATATCCCGACATAACATTATCTATAACTGTCATATCTTGATAAAGTCTTAGTAATTGGAATGTTCTTGATAAACCATAACTAGCAATCTCATGTGGAGGTGTAAAAGTAATATCATGACCATCAAACTCAATATAGCTTCCAGGATCGCTATCATAGATTCCTGAAACTAAATTAAAAAATGTACTTTTACCTGAGCCATTGGGTCCAATTATTCCTCTAATTTCATTTTTTGGAAGTTCAAAATCAACTTTATTAATAGCTTTCAAACCACCAAATGATTTAGATAATTGTTTAGTTTTTAAAATCATGTTTTTTTTTCTGTTCCAGTTTTCTTTTTAAATCTCTTTTCTAAGAAATATCTGTCAATAAAGCCGCCTAAACCCTTAGGCATAAATAAAATAGTTAATACAATTGTTAAACCAAATATTAAAAGCTGATATTTATATAATGGTCTAGTTAAGTCATAAACAATTGTAATGACTATGGCGCCAATAATTCCACCCCAAATATGACCGAGACCTCCTAGAACTACCATAGCTAAGAAGGTTACCATTTCTATAACTGTATAATTATTAGGATGAATGTATCCTGGAGGCATGTGAGCATAAACTGCACCTGCCGCACCGGCAAACATAGCGCTAAGAATAAAAGCTAAGATCTTATATTTTTTTACATTAATTCCAGCGGCTGCAGCACAAATTGGATCCTCTCTGATAGACATAAACGCTCTTCCAACTCCAGATCTTAAAATACTGAATGAGAAGTAAACCGCTATAATCATTATTGTCATTGAGATGAAATAATATCTATCCGGTGAGTCGAAGTTGTAACCCATTAAAGAGGGTGTTGGAATATCAGAAATACCGAAAGTAGATCTAAAAAAGTTTCCGTTTTCAATAAACAATCTTATTGCCTCACCTCCGCCTAGTGTCGCTAAGGCTAAATAAGGACCTTCCAATCTAAAAGATGGAATTCCCATTGCTACTCCAAAAAATGCAGTAACTATTATAGCTATAGGTAAAGTTGCCCAAAAACCAAGTCCTAAATATAAAAACAATGTTCCAGCGGTATAAGAACCAACTGCAAATAAGCCAACGTGTCCAACTGTAACTTGACCGCAATAACCCTTAACAATGTTTAGTCCTGCGGCAACTACAATATTCACAAATATTAAAGTAGCTAAATGTGACTGATAAACGTCCGTGAAAACTACTGACGGTACAAAAGCTAAGATGACGAAAGCTATAATAAAAGCAATAAAAGGATAATCTCTGATAATCGATTTAAATTTTTCCATTATCCAACGTCTCTCATTAAATAATCAGAGTCATGTGAAGATGTAAGCATTCTTTTATTTGTTTTCTTAATTTTAGGTAAATAGCTTACGTTTTTATATCTCCATACAACAGGTTTGCTTAAAGCATAACTTCCATAAATGAAAAATCTTTTCTTACCTTTGATTTCTCTAAATAAAGATACGCCATGGTAAGAGTTAGGTGTGGATTGGAAGAAAATTACACTCCCTTTTGATGGGGTAAATTCTTTAACTTTTGATAGTTCAGAAATACTAGGAAATCTTTTAAAACTTTTTCTATATTTCATATCAGTTTTCTTTTTAAAAATTGATAAAGCTCCGCCATTTTTTTTGGGTATATCATTTAAATAAATAAGAAAATTATAAAGTCTTGTTACATCATCTCTGTGGGGCCTTAATCTATAACCGCCTCTAGAAACAGAGAAATCTATATCTAAATTGACATTCGGGTTTTTATAAGTTTTACCCAACATTTTCATTAATTCTTTTGAATTCATCAATTTTTTATTTGTAAATTTTTCTCGTAAAAATTTGCTGGGCAAGTATGCATTTGACCAACCATAATCCTTAAAAGTTTTTTTAAATCTATTTTCAACTCTTTTGTAAAAAGATTGGCTATTAAATTGTTTATATAATTTGTTAGATAATTTTGATTTTTTTAAATAATTTTTAAAATTACTTGACCCTTTGTTAATTCTATTTCTACCACCTTGTATTAAATCATCGAATGATTTTGCATTTCGAATTTCGTCTATAAGTTTTTCACAATCTTTTTTTGAAATAGCACCTATGCCAACCATTACAGGAAAGTTGCTTTTTACTTTCTTCAATTTATTAACGTTTATCATTTTTGTGGTTTCCTTGAAAAAATGAGCGGTAGTTTTACCTACCGCTCACAATTTTTTTAACTATTATAAACCAGCGCTAGCATTAAATGTTACAGTACCAGCAACTTTTGTTTTAAAGTTTTTTCCACCTTTAGTGTACTCAATCATAACAGGAGTTCTGTTACCATCTCTACACTCAGGCGTTCCTGATTTACAGAAATTGATTGGACCAGAAGCCAAACCTCTAAAGTCAGTTGTAGCAGCAATTGCGTCTCTAACTTTATTTCTGTCAGCTGCTAGATCTCCAGTGAATTTAACTTTTTTAAGAGCAATCTCTAGAATATCTAGTAAGTCCATCATTTGTGAAAAGTCGTGACCAGGTACAACACCATATTTGTCTTTAACCATTTTCACAAATTTCTTAGCTACAGGTCTAGTGTCAGATGCAGCAAATGCAGCTGAGAAAGTTACACCTTTTGCAGCAGAACCAGCATTTATTGGTATCTCTACTTTAGAACCAATAGAAGCTGTTACTCTGTGAACAGATTTTGGTATTCCAACTTCATACGATTGTACAAGTCCTCTAACTGTTTCATCCAATAAAGCTGAAATTACAAGAACTTCTGGATTAGTAGCTTTAGCTTTAGTTAAGTAACTTCTAAAGTCAGTTTCTTTTTCTCCAGATTGAACCATATAAGTTGGCTCAACGTTGTAGTTCTCTCTCATGTAATCAGCTAAAGATAATGCAAAATCTTTACCAGCAGCATCTGGACCATAGATATAAGCTATCTTAGTACCTTGATTTTCTGCAGTAAATTTACCTTGTACGATTTTGTAAAATCTTGATGATACAGGTACTCTAAAAATGTATTCACTACCTTTTTTAGTAATGTCAGCATTTGTTGAGTGAGGTATGATTTGTGGAACTTTAGCTTTAGCTGAAACAGGTACCATAGGTAATGTTACTGAACTACAGCTAGATCCAATTATAACGTGAACTTTATCTTGGTAAGCAAGTTTTGTTGCGTTTGCTACACCTTTCTCTGATTTACATTCATCGTTATAAAGTGTTAAGTCGATTTTTTGACCGTTGATAGTGCCTTCTTTATTCCACTTTGCAACAGTATCAGTAATTAACTCTCCGTGTTTATAACCAACATCTGATAGCATTCTAAAAGAAACACCAATTTTGATTGTTTCTGCTTGAGCTAAAGTTGTGATTACTAAACCTGCGGAAAAGACAATTGCTGAAAAAACAAATTTAAGTTTATTCATTATTTCCCCCATTTGTTATTTAATTGTTGCTAAGGCTATAAAATAATAGTTATAATGTCTATGACTAATAATTACATTTTGGTAAATCAGAAAAAAAAAATTGGAGGATGATTGCTTAAGATAAATCAACTTATTTCTGGATATGGCTCTGTACAAATTTTAAATGGAGCTAATATGAAAGTTGAAAAACAATCTATAGTTGCATTGCTAGGTGGTAATGGTACAGGCAAATCAACAATTCTGAGAGCTGCATCTGGATTAATTAGATCATGGAAAGGTACGATCGAATTTAATGGTGAGCAAATTCAAAACTTACCCGCTCACGAAATAGTTGGAAGAGGATTAGTGCAAGTAACTCAAGGAAAGGATGTTTTCCCTGCAATGTCTGTCACTGAAAATTTAAAATTGGGCGGCTTTATTTTGAAAAGTAAGCAACAACTATTAGATAATTTAGAAAAAGTTTATAACTATTTTCCAAGATTAAATGAAAGAAAAGATCAGTTGGCCGCAACTTTATCAGGTGGTGAGTTACAAATGTTATGTATTGGAAGAGGATTAATGTCTAATCCTAAAATGATAATGCTAGACGAACCTAGTGCTGCTTTAGCGCCTCAAATTGTTTTAGATATTTTTAAAAATATTAATAGAATAAGACAAGATGGACTAACAGTTCTAGTCGTTGAACAAAATGTTAGGATGGCATTATTACTTGCTGATTACGGGTATGTGATTAAAGACGGTGTAATCAATGTTGAGGGCGATAGTAAGAAATTAATGTACGACGAAAGTGTAAAAGAGTCATATCTTGGAGGGACTAAAGCCAATGTTTAATAAACTGAGAATAGGAAAAAAAGGTGAAAATATCATATTCGGAACATTTGTGCTTCTTTATATTGGTTGGTGTGTAAATAGCCCCGATATGAATATTGAATCGCTCAAATCAGTTTTAACAATTGGTCTTTCTGTTGGTATTATTTATGGTTTAGTTGCGCTTGGAATTTCGTTAATCTACACAGGTCTAGATGTAGTTAATTTTTCTCACGGCGAATTTTTCATGATAGGTGCTTTTGCCGGTCTTACCATGTTTAATCTTTTGGGTAATCAAGATTGGATTTTTAATATATTTCCTGATGCTTATGGTTGGATAATTTACGTAGTTTGTTTATTTACAGCCTTTGTTTCAATGGGTTTATTTGGGGTTTTTATTGAAAGAGTTTTCTTAAGACCTCTAACAAAAAAAGGTGGTGGTTACACTGTAGCTGGAATGGGAATAATCATATGTGGATTTGGTCTTTCAGTAGTTTTAATAAACGTTGCTTATTTAATTTGGAATCCAGTAGCAAAACCTTTCCCTGCTGAATTAGGTTTGCCAATGGAAATTGGAGGACTATTTTTACCGATTACTTATATTTGGATGATTGTAGTTGGTTTATCTGTAGCTGCAGGTCTTTGGTTCTTTTTAAATAAAACAAAAATGGGATTAGGTATTAGAGCCGTAGCTTACTCTAAAGATGTTTCAAATCTGGTTGGAATAAACGTGCCGTTATATATATCAATTATTTTTGGTATTGCTTGTGCCATAGCAGGTATTGGCGGAACTTTAGTAGGTCCAACTTATCAAGTTGTCGTATTCATGGGTTACATTATTCTTATGAAAGCTTTTGCTGCTGCAGTTGTTGGTGGTTTTGGCAATCTGCCTGGTGCAATAGTTGGAGGTTTTACAGTTGGAATATTTGAAACAGCTTCTTCTTTTTATATTTCTGGAAGTCACAAAGATTTGTACGCCTTTTTACTAATGATAGTTGTTTTAATGATCAAACCAACAGGTTTTTTTGGTGTTCAAGTAAAAATGAAAGCTTAATGATAAAGAAAGATACTAAAGTTGCAGTATTAGGTGCTGGTGCTATGGGCTGTCTTTTCGGCGGATTACTAGCTGAAAAAGGTTTAAATGTAACTCTTATAGATGTTTGGAAAGAACATGTAGATGAAATTAATAAAAAAGGGTTAAAAATGATGGGTCATGGTGGAGATCGAACAATTAAAATTAAAGCTACCACTGAACCTAAAACATTAAATAAAGTTGATGCAATTATAGTGATGTGTAAGGCAACAGCTTTAAAAACAGCTTTGACAAATTCAAAAAATATCATTGGTGATAAGACAATGTTAATGTCTTTTCAAAACGGTATTGGTCATGAGGAAATCATGCAAGAAATTGCTGGTAAAGATAAAGTGTTAGGGGGATCTACTACTCAAGCAGCAAGTGTTCAAGGTCCAGGAATTATTCAAAATCATGCGAGTCTTCCATCTTGGATAGGTGAATATGATGGTGGAACAACTGAAAGAGTAAAAAATTTGGCTGAAACTTTTACCGCTTTTGGATTAGAAACAAGAACTGAAGAGAATATAAAAAAAAGAAAATGGATGAAGTTATTTGCGCTTACTGCAATTGGTCCTCTATCAGCTATATTTGATCTTCATCATACAGATTTATATATCAGCAATAAAAATCAAAACTTGTCTAGAAAATTAGGAAAAGATATAATTCTTGAAACGAGAAATGTAGCCAAAGCAGATGGTGTCGATGTAACAGAAGATGAGTGTTTAGAAATGTTTAATAGAATTGTCGACTCTAGGCAAACAAATAAGTCTTCCATGGCATTTGACGTTCTTAAAAAGAGAGCCTCGGAAATTGATTTTATTAGTGGTGCTGTCTCTAGGATAGGTAAAAAACATGGGATAAAAACTCCATTAAATGATTTAATGTATAGTATTATCAAAATCAAAGAGGGTATGTACGTATAGGATCTGTGTCTAGAGAAATCATTTGGCAACCATCAAAAGAGCAAATTGAAAATTCAAAACTAACTAAGTTTATACAACATTGTAAATTAAAAAATTATGATGAATTAGAGAAAAAAAGTTTTTCTGATCCCGGATGGTTATGGGACAATGTTATAAAATTTTCAGATTTAAAATTTTATAAACCCTATTCAAAAATATTAGATGAATCAAAAGGGACTCCTTGGACAAAATGGTGTGTCGGAGGAAAAACTAATATAGTTTTAAATTGTATAGATCGACATAAAGATAAGGAATTTTTCAAAAAAACTTTCATTTTTGCCGAAAGAGAAGACGGGAAAGAAAGCTCAATTACTTATGAAGAATTTGATAAGCAAATCTCAAAGATTGGGAATACTCTAAAAATAAATGGCTTTAAAAAAGGTGATGTAATCGCACTTTACATGCCTCAATTTATAGAAACTTACATTGCTTACTTTGCTATTTTAAAAATTGGGTGTGTAGTGCTACCTTTATTCTCTGGATATGGATCAAAGGCAGTTATTGAGAGACTTAATATAGCAAAAGCCAAAGGTATTTTTACTGTTGAAAAAACATTTAGAAAAGCAAAAGAAATAAGAATGTTTGATCAAATTAAAAATGAATTAGATCAAGTCATTTCTTTAGAAAAAATTTTTTTATTAGGAAAAGAGAAAGGAAAGAAAATCTTTAACTGGGAAAATTTTCAAAATGTTCCTGATAATTTAAAAACAGAGGAAACCGATGCTGAGGATCCTGCTATTATCCACTTTACATCAGGTACAACCGGAAAACCCAAAGGATGTGTTTATACTCACATTGGTTTAGTTGCTAAGATGTCATTTGATGAAGGAGTTTTAGCAGACTTTAAACAAACTGATATTCATTTGTGTATGGCTGATATGGGATGGATGGTGGGTTCTAAGTCTGCAACAATAGCTTCTGCACACGGAGCACAAATGGTAATCGCTGAGGGCGTGCCTGATTTTCCTGATGAGGTTCGTTTTTGGAAACTTATAGAAAAATATAAGGTCTCCTGGACAGAGCTTTCCCCTGCTCTCATCAGAGCACAAATGATTAAAGATGAAAAACTTTTTAAAGATTTAGATTTAATCTCATTAAGAATGATTTGTACTGGTGGAGAACCTTGGACAGAAAAACCTTGGAAATGGTTATTTCAAGTCATAGGGAAATCTAAAGTTCCTATTATGAATTCAGCTGGGGGCACTGAAGTTTCTGGTTCTATTTTGCATTGTTGTTTACATCGTCCTTTTAAGGTTGGATCTTTTAATGCTCCCATTCCCGGAATGAGCGCGGATATCTTAAATTTAGATGGAAAAAAAGTTTCTACTAATGAAATGGGTGAATTGGTCATGAGAAAATCATCAATCGGATTAACGAAAAGTTTATGGAATGACGATAAGCGTTATATCGATAATTATTGGAGTGTAATTAAAGATTATTGGGTGCATGGTGATCTTGCAAGTAGAGACGCTGATGGCCATTGGTACTTACATGGAAGATCTGATGATACTATTAAAGTATCAGGTAAAAGAATAGGTCCTTCTGAGCTCGAGAGTGTTATAGTAAAGAGTGGAAAAGCAAAAGAGGTTGCTGCTGTTGGAATACCTGACGAAAATAAAGGGTCAAAAATTATTTTATCTATAGTTCCTGCAGAAAATAATGATCAAAAAGAAAGTTTTTTTGAAGATTTAGTTATAAAAGATTTAGGGAAATCATTTAAGCCTGATAAAGTAATTTTTGTAAAAGATTTACCTAAAACAAGAAATATGAAAATAATGAGAAGAGTTATAAAATCATGTTTAGCAAACCAAGATCCAGGTGATTTATCAACGCTATTAAATCCAGAATCTGTAGAGGAGATTAGATCTCATGCAATTTAAAGATATATTATATGAAGTTAAAGGTGATTTCGCTCATGTCACTATTAATAGACCTAAGGTATTAAATGCTTTTACACCAGTAACTCTTCAAGAACTTAAGACAGCTCTTGATGCTGCAGAAAAAGATAAAGAAGTTGGAGTAATAGTTTTATCAGGTGCTGGAGATAGAGCTTTTTGCTCAGGTGGAGATATGAATTGGGAAAGCTCTAAAGAATTTCAAGATCATGAATACGAATTTCATATTCACTTAACAAAATGTAGCAAACCAATCATAGCTAAAGTGGATGGATACGCGATTGGTGGTGGAAATCATATGGCTTACTTCTGTGATTTAACTATTGCAAGTGAGAATTCTATATTTGGACAAAATGGTCCTAGAGTTGGTTCTCCAGCGGGAGGTGCTATCGTTGCCCACTCTGCAAATATTTTAGGACACAAACGTGCAAGAGAAATGTGGATGACTTGCAAAAGATACTCTGCAAAAGAGATGATGAATTGGGGTTTGGTAAATTCAGTAGTAAAAAAAGATAAATTAGAAGAGGAAGTTAAAAAGTACGGAGACGAAATTTTAAAAGCTGCACCAACTTGTTTGAAGATATTAAAGGCCAGTTTTAGAAAGCAATTTGAAGAAATTTTAAAGATTACTCAAAAAGGTATGGTTGAAGAAGTTGCTCCTGATTATTTTAAAACTGGAGAACAGGCAGAAGGCGCCAAAGCGTTTCTAGAAAAAAGAAAGCCAAATTTCAAAAAATTTAGATAATGAAAATTAAATCAATCAAAGCTATCACTTTGAGTATGCCGTTTAGTCATGGAGGAAAAAAGGTAATTTTTCATGGAAAAGAATGGAAAAGTTTAGAATTTAACTTAGTAAAAATTGAAACAGATAAAGGTATAACTGGTTGGGGTGAAGCCTTTGGTTATACAAGTTGGAAAGCGGTTAAAATCGCAATTGAAGAAATGGTAGCTCCTTTACTCGTTGGAAAAGATATGAGTAATATATCAGAACTTCTTTTAACTCTTCAAAAATCTTTGCACTTATTTGGGAGATACGGAATAACAATGTTTGCAATATCTGGTGTTGAAATTGCATTATGGGATGCTTTAGGCAAAGAAAAAAATAAGCCAATTCATGAATTGTTAGGGAAAAAAAATAAAGATCTATTTAAAGCCTATTCAAGTCTTTTTAGATATGGAGATCCAAAAATTATAGAGCAAAAATGTAAGCAATCATTAGATGATGGTTACCAAGCTATAAAACTTCATGAAATAGAAAATGATTGTATTGAAGCTGGAAGAAAAGGGACAGGTAATTTACCTTTAATGTTAGACACTAATTGTCCTTGGACTTATGAAGAAACTATATCCAAAAAAGATTTTTTAAAAAGTATGAAACTAACTTGGTTGGAAGAACCTATTTACCCGCCGGAAGATTATGAAACTCTTGCAAAATTGAATAAAGAACTTGGAATACCCATAGCCTGTGGGGAAAATGCGTGTACAGAATTTGAGTTTAAATCAATGATCAAACAAAAAGCGGTTACTTTTATTCAACCGTCAGTAATAAAAGTTGGTGGTATTTACGAGATGTTCAAAATAATTCAGCATGCAGAAAAAAATGATATCTCTGTAATGCCTCATACTGCTTATTTTGGACCAGGTTTTTTAGCTACACTTCAATTAGCTGCGTTAATGGAAAAGGATACCTATATTGAGAGATTCTATTTGGATATTGATCAAGAATTTTACCCAAATTTTAAAAGAGCGTTAAATGGAAAGTATAAATTACCTTCAGGACCAGGTCTTGGAATTGATTTAGATTTTAATAAATTAAGTAAGTATGAAATATAGATCTGTTTTATTCGTTCCAGGACATGAAGAAAAAAAAATTAAAAAGGCTTATACATTAAACGCAGATTTAATTGTTCTTGACTTAGAGTCAACTGTTCCTGAAGACCAGAAAGATCAAGCTAAAAAAATAATAAAAGAATGCAATGTCAATAAAAATCAAACATATATAAGGATAAATAAGAATTCTGATTTAGAATTTGTAACAGCAGAAAAATTCCCTGGAATATTCCTTCCGTTTACTGAAACAAAAAAACAATTAATTGAGGTAGATACATTATTAAAAAAAACTGAGAAATTGAAAACTAATGTAATCCCAATTTTAGAAAGTATAAACGGTCTAGCTAATCTTGAGGAAATTTGCTCTTTTTCAGAAAGAATTCAAATTATATCTTTTGGCTCTCATGATTTAGCTAAATCTATAAATCTTAAGATTTCAGAAGATGAAAAAGAAATATTAGAATTTAGAAAAAATATTGTAAATAAATCTAAAAATATTAAGAGCCCAATAGATACCTCTTTTTTAAACTTTAAAGATTTAAATGGATTTGAAAAATCATGTAATTCTGTAAAAAAGTTAGGTTTTGGTGGTAAAGCCTGTATTCATCCAGACCAAGTTCAAATCTCAAACAAAATTTTTTAATGATAAATAATAAGAAACTTTTGTACTTTGCTTACGGTACAAATCTTAATAAAAAAATTTTTTTGAAAAAATATAAATATGCCAAATATCTAAGTAAGCATATTTTGAAAGGATTTGAATTAGTTTTTAGATCAAAATATAGAGTACCAGATATACAAAGAAAAAAGGATTCAAGTGTAAAAGGTATAATCTATGAAATAGATAAAGCAACAGAGAAAAAATTAGATAGATACGAAGACTTTCCTAAGTTATATATAAAAAAATTTTTTAATAAAAATAGAAAAAAAGTAATGTATTATTTTATGAAACGAAAAACCCCTACTTTAAAACCCGCAAAGTATTATCTTAAAGTCATGAAAAGCGGTTATCGACAAAATAACTATAAATTTAATCTTAAATATTAAAGTGAAAAACAAAATAAAGATTGCAGTTGTTGGAATTGGTTTGATGGGGAGTCAGCATTTAAAAGCTTTAAGTGTTTCAAAAAAAGCAAAACTCCATTCAATTGTTGATGTTAATAAAAACTCAATAATTCATGCTAAAAAGTTTAAAGTTCCATTCTATAGATCATCGACTGAATTACTTAGTAATAATAAACCAGATGCTGTAATTGTAGCTACACCCAATCAGTTTCACGAAAAGCATACGATAAGCTTTTTAAATGCAAAAATACCTGTTTTATTAGAAAAACCAATTTCCGATAACATCTCAAAAGCAAAAAAAATTATTCAGAGCTCAAAAAAAAATAAAACTCATCTACTTATTGGCTATCATAGAAGACACAACAGTATAGTTACTAAAGTAAAGAAACAAATAGATAGCGGTAATCTTGGAAAAATTGTTGCTGCTAATGTTATGTGCTGGTTATATAAAAATAAAGATTGGTACAAGGAAAAATGGCGTATAAAAAAAGGGGGAGGTCCTTTAGGCATTAATCTTGTACATGATATTGATCTAATTTGTTACCTGCTCGGTCCTATAACTCATGTTCAAGCAACAACCTCAAATAAAATTAGAAAATATGAAGTTGAAGACACCGCAATTGTAAATTTTACCTTTACATCAGGTGCTTTATGTACATTAAGTGTTTCTGATACTATTGTAGCTCCTTACAGTTATGAGCTTACAGCTGGAGAAAATCCTGCCTACCCTATAACAAATCAATCAGCATATTTTATTGGAGGGACAAAAGGCTCGATACAATTTCCGAATTTAAAACATTGGTATAATAAAGGCGAGAGAAGTTGGTGGAAACCAATCTATCATAAGGATTTTAATATTCGTTTGAGTAGATTTACTTTAATAAATCAAATTGATCACTTATGCGATGTTGTATCTGGAAAAGCTAAACCAAAAGTAAGTGGAAATGATGGCTTGCAATCACTTAAAATATTTGATGCCATACTAAGAAGCGCTAAAACAGGAAAAAAAATAAAAGTAAACTAATGAAAAAACTTAAACTTGGTATCATTGGTGGGGGGCCTGGATCTTGGATCGGGCATGTACATAGAATAGCATCAAGATTTGATGACAAATATGAAATTGTAGCTGGCGTTTTTTCAAGAAATTATAAAATCAGTCAATCTTTTGGGACAAGTTTAGGAATAAAAAAAAATAGGTGTTACAAAAATTATAAAGATCTTTGCTATTCTGAAAAAAAAAAGAGAGATGGTATTGATGTAGTTGCGATTATGACACCGCCTGGAAGTCATCAAGAAATAGCAGAACTATTTATTAAAAATAATATCCATGTAATATCTGATAAACCTTTTGCAGGTTCGCTGTCTCAAGCTAAAAAGCTTTATAAAACAATTAAAAGTAATAAAAAGATTATTTACGGGCTCACACATAATTATTCGGCCTACCCAATGGTAAGATGTGCTAAAAAATTGGTAGAAGATAAGAAACTTGGAAATATTGAATATATTAATGTCGAATATGTCCAGGACTGGTCTAATGGTAAAAAAGTTACCCCTGGTTCTGCAAAAAAAATATTTAAATGGAAATTAGATAAAAAGATAGCCGGAGTTTCTACTGTACTTAATGAAATAGGATCTCATGCATATCATTTATGTAATTACATTACCGGTCTTAAAGGGAAAAGCTTATTCGCAGATATCAAACAATATTCAAAAAAAATTAAATTTGATACAAACGCTCAAGTTTTCATAAATTATGAGAATGGAGCAAAGGGTTTATTTTGGGCATCAACCACTGCAAAAGGTGGTATTTATGGATTACGTATAAGAGTATTTGGTTCAATGGGCAGTTTAGAATGGGTACAGAATGATCCCAACTATTTAAGATATAATGCTGCTAATGGCGCTACAAAAGTTTTAGAAAGAGGTTTCAATGAAAGTGGTTTCTCAAAAAACTTTTCAAGAATTAAATACGGGCATCCTGAGGGATATCTTAGTGCTTTTTCAAATTTATATAAAGAAATCGCATCAAAAATTAATTCAAAAAATAGTAAGAAAAGATTTTATTTTCCAACTGCATATGAGGGTTTACTTACAGCAAAGTTTATAGATGGCTGTGTTAAATCGTCATCTAAAAAAAAATGGGTTACATTTTAAAGAAAGGTGTCAGCAATCTATAAAAATTTACTTAAAGCTTTACTCGCAAGTATTGATGAAGAAATATCAGTTTTGAATGTATTTAGGATCGATTGAGTCTTTTCAACCTGCTCCTTAATCTTATTTGGGTCATCAATAAAAGAACTTACAGATTTGAATAAATCTTTTGGATTACACTTAGATTGAAGCAATTCAGGTATTACCTCTTTTCCGGCTGCAATATTAATAATATTTGCGAATTTAACTTTTGCCAAAGATCTAACAATTAAATAGTTTAGAAAATTCATTTTATAGAGAATGATGGACGGAACTTTAGATTTGCAAATTTCTAGAGAGACTGTTCCGGATTTAGCAACTGCAAATACAGATTTCTTAAGAGTATGAGACTTTATTTTATCATCATTAATAATTTCACAATTACTTATATTTTGAGATTTTACGTAGGATTGAATTAAATCATAATGTTGTTTTGTCGAGTGAAATATATAAATAAAATCTTGATACTTTTTATTCATTAATTTTATAAAATCCAAGAGGATAGGCATTAAAACTTCGATTTCAGATACTCTACTTCCTGGAAAAACTGATATTAATGCTTTATTTTTTTCAAATATTTGATTGATATCTATTTTACTTTCAGAAGATGCGTCTAATAACGGGTGGCCTACAAATTCATTACTCACATTCTCTTTATCAAAATAAGGTTTTTCAAAATTAAATAATAAAAGAATATGATCAATGTAATTTTTTATTTTCTTAACTCTTCCTTCTCTCCAAACCCAAACTTGAGGTGCAACATAATGAATAGTTTTTATCTTTGGTTCTTGTTTTTTTAAACGTTCAGCAACTCTCAAAGTAAAATCGGGACTATCAACTGTAAATAGAATATCTGGTTTAAAATCTTTGATAGCCTTCACCGTATCATTAATCTTTCTATTAATTTTGAAAATATTTTTTATTACATTTGTAAAACCTATGTAGGTAATCTCTTTTAAGTCATAAATCGATTTTATGCCTAAAGCTTTTAAATTTTCACCTCCTACACTTAAATATTCAATTCCCGAATTATCTTTTTTTAGTTCTTTAATTACTTTTGATGCCAGTTTGTCTCCCGACGGCTCACCTGTGAGTATAAATATTTTTTTCACTTGTACATTCTCCAAAGTTCACCCTTGTCAGATAGTAAATAAAGATCTCCGTTCTCATGTATTTTGATATCTCTTATTCTTCCTATATCACCTTTGAATATAATTTCCTCTTTTATAAATTTTGATTTATCAAATTTTAATTTCCTCAAAGATTGGTCTTTGAGAGATGTAATTAAAGCCTCACCGTTCCATTCTTTAAATGTTTCACCTTTATAAATTATCATTGCGCTTACTGCGATAGATGGAACCCAGTACTTAATTGCTTTTGTAAAACCAGGTTTCCATTTTGGACCAATTTTAGTCCCTGAGTAGTTAGTTCCTCCCCAGCCTAAAATTTTCCAACCATAGTTTTCTCCAAAATTTGCTGTTCCGAACCAATCGCCTCCCCTTGCGCCATGATTAGTCAAATATATTTTATCATCGAAAGGTGAAAGAGACATTCCTTGAGGATTCCTAACACCAATTTGATAAATTTCAGGTAACCAATTTTTTTTATTAATAAATTTTGGATTATCTTTTGGAATCGACCCATCTAAATTTATTCTTATAATACTACCAGGGTGTTTAGTATGATCTTGAGCTATCATTCCTTGTCCTCTCTCTCCGGCGGTTATATACAAATGTTGATTTTTTATTACCAGTCTGGATCCAAAATGATATCCAGAATTTATAGGAGGCTGGGCTTGAAAAATGTTTTTAAAATTAAGTTTTTCAGTATTAAATTTTGCTGTTGCAACAGAGGTGCTGGACATTCCATTTGATCTATTTTCAGAGTATGAGACAAATACAATGCTGTCTTTGTGAAGTATATCTAATAATCCTCCCTGACCATCTTCTAGGACTTTAAGATTATGACTTATATCTTTTATTATTTTTTCATTTAAATTAATAAGTTTGATATTTCCAGGCTTTTCTGTAACCAACAAATATTGGCTGTTTATAAATGTCAAGCTCCAAGGGCTATCGAACCCTTTAATAATTTTCTCCAGTTTAAAGTCATTAGCACTTAAATTTGTGAAAAATAAAAGAAAAATTATAAGTAGTTTTTTCATTTAATAAGAATAAACATTTTATTTCTATTTGCGTATTTGACACTTTGCCTTTTATTTAAAAAAATATTTAATTTATGTTTAAGAACTATTCCTTTAAGTCCTGCCGTTTTACACTGTTTTAAAGTTTCTAACCCTACAGTAGGAAGGTCAACTCTCAAATCTTGTCTTTTTTTAGGGTATTTTATTAGTATACCACTGAGAGATTTGTTTACTTTTTTCACTTTTTTTATCATTTTTTGTGTACCTCCGCTGCCCTCAATCGCAAGAATTTTATTATTTCTACAAATCGTGCCTTGAACAAATGAAAAGTTTCCAGACTTTTTAAGAGCTTTTTCTCCACAAAGTATATCTTTTTTATCAAAGGTATTTGGTTTAATTAATGTGTAATTTCCTTTGGATAAACTTATTTCAGGAGTAAATTTGTTTGATCTCAATGTTTTAATTTTTTCTTTTTTTAAAATATTTATAATTTGTTTTAAAATTGCAGCATCCCCCAGTTTTGAACTTTTTATAATTTTTGGCATGTAATAAATTCCTTTAAAATCTAATTTTATGGATTTTAAATTTGGTTTAGCTACTTTTCCTGCAAATAAAACTTTTTTACAATTATTTGATTTTAATATTGATAATATTTTTCCGAATTGACCAATAGAAACAGAATAAGAATTTTTATCTTTTTTAAAAACTTTTTTTTTTGTTAAATCTATTATTATATATTGGTATTTTTTTTTTATTTTTTTTAATATATATTTTGGAAAATCAGTTTCTCCAAAAATTAACCCGATCATAAATATTTTAACTTAGCGGTGAACAAATTGGTCTTTTTTTATCTTTTTCTATAAACTTAATTACTTCACCTACAAGTTCATTTTCTTTATATTCACCATTAATCTTTTTTAAATTTTCATGTAAATTTTTTGAACCAAAAATATCTTTATATGCCTTGCTTAGTCCCATTATCTTTTTATTATCATATTGTTGTCTCCTTAAGCCGATTAAATTAAGGCCTTGTAAAAAATTTCTATTACCAATAGATAGGCCGAAGGGAATTACATCTTTTAAAACACCTGTCATACCACCAATCATTGCTAATCTACCAATTCTGGTAAATTGTTGTACTGCAGAATTTCCTCCAATAACAACTGAGTCTTCGATAGTCACATGCCCTCCTAAAGGAACGTTATTGGCAATAATAACATTATTTCCAATTTTACAATCATGAGCCACATGAGAAGAAATCATTAACAAACAATTATTTCCTATTATTGTTTTTGATCCACCTCCCTCTGTGCCCGGATTAATTGTAACATATTCTCTAATTAAATTATTTTCTCCAATTATAAGACTATTTTTTTCTCCTTTAAATTTTAAATCTTGTGGTTCTGTTCCTATACTAGCAAATGGAAAGATTTTAGTTCCTTTTCCAATATTTGTGTTTCCATCAATATGTACGTTGGAAACAAGCTCAACGTTTTCCTCAATTCTTACATTTGGACCTACAAAACAAAAAGGGCCTATCTTTACATTTTTTGCAATAATTGCATTTTTATCAATTACACTTGAATTATGTATCATTTTCTATCAACTATGGTTGCCGACCATTCAGCATCAGCCATTCTTTTACCTTCAACTTTCGCTGTACCTTTATATTTCCAAACTCTTCCATGAGATCTGATAGCTTCAATATCTAAATGTAGTTCGCAATCTGGTATTACAGGATTTCTAAATCTAGCTTTATCTACGCTCATTAAAAAAACTAATTTATTTTCATACTCTTTTGGATTTATTCCATGAGCAGTTAACGCGGCTGCCGCTTGACCAAAAGCTTCAACTATTAATACTCCAGGCATTACAGGCTGATTAGGAAAGTGACCTTGCACATAAAAACCATCTTTTTTGACGTGCATTATTGCTGTAGCTGATTTTAATGGGACAATATTTATAAGTTTATCAATTAATAACATAGGCTTCCTATGAGGAAGTAAACTTTCAATTTTTTTTCTATCTATCTCTTTTGTAGTCATTATCTCTTTTTTAAAAAATCTCTTAAAGGTATTGCAGGATATCCCATAACTATTTGGTTGTCTTCAATGTCTTTTATTACTCCGCTTCCTCCCCCAATCCTCACATTATTTCCAATTTTTAAATGTCCTGAGATACCAGCTTGACCTCCAATAGAAACATGATTTCCAATTTTAGCACTGCCTGCGAATCCTACTTGACCTGCTATCATACAATTGGATCCTATTTTAACATTATGCGCTATATGCACTTGGTTATCTATATAAGTGTTTTTTCCTATAAATGTATCGTCTACTGATCCTCTATCAATTGTACAACCAGAGGCGATTTCAACATCATTTTCTATTATTACATTTCCTATATGAGGAAACTTTAAATTTTTTTCTTTTTGTGGGATAAAGCCGAATCCCTTTTGTCCAATTTTGCAATTATCCTGAAGCACAACTCTATCTCCAATTATTGAGTTTTTAATAATAATATTTGATCCAATTACACAATCTTTTCCAATTATTACATTTTTTTCAATTATAGTATTTGAACCTATAACTGTATTTTTACCAATTTTTACTTTATTGCCAATTAAAACATTATTACAAAATTTAACATTTTTATATTTATTCTTATTTGGTTTTTTGAGGGAAAAATCTGGATAATCGATATCTGCTTTCAAATAAATTTTTTTTATTGTTTTTGCAAGTTCTAACAACACATTTTCTACAATTATTCTGTGAGTTTTTATTGGTAAGAATTTTTCAAGCTTTGAAGATGTAATACAAACTGATCCTTTAGTCTTTTCAGCTAAATATTTATATTTAATAGAATCAAAAAAGGTAATATCATTTGTGTTGGCTGACTCTAAGGGAAGCACATCATTAACTATAAATTCTTTTTTAAATTTATTATTAGGAAAGATTTTTGTTATTTTTACTTTTTTTTTATCAAAAAAAAATCTTGATTTCATCTAAACTTAATTGAACTTTATTGATTTAATTTTTTTATTAAGCAAATCAGTTATAATTTTAGTAAGGTCAAGATTCTCATCTGCCATCAACAAACTTTTTTTATCTACTACCATTCTTATTTTTTTCTCTTTCATATATTCTCTAATTATAGGATTTACGGCTTTTAATAACTCATTTCTTGCTTTTGTACGTTGTTTAGAAACCGTTTCTATTAATGTATTTCTTTCTTTTTGAAGAGAAGAAACTTTAGCTCTTAATTCGGATACTTTTTTTTTATATTCTTCTGGTGAAATTAGTTTTTTTTGTTGAATAATTTTTTTTTCTTCATCCAAAATTTTTTTTTCTTTTGATTGTAAATCTTTTATACCCTTATCCAGCTTATTTTTTAGAGAAGTTTGGGCTTTTTTTCCTGCATCGCTTTGATTAAGTATATATTTAAAATCTACATAGTGAGGAATTTCTGCAAAAGATATGGTCGGGCTTAGTATAAATAAAATTATAATTAATGAAAATTTTTTTAACATTTTTGTTCTAAAAAGTAGTTCCTAAATTAAAACTAAAGTCTTGAGTAACATCGGTATCGGCTTTTGATAAGTTTTGGGACAAAGTAAAACTTAAAGGTCCTATTGGAGACTGCCAACTAGCTGTTATGCCAGTAGATGATCTTATTTTATTACTATCTTCTAGAGAACTATCATAATCAACACCCCATACATTTCCAAAATCTAAAAAAAGATGAACATCTGTGTTAGTGTCCTCAGGCAGCAAATTAGGTAAATTTGTCTCTAAATTTACAGCCGCAGCATAATTTCCTCCAACATGATCATTTCCGTCCATTGGTCCAACTTTACCTCTTTCAAAACCTCTTAATCTTCTAGAGCTTAATCCTACTCTTTTACTTAAACGAACATCATCTGAACCCAAGCCATTTACTGAAGTTAGAAATATTTTTCCTGCCCCTACAACATCTTCATTAAAAGACTTATATGAACTCAAAGCTAAGGTATTAGTTATAGAAGACTTATCTGCAATAATTGGAAATGACTGGCCAAAACTTAGAATTGATCCTCTTGTAGGCATAAAGGCTCTATTACGTTTGTCGTATTTAAAACCATAATTACCGGAAAGATCAGAAAAAGTACCTTTTTGTTTTTTTAATGACTCTGTTGCAGTGTCATCCGTTTTTAAATCATCGTAACTCGCGCTGATACCAAGATTAGCAAATAAATCTTTATATTGTTCAAAACCGGTTCCGATACCAGCAGATGTAACTGAGTTTTCGTAACCCTGGTCTGATTTATCATTTTTTTCACTTGAAACATAATAGTTAATTGAATTGCCAAGAAAATCATAATTTGGATCTGTATAATTTAATGTCCCAGATAAACTTTCTGCATCTAATTCTAAATCAAATCCGACTGACTTTCCCTCTCCTAAATAGTTATTTTCAGTAACGTTAATTAAAAAGCTTCCTCCGTTTGTTCCTATTCCAGCTCCAGCACTGATTTCTCCCGTAGGCTTCTCCTCAACCTCTATTTCAATGATATTTAAATCTTTTTCAGTTCCTTGTAAAATTTTATAATTTACATTTTTAAAAATATTTCTAGACTTAATTTTTGAAATGGATTTTTCTAAGTTTAATTTAGTAAATGGGTCTCCCTCATCTAAAATTAATTCTCCCCTGATAACATCTTCATTGGTAATACTGTTACCCTTTATATTTATTCGCTCGATTAAAGTTTTTTTTCCCTCAAATATGTTGAAAACAATATTTATAGAATTTCCCTCTATTGTTTCTTCAACATTATGTTCGACAAATTGAAGATTATTGAACTCGATTAATTCATCAATTTCTTCAAGTAATCTTTTTACTGTAAACGGTGAGTAATATTCACCAATAATTTTTTGGTAAGACTCATTTAATGAAAAAAATAAATTTTTATCAAAAACAGGATCTACGTTCGTGGAAATTTTATTAATTGTATATCTCTTTCCTTCTTTTATGGAGTAAATTAAGTCAACATTTCCAGTTTGATTAAGTTCTGCTAAATTTGAACTTACTTCAGCATCATAAAAACCCAGTGACCTATAATAATTTTTTAACAATCTTAAATCTAATTTAATTAGGTTCTCATTTAAATTAGTATTTTTAGTTATGACTTTCCAAAATTTATCTTCCTCACTTGCAACAACCTCTTTAAGTCTTTTATTACGAACTTTTGAATTACCAATGAAACTTATCGACGAAATTTTTGTTTTTTCACCTCTATTAACTTCTATAAGTACATCAAAATTATTTTCATCGATCTTTTTTATTTTTGTCTCTACACTTGCATTATTAAAGCCAATAGAAGAGTACAGAGACTTAATTCTTTCAATATCTTTCACTAAGTAAGATTTTATAAATGATCTTTTTTCTTTTAATTGTATAGTTTTTCTAATTTGGTCTTTATATCTTTTATTGCTTTCACCTAAAATTATTAATTGATTTATGATAGGATATTCTTTTAAATTAATAGTTAGTACACTGTTATCTAATGATACGTCTACGTTTTCAAAGAAATTTGTCTCATAAAGATTTTTAAGTATTAAGTCTAAATCTCTGCTAGAGTAATCTTTATTTAATTCTACGTCCCCATAGAGTTTAATAGTTTCAGAAGATACCCTCTTATTTCCATTAATCTTTACGTCTTTAACTATTTCGGCATTGAGACTTGTCAGAAAGAGAGATGATAAAAACAAAAATGTAAAAAATTTATCCATAATTTAATTTAATTTCTTCAAAAGTTTTACTCCTTGCCCAAAAGTCAATTTTATTGATTTGGCTTATATTTTTAGGTTCTCTTATAGCATATTTTTTATAATTACTATTGTTCAGAATGGTTATTATAATTTTAAATATAGCTAAAAAAGGGATTTTTTTCTTTAGAAATTGATCAACTAATATTTCATTAGACGCATTTATAATAATTGGGGTGGAAGGGTACTCATTTACTTTATTTTTTATATTTATAATCGGAAATATTTTATCATCTACTTTTTCAAAAAATAAATTTTCAAATATTAAATTACCTTTGTTTTTTTTTGGTTTTAAAAAATCGTTTATATTTAAGTCTTTTTCAAATATTGCATTAGCTAAAGGGATTATCATAGATGTTTCATGTAATATTGTTTTAATGAGGCCATTTTTAAGTTCTATAATCGCATGAACTATAGAATTAGGATGTATAATAATATCCAATTTTTTATTAGGTATTTTAAATAATTTTTGCGCTTCAATTAATTCTAAAATTTTATTCATCAAAGTTGATGAATCGATAGTAATTTTTTTTCCCATTTTCCACTTAGGATGTTTTAATGCATCTCGTGGAGTAATCTTTTTCAATTGATTTTTTGAATATTTTAAAAAAGGACCACCTGAAGCTGTAATATAAATCTTATTAATTTCTCTTAAGTCATGATTTTTGAGAAGTTGGTAGATAGAGAAATGCTCTGAGTCTACTGGGATAATTTTTGTTTTAAATTTTGAAGCATTTCTTTTAATCAAATTCCATCCACATATTATTGACTCTTTATTTGCAATAAGAATTTTTTTACTGTGTTGTATCATTTTTAAAGTTGGCTCAAGGCCAATAATTCCTGGTATAGCAGAAATTGTTATATCAATTTTTTGTGACAACTTTACATTTTTAAAACTATTCAGAATTTTAATATTTCTTTTTTTGTATTTTTTTTTGACCTTAGCAAAAGTTAAAGGATCATTTATTATAAATAATTTTGGTTTATAAATTTCAATTTGTTTACAAATTATGGTAAAATTCTTATTTGCAGATAATAAATAACATTTTAATTGATTTTTTTTTTTATCAATTATTTTAAGTGAGGTTAATCCCACAGAGCCTGTTGATCCCAGAATTGATATATATTTTTTCATTAATAAATTAGATTAATAGATAAAAAACCAACAGGCATTCCCAACAAAATTCCATCGATTCTATCAAGTACTCCTCCGTGACCTGGAAAAATATTCCCAGTATCTTTTAATTTTGCTCTTCGTTTTAAATATGAAAAAAATAAATCTCCAATTTGACAAGCTAGAGAAGTAGAGAAACCAATAAATAAAATCTTTAAATTGAAATCGCTCGTGAAATAAAAGATCAAAAATGAAATTACAATGCAAGTAAATATAAAAGATCCAAAGGAGCCAGTGATTGTTTTATTTGGACTTATTTTTGTTAATTTTGGACCTTGAAAGAACTTTCCAACTAAATAGCCTCCTATATCAGAAGCAATACAACCTACTAATAAAATGAAAACAATTAATCTAAGATTTGTATGATTATATAACAAAGAAAATAAAAAACAAAATATAAACATATAAATTACAAATGTAAAATTTAAAATAAACATTAATTTTTTATTACTTGTAATTTTTTTTATCATACTAAAAAACTCTAGAAGTGCTAATACTCCAAATATAATTAAAACATAGTTTAAAACAAAGCTATAACTGAATATGAAATATATTAATAAGAATAAAACTAGAGAAGTTAGTAATCTAACTCTAAAATTTTTAAAAGTCATATTGCTCCAAAATTTCTTTTGCTATATTTATATTTTAAAATAATTTTTTTTAAGTCTTTTGAATTAAAGTCAGGCCATAGTTTTTTTAGAAAGAATAGTTCTGCATAGGCCAGCTGCCAAAGCATGAAATTACTCAATCTTTGGTGACCTCCAGTTCTAATTAAAATTTCTGGGAATGGCATATTTTTTGTATAAAGATTTTTTTCAAATGTATTAATTTTAATCTTTTTTTTTGTTTTTTTTACTGCATGTAGTATTTCTTTTTTTGAACCATAGTTTATAGCTAAATTTACAATAATCTTTTTATTGTGTTTAGTTAAATTGATAGTTTTTTTTAGTATGCTGGCTAAATCATTAGGTAGCTTGTTATATTCACCCAATATATTAATTCTTATTCCCTCTGAAATAACACTTTTTATCTCTTTTAAAAAATAGTTTTTAATAAGTTTAAAAAGATATGAAATTTCCTTTTTTGGTCGTTTCCAATTTTCAGATGAAAAAACATAAAATGTTAGTATTGGAATTTTAAGTTCAATAGCTTTGGTGACTACTTTTTTGACTGTCTCTACACCTTTAAGGTGACCAAAATTTCTTCCTTTTTTTTTCTTTTCCCCCCACCTTCCATTGCCGTCCATAATAAAGGCAATATGGTTGAGTTTGTTCATATTTGGCTGATCTCTTTTTCTTTATCTGATAAGATTTTTTCGATTAATAGAATATTTGAGTCTGTAAGTTTTTGAATATTTTTCTCAAAATTTTTGTTTTGATCTTCAGATATAATTTTATCTTTTAATTTTTTTTTTAGATCTTCATTTGCTTCTCTTCTGATATTTCTAATAGCAACTTTTCCTTTTTCTCCCATACTTTTTAAAACTTTGATAAGATCTTTTCTTCTTTCCTCTGTCAAATCTGGAATTCTTAATCTTATCATTTGACCATCTAGCTGAGGATTAATACCTAAATCTGATTTTTGAATAGCAGACTCAATTAATGATGTATTTGCTTTATCCCAAACTTGTATCGAAATAAGTCTTGCTTCTGGAACACTAACAGTACTTAGCTGCTCTATTGGCATTAATTGACCATATACATCAACTTTTATAGTGTCTAACATGTTAGTATTGGCCCTACCAGTTCTTAAAGTTGATATATCTTTTTTCAAAGACAAAATACTTTTGTCCATTTTAGAAGAAAAGTTTTTTTCATTAAATTCACTATTCATAATTTTAGACACCTTCTCCTACTTTATACTTAATAAAATCTAAGATATTAATCTTTTTCTTTTTGGAATTTTCTGCCAAAATATCGGATACTTTTTTTTTAGGATCCATAATCCAAATTTGATTGAGTAAAGAATTATCATTTAAAAACTTTGTTATTTTTCCCTTTGAAATTTTTTCTGCCATTTCTTTTGGTTTGCCTGAATTTATAATTTCTGCTTTTATTATCTCCAGCTCTTTATCAACTATTTGTTTGTCTATTCCATCCTTATCAATTGCTAATGGATTTGAGGCAGCAATATGCATAGCCATTTTATTTCCAAGATCATCGTTTTCTCCTTTATCAATACCATCAAGTTTTACGATTGAAACTATTTTACCAATATTTTTTTCTAAAGCTGAGTGCACATAAAAAAAGTTTATTCCTTTAGTATTATCGAAAAATTTTGATCTTCTAATAGTAATTTTTTCACCTATTTTAGCAATTTGATTTACTAAACTATCTTTGACTAAAGACCCATCATTCATCTTAGAGTTTTGTATTTTTTCTAAATTACCTTTATTTGAAAAATTTATTTCAGATAATTCTTTACAAAATTTAATAAAGTCTTGATTTTTAGCTACAAAATCTGTTTCACTATTAATTTCTATAATTGAGATTTGTCCTGCGTCTTCTTTAACAAGAACTAAACCTTCAGAGGCAGTTCTGGTCATTTTTTTTGAAGCTTTTGCAATACCTTTTTTTCTTAAAAATTCTATTGATTTTTCTATGTCTCCTTTTGTTTCGTCTAAAGCAATTTTACAGTCTTTAAAACCAACACCAGTAAGTTCCCTTAATTTTTTGATATTATCTAATAAATTTTTCTCAGACATTGATTTTTATTTTGAAAATTATTTTTTTTTAATTTCAGATTTCTGAATTTTTTCGTCTTTTTTTTTATCTGAACCAGTTATGAATTTTTCTGCATCCTTTATGGTGGCTTTAAGTAATTCACAATAAAGATTGATAGATCTTCTCGCATCATCATTACCTGGAATTGGAAAATCTATACCAGTTGGATCTGAGTTTGTATCTAGAACAGCAATTATTGGTATATTAAGTTTTTTTGCTTCAGCAACTGCTAACGACTCAATATTTGTATCAATGATAAAAATTAAATCGGGAATTTTTTTCATATCTACAATACCACCAAGTGACCTATTTAATTTTTCTTTCTCTTTACCAAATTTGATTATCTCTTTTTTAGTAAAACCTAAATTCTCTTTTGACAACTGATCTTCCAATTTTTTAAGTCTTTTTATTGAATTCTGAATTGTGTTCCAATTTGTTAACATTCCTCCAAGCCATCTGTAATTAACAAAATATTGATTAGTTTCTTTTGCTAGATCGCTTACTTGCTCTGAAGCTTGTTTTTTTGTTGATACAATCAATAATTTACCACCGCTAGAAACTGTATTATGCACTTGTATCAAAGCATTTTTGATAAAATCCACAGTCTGAGTTAAGTCTATAATGTGTATTGAGTTTTTTTCACCAAAAATAAATTGCTTCATCTTAGGATTCCATCTTAAAGTTTTGTGTCCTAAGTGAACACCTGCTTCTAACAATTGTTTAATATCTACTTTTGGTACGTTCATTTTTTTCCGGTTAATCCACCACAGCGTTTCCATTTTTACATGGACCGGTAGAGCTAGGCCCTTAAGCTGTGTGCGAAATTAATCATTGATATATACAAACAGATCAAAAAATCAACACTCTAAACAGTTATTTTTGCTACATATTCCTTATTTTTCAAGGCTTTAAGATGACTTAAATCAAATTTTCTACTCTTTTTTAAAGAATAATGGGTCTTTTTATTTTTGTACTTAATAATTAAATTTATTTTTGTATCTCCGCTAGATGATAATATTTCTTTAATTTCATTTATTTTAAAGTTTTCTTTAAGCTCTATTATCACTTTCGAATAAGGCTTGTTAATCATCTCCTCTAAACTTAATATTTTTTTTACATTTATTCTTTTTTTAACATCATCTCCAGAAACTTTTTCTTTTTGCAAAGTTAATATGAAAGACTCTGACTCTTTTAGCTTATCACGATTATTCACTAATATATCCGCAAACAAAAATAATTCAAACTCTCCATTCTCGTCACTAAATTTAACTATTGCGTAGGGCGTTCCTTTTGCGCTTTTTTTTTCTTGTATAGTCATAATTGTGCCAGCTACTAAAGCTTCACTATCATTATTGTCATAAAATTGATTATAAGAAATAATTTTTAATTGATTAAATAAATCCTCATATTCATTAAGAGGGTGATTTGAAATATAAAATCCTAAAGATTTAAATTCTTCAGATAAAAGTTCTTTTTGACTCCAAGAAACTGAAGTTGAAAAATCAAATTTATTAATTGAATTATCGTTAGACTCAAAAAGACTTGTTTGATTATTCTTTTTATCTTCATTGATATTTTTTATTTGTTGTATAATTTTAGGAATAGAGGTAAAGATTTTATTTCTGTCAATATTAAATTCGTCAAAAACTCCAGCTTTAGTAAATCCTTCCATCTGTAATTTGTTTACGTCTTTTGGATCTACTCTATTAATAAAGTCATCAAATGATTTAAAAAGTCCGTTTTTTTCTCGTTCTTTAACAATGTTTGATACAGCCTCAAAACCCACATTTTTAATAGCTCCCAAACCATAATAAATTTTTCCTTTCATAGATTTAAACTCTGCTGAGCATTGATTTAAAGATGGTCTTACAATTTCAACTTTAAGTCTCTTTAATTCTTCAATAAACTCTCTTATTTTAGAAGTATTTGTTAATTCAGTAGACATAGTAGCCGCAATAAAATCTTCTTTATGATATGTTTTAAGATAAGCTGTTTGATAAGCTATTAAGGCATAAGCTGCGGCATGACTTTTGTTAAAACCATACTGGGCAAATGGTTCGATTTTTGTAAAAACAAAATTTGCTACATCTTTTGTAATTCCGTTTTTTATTGCCCCATTTATAAACCTTTCTTTCTGTCGATCAAGTTCAGCTTTTTTCTTCTTACCCATTGCGCGTCTAAGTATATCGGCTTCTCCAGCTGTAAAACCTGCTAATGTTTGAGCAATTTGCATTACTTGTTCTTGATAGATAATAATTCCATATGTTGGTTTTAAAATATCTTTTAGAGTAGGATGAATATAATCTGGATCCTTCTTTCCATTTTTACAGTCATTGTAAATAGGAATGTTGCTCATCGGACCAGGTCGGTAGAGTGCAACTAAAGCTATAATGTCATCAAACTTGTTTGGTTTCATTTGCTTTATTGCCTCTCTCATCCCGGCACTTTCTAACTGAAATAATCCTGTGGTTTCTCCAGTTGATAAAAGAGAGAAAACTTTTTCATCATTTTGATTAATTTTAGATATATCTAAATTAATATTTTTAATTTTTAATCTTTTTAAAGTTTTATCGATAACTGTCAAAGTTTTTAAACCTAACAAATCAAATTTTACCAACCCTGCATTTTCAGATGAATACATATCATACTGTGTTGAGGGTAAAATAAGGTTTGAATTGTGGTCTACATAAAGAGGAAATTGCTCAGCTAACTTATCTCCAGCAATTACTACTCCGGCGGCGTGAGTAGCCATATTTCTGTTAAGACCCTCCAATTTCAAAGATAACTCTAATAATTTTTTAACTTTTTGATTATTTCTTACTTCATCTTTGAATCTCGGTTCCCTATCAATAGACTCTTGAAGTGTTAATGGCCTAGATGGATCGAAAGGAACCATTTTACATAATTTGTCCACATGTCCATATGATAATCCAAGAACTCTTCCCACATCTCTTAAGGCCATTCTAGCTTTAAGTTTACCAAAAGTGATTATATGAGCTACGCCATCTTTATACTTATTTTTTAAATATTCAAAGACTTGATCTCTTTTTTCTTCACAAAAATCAATATCAAAGTCTGGCATCGAAATCCTATCAGGATTAAGAAATCTTTCAAAAATCAAATCGTATTCTATTGGATCTAAATCTGTTATATCTAAACAGTATGCAACTAATGACCCGGCTCCGGAACCTCTGCCAGGTCCAACAGGTATTGAGTTTTTTTTTGCCCATTTAATATAATCAGATACTATTAAAAAGTAACTTGCGTAATCCATTGAATTGATAATATTAATTTCATGACTCAGTCTATCTTCATATATCTTTCTAATTTCATCTTCTTTTTTAATTTTATTCTTTTTTAATATAAAATTTGTTAATCTATCTTCTAAACCTGATTTTGCTAGTTTTGAAAGCTCATTTTCTGGTGAATTAGTATTCGAATTAGCTATAGAGGGCAATATAGGTTTTGATTTTTTTGGTTTAAAACTAAATCTCAAATTAAAATTAAAATTATTTTCCAAAGCCTCAGGTATATCAGAAAATAATTTTACTAATTCATCAGTTTTTTTTAAAAAATGTTGATCACTTAATTTAAATCTGTTTTTGTCTTCTACGAAATTTTTTTCACCAATACACCTTAGCGCATCATGAGCTTCATACATTTCTCTATCCAGATAAAAGACCTCTTGGGTAGCTATTAATGGAATTTTTAAAAATTTAGATTTACTAAGTAAGTAATTCTCAAATAAAGTCTCATTATTTTCACCATGTCTTTGAATCTCAAAATAGACTCGATCAGCAAAATTTTCTTTCAATAAATTTAAATCTTCCTCTAATTTTTTTAATTTATTTGAATTAAATAATTGTCCAAAAAAATCTCTATGATTACCTGTAAGTAAAATTAAATCTTTATTATTATCAATTACATCTTGAATTCTACATGAAGGATCTTCAGTTTCTTCACTTTTTAAGTAGCTCAAAGAAGATAATTTTGTCAAATTCTTATATCCATCCTCTGTTTTTGCATAAAGTGTTATTTTGCCAATTATATTGTGTTCTTTAATGTTAATTTGTGTACCAATAATTGGTTGAGTTCCTACCTTAGATAATTTTTCAGAGAATTCTAAAGCACCGCATAAATTGAAACTGTCAGCTAGACCTAGAGATTTTACCTTATTAGTTTTACAATACTGAGCTAATTCATCAATTTTTACTGCACCTTCGCAAATTGAGTATTGAGTATGAACTTTTATGTTGTTAAAACTTTTGTCTTTAGCGAGCATTAACCCGTTTTATATTACCATCAGAAATAAACAACTTGTAATCAGCCTTGTTAGCAAGTTCTCTATTATGAGTTGCAAAAATTATAGTTTTTTTAAGTTTTTTTAATTTTAAAAAAAGAGAAAATATTTCCTTAGAGGTTTTAAAATCCAAATTTCCAGTAGGTTCATCTGCTAAAATCAATTTTGTTTCAGCTATTAGAGCTCTTGCGATTGCTACTCTTTGTTGCTCGCCCCCTGACAGTTCATTTGGAAAATGACCAGACCTGTTAAAAATTTGCACATCCTTAAGAATTTTATATGCTTTTTCTTTTGTTTTTTTTTTATCCTCTCCCCTGATCACAAGAGGCATCATTATGTTTTCGATAGCAGTAAAGTCTGTTAATAAGTTATTATCTTGAAAAATTATTGATACTGTTTCTCTTCTTAGATTGTCTTTTTGAATATCTGTAAGATTTTTTATTTCTTTATTATTTATTATTATCTTTCCTGATGATGGTTCATCTAAAAGAGCAAGTAAATGGAGTAATGATGATTTTCCAGATCCTGATGGGCCGACTAAAGCTACTAGCTCACCTTCTTTTATTTTTATATTAAAATTAGCAAATAGAGTTATTGAGCCTCTAGAATGCTCAAAACTTTTTTTTAAATTACTTATTTCTAATAAGATTTTACTCATATCTTAGGGCCCTAAATGTGCTCATTTTTGATATTCTCATCGCAGGTAAATAAGATGCAATCATTGAAATTAGTATAGAGATTAAGAATATTATTAATATCGAGTTAAAATTAATTTCACTAGGTAAAGTATCTAAAAAATAAATATCAGATGGAAAAATTTCAAAATTAAATACATTTGATAAAATTATTCTTAATTTATCAACATTTAATGAAATCAAAATTCCTAAAATGGTACCACTTAATGTCGCAAGAAACCCGATTGTTACTCCCGTAAGAAAAAAAGTTTTTTTAATTGATTTATTGCTTAATCCTAATGTTTTGAGAATAGCTATTTCTTTTGTCTTATTTTTAATCAAAATTGTTAATCCTGAAATTATATTAAAAGCTGCTACGATTACTATAAGAATTAGTATTATAAACATTACGTTTCTCTCAACCTTTAACGCGCTGAAAAGAGATTTGTTCAAATCAGACCAAGTATAAATAAAATAGTTTTTATTAATTTCTTGAATTTTGTTCTTATAAGTATTGGCTTTAAGGGGACTCTCTAAATAAATCTCAACATTTTGATCTTTCTTATCTTTGTCAAAAATTGACAAGGCATCCTGAATATCTAAAAAAATAATATTTTGATCGAACTCTAAAAAACCAGTATTAAAAATTCCAGCAACTTTAAAATTTTCTTGTTTTGGTAAATTTCCTAATGGTGTAGAGACAAAAGATGAAGACATAATACTCAAAGTGTCGCCTTCTCTTAAATTTAAATTAAAAGCAAGCTCTGTTCCTATGAATATATGATTTGAACTAAAATTTTTGAAGTCTCCTGAAGCAATGAAATTTTTAAAAAACTCTATAGTTTTTTGTTCGTCTTTATTGATGCCTTTTAAAATAACTCCTTTTGCGTTATTGTTACTAATTACAATACCTTCTCCAGAAAAAGATCTACTTAAACTAATATCCTGGAAATCAGTCTTTAATTTTGAAATATATGAATCATCAATTTCAAAACTGTTAGGTTGAATTATAATATGAGGGTTTAAGCCCAAAATTTTTTTTGTCAAATCTGTTTTAAAACCATTCATAACAGACATAACGATAATTAAAATAGAAACTCCTAACATTATACCTAAAAATGAAAATATTGAGATAATCTTTAAAAAACCCTCTTTTTTTTTGGGTCTTAAATTTCTTAAAGAAATAAGTCTTTCAGCTTTTGTAAACAAAGTATTAAGTGCTTAATTTAGATTTTATTTGTTCAAGACTTAATATTTCACTTTTTGAATTAAGTTCCTTAAATTCAAAATTATTACCTTCAGTCTTTGAGCCAATAATTATTTGATACGGAATCCCTATTAAGTCATGTTTTTTAAATTTATTTGACATATTCTCATCAACATCATCTAACAATACGTCAATATTTTGTTTTCGAAGCTCTTTGTAAATTCTTTCACTTTTTTCTAAGTTTTCTTTATTATTTTTGCTTATGCTTGGTATAATTACCACGTCAAATGGTGATATTGATTTAGGCCATTTCATAACACCGTTAATATATTTGGCCTCAATAATAGCCCCGACTAATCTTGAAACCCCTATACCATAAGAACCCATTTTAACTGAGGTTTTTTTTCCATTTTTATCATCTATTAAACAATTCATTGGTTTAGAATATTTGTCACTAAAATAAAAAATATGTCCTACTTCAATACCTTTAGTAATAATTTGGTTATCCTTTTTTACTAATTTGTTGAAGTCTTCTTTTTTAAATTTTTCATCAGTCACGGCATAAATTTTAGTAAAGTCCTCTCTCATTTTTTCTAGTGAAGTATTATCAAATTTATATTTATTAAGATCTATCTCAAATATTTTTTTATCTGCGTAAATATCGCTTTCACCTGTTTCAGCTAATATTACGAACTCATGGGAAAGGTCACCTCCAATAGGTCCAGTATCTGCAGCCATAGGTATAGCTTTCAAATCTAATCTATTAAATGTTTTTAAATAAGAGAAAAACATTTTATTGTAAGACTTTTTTGCATCTTCATCAGATAAATCAAAAGAATATGCATCTTTCATGTAAAATTCTTTACATCTCATTACTCCAAATCTTGGCCTTATTTCATCTCTAAATTTCCATTGAATGTGGTAAAGAAGTTGAGGTAGTGATTTATAAGATTTTACACTTGATCTAAAAACATCAGTAATAAGTTCTTCATTTGTAGGACCGTAAAGCATTTCTCTGCCTTGACGATCTTTAATTCTCAACATTTCTTCGCCATAATCATCATACCTTCCGCTCTCTTTCCATATTTCTGATGATTGAATAGTAGGCATTAACATTTCTTGTGCTCCTATAAAATTTTGTTCTTCTCTAACTATTTGTTCTATTTTTTTCATTACTTTAAACCCCAAAGGAAGCCAAGAATATATACCAGCAGATGATTGTTTTATCATACCTGTTCTAAGCATTAGTTGATGAGATTTAATTTTTGCCTCTGTGGGAAGATCTTTTGTAATTGGAATAAATAGTTTTGAAAGATGCATTATTTTAAAAAATTTCTTAAATTTAATAAATCAATTTCTACAAGATAATATATAACTACAAAAATTATAGTAGTAATTAATGTAGTTATTAAAAATTTTTTTGCTATTTTAGGATTTTTTGGGGCACCAGGATCCATTCCCTCAATTTTTTCCTTAAAAACTTCTTTATTTGATTGAATTCCAATTGGTAAAACTGAAAAGAATATTATCCACCAAATCATTACATAAACTATTATAGACCCTGTAATGCCCATCAAATCCTAGCAATATTAATATTAGTAAAAGGTTTTTTCCCAGTTTTTTCTTTCACAATTCTTCTACAATTTTGTTTTAAAGTTTCAATTAAATTTTGTTGTTGTTTTTTGTTATCCATAGAGAAGGTTCTGCAAATATTCATTATTTCATCTTCCATATCGAAAATAAATGTATCATCCTCATTTTTTTCAGGAATACCTTTATAGGATATTACAGGTTTTTTAATGCTTCCGTTATTTGAAATTATAAGAGTTATCTCTAAATAACCGTTAGCAGAAAGGTTTTTTCTATCTTTAATAGATTTTGAGTCAGTTTCGACATTAATGTTTCCATCAAGGTAAATTTTTCCTGATGGGGCTTTGTCAATAATTTCTGGTTTATCTCCAGGAAGAATTTTTACTATATCGCCATTTTCAATTAGTAAAGTTTTTGGAACTTGCATCTCTTTTGCAAACAAAACATGTTCAGCCATATGACGGTGTTCTCCATGAACTGGTATTACACACTGAGGTTTCACCCATTTGTACATGTCTTTTAGATCATCTCTATTAGGATGACCAGAAACATGCACAAAAGCATTTTCCTCAGTTATTAATTCAATTTTGTTTCTTACTATTAAGTTTTGCAAGTGATATAGTTTTTTCTCATTTCCAGGAATAATTTTAGATGAGAAAATTACGCAATCTCCACTTTCCAAATAAACATCTGGATGTATGCCATTTATTATCCTTGTCATCGCTCCCATGGGTTCTCCTTGGCTTCCAGTTGCTAAATATAAAATTTTATTTTTTGCTACTTTTTTTGCATCCCTAGGTTCTAGAGGTTCTATAAGTCCTTGAAGATAACCACATTTTCTTGCTGCTTTATAAATTCTTTGCATAGATCTTCCTACTAAACAAATATTTCTTCCAGTTTTTTTTGCACAGTAGAAAACGGACTCCATTCTAGCTACATTTGAAGCGAAAGAGGTTATAAGTATTTTGCTAGTTTTTAATTCCATAATTCTTAAAAGACTATCTCTTACATCTGATTCAGAGCCTGCTCTACCGGGGCTGAATATATTTGTAGAGTCGCATATCATGGCTGATACACCGTCATTTCCTATAGATTTTAATTTTTGTTCATCAATTTGACTACCAATCAATGGATTAGGATCAATTTTCCAATCTCCAGTATGTAAAACTGTTCCAAGTGGAGTTTTTATGCTTAAGCCGTTTGGCTCTAAAATAGAATGCGTTAATGTAATAAAATCTATTTCAAAACTACCTAGTTTGATTTTACTATTCAATGGAACTACTTGTAGATAAGAGGAAATATCAATTTTTTTTTCTTTAAATTTTTCAAGTATTAATGCTGCTGTAAAAGGTGTAGTATACATTTTGCACTTTAAACTTGGCCATATATGAGCAACTGCTCCTATGTGATCTTCATGAGCATGTGTTAATACGATTCCTAATAGATCATCTTTCTTGTCTATGATAAAACCTGCATCAGGCATTATGAGATCAATTCCAGGTACAGATTCATCGGCAAAAGAGACGCCCATATCAACTATAATCCATTTTTGATTATTTTCTTTTCCATAGGCATATAAATTCATATTCCCGCCTATTTCGCCAGATCCACCTAGTGGACAAAAAAGTAATTGGTTTTTACTCATAAAAATTCTCTATAAACTTTTGCAATGCCTTTAATTGTAATATTTTGATCAATAATAGATCTCTTTTTAATAATTTTTTTAAATAAATTTGCATATCCACCCGTTAGAATTATTTTATAATTCATTTTCCAATTTATTGTTATTTTACTAATTATGTTATTTATCAGACCGTCATAACCCCAGATAAATCCTGCATTTAAAGCATCTTTTGTATTTTTTCCAAAACTCTTTTGTTTTTTTTTTAGATCAAACATTGGAAGTAAGGCTGTTGACTGACTTAAATTTCTAATTGATGATTTTACACCTGGAGCTATAACACCTCCTTCATATATTCCATTTTTCACAATATCAAAAGTTGTTGCAGTACCAAAATCAATAATTAAGCAATTTTTAAATTTTTTACCCTCTATAGAATTAACGATTCTATCTGAACCAAGTTGTTTTATATTTTGAATATTAATTTTAATCAATTTCTTCAAATTAAGACTCTTTATTTCTAAAATTTCATAATTTTTTTTTTTAAAAATCTTTTTAATCTCATTTAAAGCTTTTGGAACGACGCATGAAAATAAGATTTTGTTTTTTTGATTTTTTTTAAAAAAATTTTTTAAAGTTTTTTTTACATAATCCTTTAAAAAAATTTTGCTCGTATCGAAAATAATAGATTTTAGTATTTTTGATTTATTTAATAAACAAATTCTTGTTGAAGTATTTCCTATATCGCCAATAATATAATGCATTTTAATTATCTATATTTTCTTTTTAAATCTGAAAAGGATAATTTGTTTTTTTCATCAAGAAACTTTTCATATCCGATTTTTATATTTTTTAAAATCTTTTGATTATTAATTTTTCTATTTAATATATTTTTTAAACTAGTCGATTGAAAGCTTTTGTTTTGTGGAACTACATTTGTATTTAGCCCTATTCCTACTATTAAATAATCAAAATTATTAAATTTAATAACTTCTTGTAAAATCCCACAAAATTTTTGCTTATTAAATAGTAAATCATTAGGCCATTTTATCTTTATTTTTTTTGAAATTACCTTTGAAACCACTTTTTTTAGCAAAAATGCATTAAGAATTGCGAATTGTTTGAAATTAATTTTTGTTTGATCAAATTTAAAAAATAAAGAAATAAAAAGATTTCCTTTTTTTGAAATCCATTTTTTTCCAACTCTCCCCCTTCCATTAGTTTGTTTTACAGATGTAATTAAAGTTGGTTCTGAAATATTTTTTTTTATAAGCTTTAAAGCTATGTCGTTAGTACTTTTTACTTTTTTATATTTTTTTATCTTAATTCTCATTAACTAACGAATAGTGTACTTACTAAATTATTCAAAACGGAAGGATATAAAAAAAAGGTAATCAAAATTGTACAACTTGCAAATATTGACAATTGAGCAGTCCTATTTTTAGTCGTCTCAAAAGTAATAAGACTGTCATCAAAATAGATAGTTTTTATAATTTTTAGATAATAAAATGCTGACATTACTGTAGTTAATAAACCAATAATTGCTAATGCATACATCTCTTTTTCCAGCACTGCGACAAAAACATAAAATTTTGCAAAAAATCCACCTAAAGGTGGAACTCCTGCTAAAGAAAATAAAATTATTAATAATGAAAATGCTATTAGAGGGTGTTTTTTTGAAATTCCAGATAAATCAGAAATATTTTCTTTATACTGACCATCTTTCTTCAACAAGTATAAACAAGAGAATGCGCCAATATTCATAATGACATATATTGATATGTAAACTATTGCACTTTGATAGCCTGTTATTGCTCCAGTAGCAACTCCGGCAAGTGCGTAACCAATATGGCCTATTGAACTATAAGCTAAAAGTCTTTTAAAATTTTTTTGAACCATTGCTGCGATAGCTCCTAAAATCATTGATGCAATTGACATAAAGATTATTATTGTTTGCCACTCTAATAAAATATTTGAAAAAGGAATAAACATAAATTTAATCAATAATGCTAAACCAGCAATTTTTGGTACAACTGCAAAATAACTTGTTATTGATGTTGGAGCACCTTCGTAAACATCAGGTGTCCACATATGAAATGGAACTGCAGAGACTTTAAAAGCTAGCCCAACTAATATAAATACCATCGCAAATACAGCGCCTGTGTTTTCTTTATTTAGTTGACTAGAAATCAAATCAAAATTTGTAGAGCCGGTAAATCCATATAAAAGTGAACATCCGTACAACAATAAACCTGAGGAAAGCGCACTAAGGACAAAGTATTTTATTCCAGACTCTGTCGATCTAAGATTGTCTCTATCAATCGATGCTAAAATATAAAGAGATAAAGATTGTAACTCTAATCCTAAATAAAAGAGAATTAAATCATTAGAACTTACCATAAAGAACATCCCTAAAATTGATAATAAAACGATTATTGGATATTCAAATTTGTCTAATTTGCTATCTATTATGAAATTTTTAGACGAGTTTAGAACAAATAATGATGATAGTAATATCAAAATTTTAAAATAATTTGAAAAAGAGTCTCTTGTAAAACTATCTAAAAATATTTTCTCCTCGTAACTCGGACTTGATAAAATAATTGAAATTAAAATAATAATTATTAAAGAAGTAAGATTAAATATCAAATTGAAGCTTTTTTTAATAAAAACACCAACCATTAAAATAGAAAAAATTGATATAGATAAAAAGATCTCAGGTAATAATATATTTAAACTATTAATCATATTTAATTTGAAATAAGTGCTGTTTGATAATTATATATCAAATTATTAACTGATACGTTAAAAGTTTCCATTAATGGTAGTGGGTAGAAACCAAAAAAAAGAATCAAAAATGCTAAACTAATTAACATTGCAATCTCAGATTTATTGATATCGTTTAATTTTTTAATTTCTGAGTTATTTGTAACTCCAAAAATCACTCTTTTTGTAAGCCAAAGTATATAGGCTGCTCCTAGGACTACTCCAAATGTCGCTAACATTGCTGCAAGATAATTTTTTTGAAATGTTCCAGTCAAAATAAGGAATTCACCTAAAAATCCAGAAGTCCCAGGTAAACCTAGTGCAGCTAAAGCAAATATTAAAAATAAAAAAGAGTATTTTGGAATATAGTTTACAAGACCTCCATAGCTACTTATCATTCTTGAGTGTAATCTATCGTAGACTACACCAACACATAAAAATAATGCTGCTGATATTAAACCATGACTAATCATCTGATAGATGCTTCCTTCTATACCTTGTTTGGTTAAAGTAAAAATTCCAAGAGTTACATAACCCATGTGAGCCACAGAAGAGTAAGCAATTAACTTTTTCATATCTTCTTGCATAAGCGCAACTAATGAGGTGTAAATAATCGCAACTATACTTAAAGTGTATATTAACGGTGTAAAATATTCTGATGCTATTGGGAACATTGGTATCGAAAATCTTAAAAAACCATAGCCAGCCATTTTCAATAAAATCGCTGCAAGTATTACTGATCCAGCAGTCGGAGCCTCAACATGTGCATCTGGTAGCCATGTATGAACTGGCCACATAGGCATTTTAACTGCAAAGGAGCTAAAGAAAGCAAGCCAAAGTATATTTTGATACTCTTTTGGTATTTTTATTTCATATATTTGAGTAATATCAGTTGTGCCTGTTAACCAAAAAATAACTATTATTGCCACAAGCATTAAAACAGAACCGAGTAAAGTAAACAAAAAGAATTTAAAAGCAGAGTAAACCCTTCTTGGCCCGCCCCAAACACCAATAATCAAAAACATTGGTATTAAGCCTGCTTCAAAAAATAAATAAAAAATTACAAGATCAAGTGAGCAAAACACTCCAATCATAAATGTTTCTAATATTAAAATTGCAATTAAAAATTCTTTAACTCTAATTTTGATACTGTTCGCACAAGAGATTATACAAATTGGAGTGATAAATGTTGTTAAAACTATAAAAAGTATTGATATTCCATCTACTCCCAATTTAAATTTAATAAAATCATTTATCCAGGATTTTTCCTCAATAAACTGAAATTCGGACGTATTAAAATCTAAAGAGTGCCACAAAAATAATGAAAGTAGGAAAGTGGCAATACTACTAAATAAAGAGATATAAATTGAGCTATTATTAGCTGTTTTATCTTTAGATAATAAAATGAAAAACGAGCTTATTAAAGGTAAAAAAATTAAAGTTGATAATATTGGAAAGTTCATTTTATTTTAATATTAAGTAAGTCAATAAAATTGATAGTCCTAATAACATCACAAAAGCATAATCATAAATAAATCCTGTTTGAAAACGTCCTGTTTTATTAGAAATAATCTTGATAAGTTTTGAAATACCGTCAGGACCAAATTTATCAATTATGCCTATATCTCCTTTTTTCCAAAAAAATGAACCTATTTTTTTTGCTGGATTTACAAAAATTTTTTCGTAAATTTCATCAATATACCATTTATTAAATAAAAAATTATACAAAGGTATATTAGTATTTTTGAAATCATCTAAAATTTTTGGATTCAAAATATATAGATAAAATGATATAGGTATTGATATCAAAACTAATACCGGTGTCACTAATAAAAACCATAGTGGTATAGCATCATGTTCTATCTCATTTAAAAAAAAGACTGAACTTTGCCAAAATTCGTTACTCGAGTGTCCTATAAAAATATTTTTAAAAATATATCCTGAAAATATTGCTCCAACACTTAAAAATACTAAAGGAATTAACATAACTACTGGTGACTCATGAGTTTCATTTATTGGAATTTTTTTATTGTTGTAGGTCCCATGAAAAGCTTTAAAAAATAATCTCCAAGAATAAATTGATGTTAAAAATGCTGTAACTATACCAATCGTAGCTGCATAATTTCCTAAAGAAGAATTTTTAAGATATGCAAACTCAATAATTGCATCTTTTGAATAAAAGCCTGATAGAAAAGGAAATCCAGTCAAAGCTAAAGTCCCTAACAACATGAAAACGTAAGTATATGGTAGTTTTTTACTTACCCCTCCCATATTTCTTATATCTTGTTCATTTTTAAATGCATGAATTACTGAACCAGCACCTAAAAATAAAAGAGCTTTAAAAAAAGCATGTGTAAACAAATGAAACATCGCTACATGATATGCCCCAACTCCAGCAGCAAAAAACATATATCCTAATTGACTACAGGTAGAATATGCTACTATTTTTTTAATGTCGTTTTGTACAAGTGCAACTGATGCAGCAAATATTGCTGTTATCATTCCTATTACGGTAACTAAATTCAAAGCAACTTGAGAATATTCAAAAATAGGTGAACATCTAACGACTAGAAAAACACCAGCCGTAACCATTGTTGCTGCATGAATTAAAGCTGAAACTGGTGTTGGACCCTCCATCGCATCCGGTAGCCAAGTATGAAGTAAAAATTGCGCAGATTTTCCCATCGCACCGATAAATAGAAATATACATATTAATGTTATTAAATTAGGCTCAAAACCAAAGAAGGCTATTTTTTTTTCAGTGAACTGAGATGCGGTTTGAAAAACTTCTTCATAATTAATAGTACCAAAAAATAAAAAAATTAAAAATATTGCAATAGCTAGACCAAAATCCCCTATTCTGTTTACAATAAATGCTTTTATAGCTGCATTATTTGCTGATTCTTTTTTATACCAAAAACCTATTAAAAGATATGAGCATAAGCCAACTCCTTCCCATCCAAAAAAAAGTTGTAAGAAATTGTCTGAAACAACTAAAGCTAACATTGAAAAAGTAAACAAAGAAAGATAAGACATAAATCTTGGTTTGTGGGGGTCATGACTCATATAACCAATAGAATAAATATGAACTAATGCAGATACAAAAGTTATAACTACCAACATTACCGAACTAAGCGGATCAACATTTATTGACCAGTTAGCTGAGAAGCCTCCAGAACTAACCCATTCAAAAATCACATAATTTCCATAAGCATCGTTTTGAATTCCGTTCCAAAAAACAATAATTGATAAGGCTGCTGAGATACTAACAAATAAGCTCGTAGATATTTCTGCAAAATAATTTGTCAGAGATTTACCAAAATACCCTATGATAGAACCAATAAGTGGTAAAAATAATATTGCGTATTCCATTTAACCTTTCAGGCCGTGTATATCCTCTACTCTAATAGAGCCTCTGTTTCTGTAATAAACTACTATTATAGCAAGGCCAATTGCTGCCTCTGCTGCTGCAACAGTTAGAATAAGCATAGTGAAGATTTGTCCAACAATATCACCAGAAAAAATAGAGAATGAAATTAAATTAATATTTACCGCTAACAGAATAAGTTCGATAGACATCAATATAACTATTACGTTTTTTCTGTTTAAAAAAATTCCAATTACACCTAAGAAAAAAATAATAGCGCCTAAAGATAAATAGTGCCCTAAACCTATTTCAATCATCTATTTTTACTCCCTGATTAGATTTTACTTCTAAAAGTTCAATTGCAGTTGAGGGATTTCTTGAAATTTGGTTGATATAACTTTGTTTTTTAACGCCTGCTCTCTCTCTAAATGTCAGAAGTATAGCTCCAATCATTGCTAAAAGAAGTATTATACCTGCCAGCTGAAAATACAAGATATAGTCAGTATACAGAACTAATCCTAATTGATGAGTATTTGATATATTGGATATAGTTAATGTACTACTAGTCATTACATTTTCTTTATATTTCCATCCACCGACAACAACTAACAATTCTAATAAAATTAATACACTTACTATTAAACCAGTGGGAATATGTGTTGATTTTTTTCCGATAAACCATGATTGTTTCTGCTCTGCAACATTCAACATCATTACAACAAATAGAAATAAAACAGCGACTGCGCCCACGTAAACAATTAAGAGTATCATCCCTAAAAATTCTGCTCCAACCATGATGAATAGACAGCCAACTGATATAAAATCTAATATTAAAAAAAAAACAGAATTAATTGTGCTTCTCGATGTTATCACCATTAAAGATGAAAAAATCGCTATTACTGAAAAGAAATAAAAAAAAATAGAGTGGGCTATCATTTATCTGTAAGGTTTATCTAGCTTTATATTTTTTGCTAGAACTGACTCCCACCTATCCCCATTTTCTAAAAGTTTCTCTTTATTATAATAAAGTTCCTCTCTAGTCTCAGTTGCAAATTCAAAATTTGGTCCTTGAACTATCGCTTCAACTGGACAAGACTCTTGACATAATCCACAATAAATACATTTAAGCATATCAATGTCGTACCTGGTTGTTTTTCTACTACCATCTGACCGTTCTGTTGACTCTATTGTAATAGCTTGAGCGGGGCAAACTGCTTCACATAATTTACAAGCAATACATCTTTCTTCTCCGTTAGGATATCTTCTTAAAGCATGTTCACCTCTCATTCTTGGACTTATTGGTCCTTTTTCAAAAGGATAATTGATTGTTTTTGACTTTCTAAATAATTCTTTGATTGCAATAAATAATCCAGAGACAAACTCTACAAGAAAAATAGTTTTTAAAAATCTTACTAAGTTCATCAAATATTAACCTTAGGTAATTTGTCAAAATAAAATAAAAAACTTGCGGTAAGTACAAGATAAATTAGAGAAAAAGGTAAAAATATTTTCCAACCTAATCTCATGAGTTGATCATATCTATACCTAGGGACAATAGCTTTGATTAAAGCAAATAATAAAAATAAAAATAAAATTTTTGATATCATCCAGATAGGAGCAGGAATTATATTTAAAGGATAAATATCTATGATTGGTAACCATCCCCCAAGGAACAGAATAGAGGCCATAGCACACATTAAAAGTATATTTGCGTATTCTCCAAGCCAAAACATTGCATACATCATTCCTGAATATTCAGTTTGATATCCAGCTACTAATTCTGCTTCCGCTTCTGGTAAGTCAAAAGGTGGTCTATTCGTTTCAGCAAGAGCTGAAATGAAAAAAATCACAAACATTGGAAAGAGAGGTATTACGTACCACAAGTCTTTTTGTGCAACTACAATATCATTTAAATTTAAGGACCCAACGCATAAAAGTACATTTATTATGATAATTCCTATTGAGACCTCGTAAGAAACCATCTGAGCTGCTGACCTGATAGCACCTAAAAAAGGATATTTGGAGTTAGATGCCCAACCACCCATAATAATTCCATAAACTCCAAGAGAAGAAACTGCAAATAAATATAGAATACCAACATTAATATCAGCTAAAACTAAACTTTCACTCATTGGTATAACAGCCCAAGCGACTAAAGCTAGTGTCATGGTTACGATTGGAGCAAGAATAAAAACTACTTTATTAGCACTTGCAGGAATTATAACTTCTTTAAAAATATATTTTAATGCATCCGCTAAAGTTTGAAAAAGTCCAAAAGGCCCAACGACGTTTGGCCCTCTTCTTTTTTGTACTAAACCCCAAACCCTTCTATCTAGCCAAACAATCATAGCTACAGATACAAGTATCGGTATAAGTAAAAAAATAATTTTATAAACTTCTTGCCCTAAAATTTGTATATATTCTATCATAAATTATTAGTGCCAGTTTTTTTTAATTTCTGTTTTATTTGTCTACATTCACTCATCGTCTTAGATGCTCTAGATATTGCATTAGTAAAAAAATAATCTAATTCTTTTATATTTACTTCCTCGCTAAAGAAATCATGATTTTTATCGACATCAATTTTATTGTTAATACTTGGTAACTCATTTATTTTTGTAAAGTTTGGAATTAATTTTAAAACCTCATTTCTTAAAATTTCAAAATTTGATAAATATTCATTTTTTCCTAAATTTTTTAAAATCAAATTAAAAATCTTCCAGTCCTCTAGAGCATCTCCAATAGGATAAGATGCTTTTTTACATTCTTGAACTCTTCCTTCAAGATTTTCATAAAGTCCATTTTGCTCAGTGAACGCTGCGCTAGGAAGAATTAGGTCAGCAATTTCTGCGCCTCTATCTCCATGACTTCCCTGGTAAATAATAAACTCATTATTTTTTTTTATATCTAAATTATCTGAACCTAAAAGATATAATAGTTTAAATTGATTTTTGTTTAACTTTTCAAAAAAGTTTGTGCTTTCTTCTTTTTTTTTTGATAATATTTGTAAATCCAATAAACCAACCGTAGAAGCATTTTGCGGAAGAATATTTAAAGCGTTCCACTTATCATTTATAAAGTTATTGTTTTTCAAAAAATCTTTGAATTCTTCAAATATGAATTTACCACTTTTTAATTCTAAAGCAGACTCGCCTATTATGATAATTGGTTTTTTAGAAGACAGCAATATTTTAGAAAACTTTACTTCTTTATTTAAGATTTTCCTTATGTCATCAGTAGAATTTCCAATAATACTGTACTCATAAGTAAGATCTCCAGGATCACCCACTGAAAATATAGGAATATTTCTCTGAGAATAAGCTTTTCTAATCCTCGTATTTAACATTGTGGCCTCATGTCTAGGATTAGTCCCAATCAAAAGAATTAGATCAGCAGCTTCAATTCCTTTTATTGATGAATTGAAGATGTAATTACTTTTATTAGATGTATTTACATAAAAATTTTTTTCCCTAAATTCTAAATTATTGCTCTTTAAGACTGAGAAAAATTTTTTAAAACTTAAGGCGTTTTCTAAATTTACCATATCTCCAATATGTCCACCTACTTCATTTGGATTTACTTCATTTAATTTTTTAACTAAAAGAGAAATAGCCTCGTCCCAATTAGATTTTTGTAACTTATTATCTTTTTTTATATAAGGTACATCTAATCTCTGCTTTAGTAGACCATCACAAGAATACCTTGTCTTATCCGAAATCCACTCTTCATTAATATTATTGTTAAGTCTTGGTAATATCCTTTTCACTTCCCAATTATAAGTATCAACTCTTATATTCGATCCAACAGCATCCATAACATCTATACTCTCAGTTTTTTTAAGTTCCCAAGGTCTAGCCTCAAATGCATAAGGTTTAGAAGTAAGTGCTCCAACAGGGCATAAGTCTATTACATTGGCAGAAATCTCTGACTCCATAGCTTTTTCCAAATAAGTTGTTATCTCCATATTCTCACCTCTGCCAATTGCTCCGATCTCTGGAACTCCTGCCACTTCGGTTGCAAATCTTACACATCTTGTACAATGGATGCATCTAGTCATTTGAGTTTTAATAAGCGGACCCATATATTTTTCTTTTACTTGTCTTTTGTTTTCTACAAATCTTGATTTATCTACGCCATAATACATTGATTGATCTTGTAAATCGCATTCTCCTCCTTGATCACAAACTGGACAATCTAAAGGATGATTGGCTAACAAAAATTCCATTACTCCTTTTCTTGCTTTTTCGACAAGATTCGAGTTAGTTTTAATATTCATTCCTTCTGCGGCTGGCATTGCACATGATGCGATTGGTTTTGGTGATTTTTCCATTTCTACGAGACACATTCTACAATTTCCAGCTATTGATAATTTTTCATGGTAACAAAACCTTGGTATTTCTACATTAGCAAGTTCGCATGCTTGTAGAACTGTCATTCCTTTTTCGAATTCTATCTCTTTTCCATTAATTGTAATTTTAGGCATTTTTATTTTCCAAAAGATGTTGATCTACCAAGTAAGGATTATTTAGTTTCTTTTTAATTAATGGTTCTTCTCTGCAACGGCTTTCAATTTCTTTTCTAAAATGTCTCAATAAGCCTTGAACCGGCCATGCAGAACCTTCGCCAAAAGCACATATAGTGTGGCCTTCTATTTGTTTTGTTACATCAGATAATAGATCTACATCATTATATGTAGCTTTTCTTTTTTCAATTCTATCCAATATTCGCCACATCCATCCAGCGCCTTCTCTACAAGGAGTACATTGTCCACAGCTTTCGTGTTTATAGAATCTTGCGATTCTTGCCATACACGCAATAATATCTTGATCTTTATTTATAACTACTATTCCAGCTGTACCAAGTCCACTTTTATTCTCTATTAAAGAGTCAAAATCCATTTTGATTGTATCACATATTTTTTTTGATAATAATGGCATTGAAGATCCACCTGGAATAACTGCTTGTAAATTTTCCCATCCTCCTATTACTCCACCAGCGTGTTTTTCAATTAATTCTTTTAAAGGAATTCCCATTTCCTCCTCAACATTACAAGGTGAGTTAACATTACCAGATATACAAAATATTTTTGTCCCAGTATTTTTTGGCTTACCAATCGAAGCAAACCATTTTGCACCTCTTCTTAGAATAGTCGGGACTACCGCAATAGTTTCAACGTTATTAACAATTGTAGGACAACCATATAGCCCTACCAATGCAGGGAAAGGAGGTTTTAATCTAGGTTGGCCTTTATTACCTTCTATACTTTCTAATAAAGCAGTTTCTTCACCACAAATATATGCTCCTGCTCCATAATGTATATGAATATCAAAATCCCATCCAGAACCACACGCATTTTTTCCTAAGAAATTTTTTTCGTATGCTTGATTAATGGCATCCTGTAATCTTTGACCTTCATTGAAGTATTCACCTCTAATATAAATATAACAAATGTGAGCATTAACAGCATAGCCAGCTATTAAACATCCTTCAATTAATTTTTGAGGTTCGAATCTTAATATGTCTCTATCTTTACAAGTTCCAGGCTCTGACTCATCAGCATTAATCACAAGATAATGTGGTCTTGAGCCAACTTCTTTTGGTGCAAATGACCACTTCAGACCCGTAGAAAAACCTGCTCCTCCTCTTCCTCTTAATTCCGAAGATTTTACTTCATTAATTATCCAATCTCTTCCTTTCGAAATTATGTTTTTAGTATTCTTCCAGTCGTCTCTTTTAATCGCACTATCAATTTCCCATCCAAATTGATTATAAAGATTTTTAAATATTTTATTTTCTGGTTTAAGCATAATTTTCCTCACTAAGTGATTGTTTTTTTTCAGGGCTAGTATTTTTTCTTCCTCTGTATGATCCAGGTTTTAAAGGGTTATCTTTAATTATAGAATCTATAATTTCTTTAGCGCTTTTTTCATCTAGATCCTCATAATAATTTTCATTAATTTGTATCATTGGTGCGCTCACGCAGGCTCCTAGACATTCAACTTCCATCCATGAACAATTTCCTTTTTTTGAAATTTCATTTTCATTAGGTGAGACGTTTTTTTTGCAAAGTTTTACAATTTTATCAGCTCCACGAATTAAACAGGGTGTTGTGGTGCATACTTGAATAAAGTATTTTCCCACAGGAGCCAAATTATACATTGTATAGAATGTTGCTACTTCGTAAACTGATATGTAGGGCATAGATAAAAAGTTGGCTATGTATTTCATTGCAGCTAAAGGTATCCAATTATCATTTTGTTTTTGAGCTAAATACAGAAAAGGCATAACTGCACTTTTCTTATTAGCTTCAGGATATTTTTTTAAAATTTCTTCAGCTTTTTTTAAATTCTCATTAGAAAATTTAAATTCTTTTGGCTGATCATCGTGAATTTTTTTTAAACTCATCTATCGACCTCACCAAAAACTATATCTAAAGATCCAAGAACAGCTGGTACATCCGCTAACATGTGGCCTCGAATTAAATAATCCATAGCTTGTAAGTGCGAAAACCCGGGAGCTCTTATTTTGCATCTATATGGTTTGTTAGTTCCGTCTGAAATTAAGTAAACTCCAAATTCTCCTTTGGGAGCCTCTACTGCTGTGTAAACGTTTCCTTTTGGAACTCTGTAGCCTTCTGTAAATAATTTGAAATGATGAATCAGTGCTTCCATAGATTGTTTTAGATCATCCCGATTAGGAGGTGATATTTTACCATCTATTGATTTTACCGGGCCTTTCGGAAGTTTCTCTACACATTGTAAAATAATTTTTACACTCTCTCTCATCTCTTCAATTCTACATAAATAACGATCGTAACAATCACCGTTTTTTCCTATTGGAATCTTAAAATCTAAATCTTTATATATTTCGTAAGGCTGAGATCTTCTTAAGTCCCAAGGAATACCAGACCCTCTTAACATAACTCCAGAAAAACTATGATCTAATGCTTCTTGTTTTGATACAATCCCTATTTCTACATTTCTTTGTTTAAAAATACGATTGTCTGTAAGTAAACTCTCAAGGTCATCTATTATTTTCGGAAATGATCTACAAAACTTTTCAATATCTTCAACTAATTTTAATGGTATGTCTTGATGAACACCTCCAGTTCTAAAATAATTTGCGTGCAGCCTTGAGCCAGAAGCTCTCTCATAAAAAGTCATCAAAGTTTCTCTTTCTTCAAAGCCCCATAAAGATGGTGTCAAAGCCCCAACATCTAATGCTTGGGTTGTAACATTTAAAATATGACTTAAAATTCTTCCTATTTCACAAAAAATTACTCTTATATATTTTGCTCTTATTGGAACTTCAATGTTCAATAGTTTTTCAGAAGCAAGCGCGAATGCGTGCTCTTGGTTCATTGGGGCTACATAATCCAATCTATCAAAATAAGGTAAAGCCTGTGTGTATGTTTTTTGCTCAATTAGTTTTTCTGTACCTCTATGAAGTAAACCAATATGAGGATCTGCTTTTTCTACTATTTCTCCATCTAATTCAAGAATCAATCTTAACACTCCATGAGCTGCCGGATGTTGAGGTCCAAAATTTAAATTTAATGATTTAGTTTTTTTTACCATCTTTTTCAATTTTGTTTATTTCTTTTATATAACTTGTTCCTTCCCAAGGACTTTCAAAATCAAAATTTCTATAATTTTGTTCAAGTTTTACTGGTTCATAAATTACTTTTTTATCTTTCTCGCTATATCTAACTTCATTAAAACCTGTTAATGGAAAATCTTTTCTAAGAGGGTGTCCTTTAAAACCATAATCAGTAAGTATCCTTCTTAAATCGGGATGATTTTTAAATTTAATTCCATACATATCAAAAACCTCTCTTTCCATCCAGTTTGCTGAAGGGAAAATTTTTGTTAAGGAATTTATTATTTGATTAGACTCAAAATTAATAGAAATTTTAATTCTATTATTATTTTCGTGGGATAAAAAAAGATATACGAGTCTAAAACGTTTTTCTTGATCTGGATAATCAACACCTGCGATATCGATTAATTGTCTAAACTTACATTTTTCATTTGATTTTAAAAATTGTACAACATCTATTAAGTCTTCCTCATTAATTTCAATTAAAAGTTCTAGATTTTCAATTATTGATTTTTGAACTTTGCTTGTAAGCTCAGAATTTATCAATTTTTCAAGTTTTTTCAAATCTTCTAGCATATTTATCTTTGTAAATTGCCTTCTCTTCTAATTTTTTTTTGTAATTGTAAAATTCCGTAAAGCAGGGCTTCGGCTGAAGGTGGGCAGCCTGGTATATAAATATCAACAGGTACAATTTTATCGCAACCTCTTACTACTGAGTATGAGTAATGATAATAACCCCCACCATTAGCACAACTTCCCATAGACACTACATATCTAGGTTCTGGCATTTGATCGTAAACTTTTCTTAAAGCCGGAGCCATTTTATTTGTTAAGGTTCCTGCAACTATCATCACGTCTGACTGTCTAGGTGATGCTCTTGGCGCTGCACCAAATCTTTCAAGATCATACCTTGGCATTGATGTTTGCATCATTTCAACTGCACAACAAGCTAAACCAAATGTCATCCAATGTAACGAACCTGTTCTAGCCCAATTAATTAAATTTTCCGAAGAGGTTGTTATAAAACCTTTATCTGCAAAGTCTTTTGCTAAATCTTTAAATTCTTCTGGTACTTGTTTTTCCTTTTCTGAATTAAGATTAAACTTTATTCCCATTCTAGAGCTCCTTTTTTCCATTCATAAATAAATCCAACAGTTAAGATAGCTAAGAAAATCATCATTGACCAAAATCCTAAAATTCCTAAACTTCCTAATGAAATTGCCCAAGGAAAAAGAAAAGCTATTTCAAGATCAAAAATTATAAATAAAATAGCTACTAAATAGAATCTGACATCAAACTCCATTCTTGAATCATCAAAAGCTTCAAAACCGCACTCATATGCAGAGAGTTTTTCAGGATCAGGATTAGATGGCGAAGCTAAGTAATTAGCCAAGATAAAGCCTATACTTAAAAATAAGGCTACGAATAAAAATATTATTATTGATAAATATTCAGATAAAAAATTGTAAATCATATTTTTTTATTAATACCTACCTCAATACCGTAGTTTGAGGATTCTTATATTAATAAGTTTATTTATAACATTTATCTGTAAAGAGTACAGGACAGATGGAAGCATTTTTGTTGATCGATAAGGGTTGTTTTATAACTTTCTAGATGAAAATCATTATCAACTGATGGCGGGAGTGACGGGACTCGAACCCGCGACCTCCTGCGTGACAGGCAGGCGCTCTAACCAAACTGAGCTACACCCCCATATTTAATGGTGGGCGGTAAAGGACTCGAACCTATGACCCTCTCGGTGTAAACGAGATGCTCTACCAACTGAGCTAACCGCCCTATTAAATAAAATCGAGATATACAATAAAATTTTTACAAAGTAAAAAAGTATTTAAATTTTAGTGTAATTTATATAAATAGCGGTATTATTGTATTTATATGATTTTAACTTGTAATTCATGCGATAAAAAATTTGTTGTTCCTGATAGCGCAATAACTGCGTCTGGTAGAATGGTTCAATGTGGCTCTTGCGGAAATAAATGGAAACAATTCCCTGAGGTAGAAGTTAAAACTCAATCAAGTTCTCGTCCTCAAAAAGTAGCTTCAAGACCTAAGCAAGTTAAACCAAATATTCAAAAACCAAGATTAATAAAAAAAACTGCTACAAAAAAACCAAGAGAAATCAGTTTGTACTCACCCGAATATCTAGCAAAAAAGCATGGTATCAAAATTAACGATCTACAACCTGAAAAAAAAATTAGTAAACAGGAAAAAGGGAAGGTTACTTTTGGATTTTATAATTCACTAATTGTATTTATTTTCTTTGTAGTGGCTTTATCCCGTATTTTATATTTTTCACAAGGATTTATAGTCTCAAATATACCTGCTTCTGAATATTATTTAAATTACTTCTTTGAAAGTATAAGAAATATTTTTGAAATTTGGAAAAATCTAATTACTAATTACTAGTCTCTAAATCTTTAATATTAATAAAGTTCTCTGAAAGTTCAGAATTATTTTTAATTATATCCTCGTAAAAATTCCATGCCAAAACAATTAGAGTATTTTTTTTATTCTTAATTTGTGATTTATCTTTAATAGGAATCTTTACTCCCGGAATAAATTTGTTATGTTTTAATCTGTTATCCTCTACTATAAAATCTAATTCTTTTGAAATACCAAAAAAATTTAAAGCTGTAGTTGCCTTTGCAGGAGCACCATAACCAATTATAACTTTTTTTTTATCTTTCAGTTTTTTGATATTTTTTCTAACATTTTCTCTTATTTTATAAACTTTTTCCCCAAATTTTTTATAAGTTTCAAATTTTTTGATACCAAATTTTTCTTCGTCTTTAAGAATTTGCTTTACGCTTTTTTCAATTTTAGCCCTTTTATCTTTTTTAATGTAAACTCTTAATGAGCCACCATGAGTATTAATTTGTTCAGCTTTTATAATTTTTGCCTCAAATTGTTTAAAAAAAATAATTAGAGAGGTAAGCGACCAATAATTATAATGTTCATGATAAATATTATCAAAAGTTAAATCTTTAAGAGTATTTATTAAATATTGAACTTCAATAATAATTGTCCCTTTTTTACTCAGAAGCTTTAACATACACTCAGCCATTTCTTTTAACTTATCCGAATGTGCAAATACGTTTGAAGCTAAAATAAGGTCAGCATTTTTTTTAATCTTATGGAGATTTTTTTTCTCTAAAAATCCATTAAATGTTTTTATTTTATTTTTATTTGCTAGTTTTGCCAAATTTTGTGCTGGTTCTATACCTAAAACTTTTTTAAAACCTAAATCTAAAAATGGTTTAAGCGCTACCCCATCGTTACTTCCAATATCTATTATATATGATTTTTTTTTATTCAATTTTAAATCTTTAAAATACTTGTTTGCTGCTTTTACAAAATGATCTCTAAAAACTTTAGAAGTTGAGGAAGTATATAAATAATTTGAAAACATTTTTTTTGGATCAACTGACACTGATAGCTGACAGTTATGACATTTGTTACAATAATTTAATTCTAATGGATAGAACTCACAGTTTTCTTTCTTATTTTTTAATAGATTATTTGCAAGCGGTTGATAACCTAAAGATAAAACACGTTTTAATTCTAAGTTGCCACAGGATCTACACTCAAATTTGTAACTTTTCAAAAGAAAATCTTTTTCTTTATTATCAACAAATACATGCTTTATGGTATGAGTTATCCCGTAATTTTCATGATCTCTTTCTCCTCTTACTAAATTCAAAAACGTCGTATCTTTTGTAAAAACCATAGTATGTGCAACATTAGGTTTTATTATTGAAAGTTGGCCTGCATTTACAACTTGGGTAATTTTTGGAGCATTTGGATTTAATATATCTTGAAAAATTTCAATAATTTGTCCTTTAGTAAATAAACATTTTTGCTCCTGTTGAGGATGATAATGGTTAGCTCGTATTGTGCCTTTTTTTGACTCTATCAATCCAATAAGGTTTATAGGTTCTGTAAGCTCGTGATTAGAAATCGAACCTCTGTGATCTACAAATTTATCTTCACCATTTTTAACATATTCCAAATTTTTAATTAAATTTTTTTTAGACCATTTTGTTATCATTTCTCTCATAGATTCTTCAAGATTATATAAAAATTTAAAACCTGTCTTTAGCAGCTTTTTATTTGATAATGAAAATCCTAAATTTGGAATTTCATCGTTAGTTTCTCTTAATTCAACTTTTGGATTGATTCTTTTACAAATATTCGCAACTTCTTCGACAGTTTTTTTATCTTTAGTTAAATTGAATGTTTCTAATGAAATGTCATCTCTTTCTTCCATAAATTTAAAACATCTTGCAACGTCAATTAAGGGCACTAAACTTTTGATCTGTTTGCCGCCTGCAAATAATCTAATTACTCCATTTTGAGATGTTATTTTTGCAAAAAAGTTTGCCATTATATCTATTCTTGCACTATCTACTGAGTATCCGTATACCGAACCCAGTCTTAAAATGATGTAATTTTTTCCAGAATTTTTAAGTTGTTTTTCATTTACAAATTTTGA
>CACISL010000005.1 GCA_902589305.1 uncultured Pelagibacteraceae bacterium
ATCAAAATTTAAGGCCATTTCAGCTTCTTTTTGATTATGCACTTCAACTATGACTGATAGATTATGTTTTAATGCCTCAGAATAAATCTCATCGGCTTGGGTTCCATTAAGTGCTGCAATTATTATTAAAATACAATCACAACCATAGCTTTTAGATAAAGCGATTTGATAAGGATCTATAAAAAAATCTTTAGCTAGAATTGGTATTTTAAATTGTTTTTTTATATCTAGAATATAATCTAGTTTTCCTAAAAAATGTTTTTCCTCCGTCAAAACCGAAAGGCAAGTAGCACCATTATCCACATACATTTTTGCAATGTCTAAATGATCAAAATTATTTACAAGAACTCCAGCAGATGGGCTGGCTTTTTTAATTTCGGTTATTAAAGAAACTCTTTGATTTTTTTGTATTGTTTCTTTAAAATTTAAAAAACTTTGCTCTTTGATGTTTTTTTCTAAAACATTTAAAGATTTTTCTTTTTTAATCAGATCCAAAGATAATTTTTTTTCCTCGATAATTTTTTCTAAAATATTTGCCATTAATTTGATTGAATTTTCACTAAGTGCTGAAACACCTGTCCTGAATTTAAATGTTTCGTAGCCTTTTCGTACGACATCTTAAAATCACTTTCTTTACCAGCAACTATTAAACCAGCTGCTACGTTAAGAGCAACAGATTGAGAGAATTCATTATTTTTTCCTTTAAATATTTCAATAATTTTTTCAGAATTATATTCTGCATTTTTTCCTTTTAAATTTTCCTTATTTGTAGATTCAATTCCTAAAGTTTTTGGATCAATCATAAATTCTTTAATCAATGAGTCTTTAAGTTCTACCACATTTGTTTTTGTAAATGGAGATATCTCATCCATCCCATCTTCGCTATGAACGATAAATGCGTGAACAACCCCGTTTTCTCTAAGTGCCTCAGCGAAAGGTTTAATCCATTTTTTATCAAATACTCCTATTACCTGCCTTTTTACTTGTGCGGGACTGCTTAAAGGTCCAATTAAGTTAAAGATCGTTTTCTTACCCATTTTTTTTCTAGCCGGCCCAACATGTTTCATTGCTGAATGATAGTTAGGCGCGAACATAAAAGCAAAATTTAACTTCTTTATACTTTCTTCCGCTTCATCAGGTTTCAAATTGATATTTATTTTTAAAGCTTCTAACACATCCGCAGACCCGCAGTTCGAGGAAACAGCTTTATTACCGTGCTTAGCAACTTTTACGCCCATACTTGCTAAAACTATAGCTGCAGCAGTTGAAATATTTAGAGAGTTTTGTCCATCTCCTCCAGTTCCGCATGTATCTATGGTATTTAGATCGGCTTTAACTTTAGTAGCTTTTTTTCTTAAAACAAAAATACCCCCGGCTAACTCATCTTTAGTTTCACCTTTTTTAGCAAGAGACTCTAAAATTTCAATAATTGAATTTTCATCATATTTACCCTCCATAAGCTCATTAAACAGAACTTTACTATCCTCAAAAGAAAGGTTTTGGCCCTTTTTCAAAATTTCTACAAAATTAGACATTTAATTAGTTATAAAGTTTTTAATTAATTTCATACCCACTTTAGTACTTATACTCTCAGGATGAAATTGAAACCCATGAATATCATATTCTTTATGCATTAATCCCATAATAGTCTTATTTTTAGTTTCAGCTGTAATTAATAGTTTTTTTGGGAATTTTTTACGATCGACCACTAAACTGTGATATCGGGTTGCCTCAAAGTTATTTTGAATATTCTTAAATAAACCTATTTTGTTATGCCTAATCTTACTTGTTTTGCCGTGCATTAAATTCTTAGCATTAGAAATTTTTCCACCAAAAACTTGTCCAATGATTTGGTGTCCTAAACATACTCCAAGAATAGGGATTTTTTTATAAACTTTTTTAACAATTTCAAGACAATTACCAGCTTGATTAGGGTTCCCAGGTCCTGGCGATATTACAATTTTATCATATTTTTTTCTTAAAATTGTTTTTCCATCGATTTTGTCATTTCTAATTACTTCAACATTTTTCTTAATTTTTGAAATATAGTGAAATAAGTTGTAAGTAAAACTATCGTAATTATCTATTAATAAAATTTTCATTTAATCTACTGCTTTCATCAAAGCTTTTGCTTTATTCACTGTTTCTAAATATTCTTTTTCCGGTTTACTATCAGCTACAATTCCTGCTCCAGCTTGAACATAAAACTTATCTTTTTTTATTAGAGCTGTTCTTAAAGCAATACAGGTATCAAATTCATTATCAGGGGTAAAGTAACCTATCCCTCCTGCGTATAATTTTCTTTTATTTTTTTCAAGTTCATCAATTATTTCCATTGCTCTAATTTTTGGAGCACCACTTACCGTACCTGCTGGGAAACCTGATAAAAGAGTTTCAAAAATAGAGGTTTGACCTTTGAACTTTCCAATTACGTTTGAAACGATGTGCATTACATGAGAATATTTTTCTACTTTAAATTTTTCAGTTACTTTTACAGTATTAATTTTGGCGACTTTTCCAACATCATTTCTTCCAAGATCTAATAGCATTAGATGTTCTGCTAATTCTTTTTTATCATTAAGTAAATCAGATACATATTTTTTATCTTCTTTTGATGTCCTTCCTCTTGGTCTTGTTCCTGCAATTGGTCTGATTGTAACCTCACCTTGTCTCAGTCTGACTAATATTTCTGGACTACTTCCCAAAATATTAAAATCTTTATAATTGAAATAAAACATGAATGGAGAAGGATTTGATTTTCTTAAGTAATTATAAATTTCAATAGGTTTTTTATTTATTTTTCTCTCAAATCTCTGACTAATGACAACTTGAAAAATATCACCTTTTTTTATGTATTTTTTTGCTTTTTTAACTAATGAAATAAATTTATCTTTAGACGTGTTTGATTTAATCAAATTTTTATTTGATTTAAAAGTAAATTGATCAGGAAGTTTTATATTTCCAAAACTTTCATACAGCTCAAATCTTTTAAGAATTGAATTATATGCCTCTTCATAATTTTTAATTTTTGTATCTGCATATACATTTTCTATGTAATGAATTACTTTCTCTAAATTATCGTAGATAATTAAATTTTTTGGCCGAGATAGCCTTACGTCTGGAATTTTTAAATCATCCTTACATTTATTTGGTATCTTTTCAATATAACGAATAATATCGTAAGAAAAGTAACCAACCAACATTGAGGACATTGAAGGCAATTGATTTGGGATCTTAATTTTAAAGTCTTTTATTAATTTATTTAAATACTTTAAAGGATTAGCTTTTATCCTAGTTTTTTTCTTATTACTAATAAGGGTGATAATATTGCTATTTATATCCCATATTTTATCGGGGTTTAGTCCTATAATGGTGTATCTTCCTCTTTGAACTCCTTTTTCCACTGATTCAAAAATAAAACTATTTTTTTCAGCTAGAAGAAATTTGTATAAATTTTCAATTTTAAAATAACTTTTGCACTTTAATGATCTGAATAAAATTTGATGTTTTTTTCTAGAATGTTTTTTTTTAAAATCTATAAAACTACTATTTATGTACATTAAAATGAATTTTTAACTCTATCTATTGTTCTCTTGTTTAATTCGACATTGTACTTTTTATTGAGGCTTTCATCATGAGATTGATAAATTTTATTAATCAAGTTCAAACGTGCTTTTGCTTCATACTGGTCGTATAAATTACTGCCTTTTTCCAAATTTTTATAATCAGTTTTTATTGCTAAAACTAAAAAGTTTTTTGTTAGAGTATTGTTCGTTATTAAATCTATTTCACCATCTTTAGTTAAAAATATCCTTTTAATAATACCTTCAGAAAAGATTTCATTTTGTTTTAAATCTGAAATTTTATACTCTTTTACTTCTAGTTTATTTTCTAATGCAAATTTTGAGAATTTTTTTTCATCAAATGCTCCCATACTAATATCTTTTATAATTGAGGTATTATTTTCTATTTTATTCTTAAAATTAAGCTGTGCATTCAAAGCCTCTTGTACGTCTGGGTCATTATAAGGTTTGTTTCTCTTTTCAATCTTCGATAGTTCAACTAAATAATACTTATTATTCACACTTATAATCTCAGATGAATCAATAGATTTCAAATTATAAATTTTTTTGAACAACTCGTCTGATAGTCCAGTAATTTTATTTTTATTTTCATCTTCTTTTTTTGCATTTACTTTTTCAATATCAATAATTTTTAAGTTATTATTTTGTGCAGCTTCTACAAAAGATTGTCCATCTAATAAGTTATTTTCAATAATGTCTAATTTTTTAAAAAAATTTTCATCATATTTATTACTTCCAACTATCTTCTCAGGAGTTATTTCTGCGTAACGAAAACTTTTAAATTCTACAAAAAAAACATTTTTATTTCTCTCATAAAGTTCTTTTTTACTTTCCTCAGATAGTTTATTTTTTTTATGAAATTTTTCTAAATCAATATATTTAATTGACTTTGTTTGATTTTCTTTTTTAAACTGTTGGTTTACTAATATCTCTGGTACAACAATACCACCTGATAATGAGCTTAAGAACTGCCTTCTTTTTTCTTGTTCTACAATGTTTGCTTCAAACTGTGGAGCTGTAACTCCGCTTTTAAGAAGAAATTTTTCATATTCTGTTCTAGAAAACTTTTCATTTTTATAAAATAGTTTATCATTCTTAATAATCTTTCTTAAAGATTCGTCATTTACAGAAATTCCTAGTTTCTCGATTTCAATAGCCATAACTTTTTTACCTATGTATTCAGATAAAATTTTTTCGATAAGGTCAGTTTTAGGTAAATTTTTAATTTGTTCTTCATTTAAATTTAACATTCTTAAATATTCCATAAATTCCTGTGTACTTACTTTTTCTGACTCTATTGAAGCAATTACATTTTGATTTCCACCTCTAAACACATCACCCATCCCCCAAAAAACAAATGGAAGAATGATTATCCCAACCAAGAGTTTTACAAAAAAAGACTTTGAAAATTTTCCTATTGAAGTTAGCATTATAATAATTTATTAAGTTTTAAAATTATACACCTATAAATTAAATTTTATATTAAGGCAAATAATGAGATATTTTATTGGAAATTGGAAAATGTTTGGTATTCCAAAATCTATAAATATACTCAATAAAATTAATTCATTTCACTCAAAAGATAAGAATCGTAAAAAATATAGAGTGATTATCACACCTCCATATACGCTTATAGAGAGTTATTCTAAGCACTTTAAAAATAAGAAGATTTTAATTGGTTCTCAAAATTGTTATCAAAAAGATCAGTTTTCCTCTAATACGGCTGCTGTAAGCCCATATATGATAAGATCTGTTGGAGCTAAATATACCTTAGTAGGTCATTCAGACAATCGATCGGAAGGTGATACGAGCAAAATGTTAAAAAGAAAAGTTGAATTTGCATTAAATAATAATTTAAAAGTGGTTTTTTGTATTGGGGAAGGTAGATCAGATAAAAAAAATAAAAAAACTTTCAAAGTTTTAAAAAATCAAATAATTAAAGTTTTAGAAAAAAAATTTTATAGTAACAATATAATAGTTGCTTATGAGCCCATCTGGTCTATTGGAACTGGCAAAATACCTAATAAAGATGAGCTGACTAAAACTATTACTTACATAAAAAAAGTTTTAAAAAATATTTATAAAAAAAGTCCAGCTGTTCTTTATGGCGGTTCAGTAGACGGTAATAATGTAGAGATGTTTAAACAAATAACCGAAATAGATGGTTTTTTGATTGGAGGAGCTTCTAAATCCTCTAAAAAATTTATTGATATAATAAAAAATTACTATAGATAGTCTCCATGGAAAGTTTACTTATTTTAATTAATATAATTTTGGCAATAATATTGATTATCGTTGTACTTCTTCAAAGGTCAGAGGGAGGCGCTCTTGGTTTAGGTGTTTCACAAGATAATTTCACGTCAGCAAGATCTGTTGGAACTTTCTTGACAAAGTTTACATCAATAGTTGCTGCTTTATTTATAATTTGCAGTATTGCAATTGTAGCAATTTCTAGAGACGAGTATCGTGAAACACAGTCAGTTTTAGAAAAAGAGGAAGAGGAAAATTCAAATCTTCCACAAATTCCTCAATCAAAGTAATTAACACTTTAAAATTAGTCTTTTATAAAGTATAACATTCTTCCATGGCGCGATATATATTTGTCACTGGCGGCGTGGTATCATCTTTAGGAAAAGGATTATCATCTGCATCATTAGCTTATTTACTACAATCTAGAGGATACAAAGTTAGAATTAGAAAACTTGATCCCTATCTAAATGTTGATCCTGGAACAATGAGTCCTTTTCAGCATGGTGAAGTTTTTGTAACAGATGATGGAGCAGAAACTGATTTAGATCTCGGACATTATGAACGCTTTTCTGGTATCTCAGCGAAAAAGTCAGATAATATAACAACAGGAAAAATCTATAGCGATGTTTTAAAGAGAGAGAGACAAGGAAAATATTTAGGAAAAACAGTTCAAGTAATTCCACATATTACAAATAGAATAAAAGAATTTATTAAAAATGATGTATCAAAAGAGGATTTTGTTATTTGTGAAATAGGGGGAACAGTTGGTGATATAGAAAGCCTTCCATTTTTAGAGGCAATACGACAATTTTCAAATGAACTAGGAAGAAAAAATACTCTATTTATTCATCTTACTTTAGTTCCATATATGAAAGCCTCCGATGAGATCAAAACAAAACCAACACAACATTCAGTTAAAGAATTAAGAAGTATAGGTATTCAACCAGATATTATTATTTGTAGATCTGAAAGATCTATACCTTTAGATCAAAGGAAGAAAATTTCATTATTTTGCAACGTTGCAATTGAAGATGTTATAGAAACTGTGGATGTAAAAACAATTTATGAAGCTCCGATAAGTTTTAATAAAGAGAAACTAGATGAAAGAGTTTTAAGATTTTTTAAAATTAAATCTAAGAAAAAGGTAAATCTTTCTCCCTGGAAAAAAATTACACATTTAGTTTTAAACACAAAAAATAAAGTTAACATAGCAATAATTGGCAAGTATGTTGAACTTAAAGATGCATATAAATCTTTAGACGAGGCTTTAACACATGGCGGAATAGCAAATAATTTGAAAGTGAATTTAATAAGAATTGAATCTGACTTTTTAAAACCAAGTGAAATAAAAAATAAACTTAAAGGAGTATCAGGAATTTTGATACCAGGTGGATTTGGTAAAAGAGGTACAGAGGGTAAAATAGCAGCTATTAATTATGTAAGATTAAACAAAATTCCTTTTCTAGGCATTTGCTTTGGTATGCAAATGGCAGTGATTGAATTCGCTAGAAATAAATTAAATATAAAAAAAGCAACATCGAGCGAATTTGGACCATCTAAAGCATCAGTCGTTGGACTAATGAGTGAATGGACAAAAGATGGAAAATTGATGAAGGGCACTGACAAAAATTTGGGCGGAACAATGCGTTTAGGTAGTTACGAAGCAAGACTTAAAAAAGACACAAAAATAAGTAAAATTTATAATAGTGTGAAGATAAATGAAAGACATCGTCATAGATATGAAGTTAACATCAACTATAAAAAAGATTTTGAAAATAAAGGTATGATTTTTTCAGGTTTATCTCCAGACAATAAATTACCAGAAATTATAGAATTGGAAAACCATCCTTGGTTTATCGGCGTTCAATTTCATCCTGAATTTAAATCTAGACCTTTATCACCACATCCTTTATTCTCATCATTTATAAAGGCCGCAAAAATCAATACGAGAAAATGAATAATCATAAAGTAAAATGCTCTAACTTTGAGATTGCTAACAACAAACCATTTACTCTAATTGCTGGCCCATGTCAGCTTGAGAGCGAAGAGCATGCTATAAAGATTTCAAACGAACTCAAAAAAATTACAAGCGAACTAGATATCAATTTTATTTACAAAACTTCTTTTGATAAAGCTAATAGAACAAGTTTAAAAGGAAAAAGAGGTTTGGGTTTAGAAAAATCATTACCTATTTTCGATAAAATTAGAAAAGAAGTTGGTGTCCCAGTTTTAACCGACGTTCACACTGCTGAACAATGTTCTGTAGTTTCTAACCACGTAGATGTCCTTCAAATTCCGGCATTCTTATGTAGACAAACTGATTTATTAATTGCCGCAGCAAAAACTGGTAAAATAATCAATGTTAAAAAGGGACAATTTTTAGCTCCGTGGGATATGGCTAATGTAATTAAAAAGATTGAAGACTCCGGGAATAAAAATATTTTAATTACAGAAAGAGGAGCTAGCTTTGGTTACAATACTCTTGTTTCAGATATGAGGGCCTTACCTATAATGTCGAAATTCGGATTTCCAATCGTTTTTGACGCAACTCATTCAGTACAACAACCAGGTGGTATGGGAGAGAAAAGTGGTGGACAAAGAGAATTTGTACCTTATTTGGCTCGTGCTGCTATTGCTGTTGGCGTAGGAGCAATTTTCGTGGAAACACATGAGGATCCAGATAACGCACCTTCAGACGGTCCAAACATGGTTCCATTAAATGAAGTAAAAACTTTGTTAAAAAAACTTACCGAGATCGATAAGATAGTAAAACAATAATGGCAAAAATTAAAAGTATAAAAGGCAGACAGGTCTTTGATAGTAGAGGAAATCCAACAGTGGAAGCAGAAGTTTTTTTAGAAAATAATATTTCTGCCACTGCTATTTCTCCATCAGGTGCATCAACAGGTGCATTCGAAGCACACGAATTAAGAGATAAGGATAAGAATAAATTTTTGGGCAAAAGTGTAAATATAGCAGTTGAAAATATAAATAATAAAATTTCAGATAAACTTCGAGGTTTCGAGTCAGACGACCAAAAAAAAATTGATAAAGCTTTATTAGATTTAGATGGAAGTGAAAATAAAAAAATTTTGGGAGCAAATGCTACTTTAGCAGTCTCACTAGCTAATTCAAAATGTTCAGCCTTATCAAATAAAAAATCATTATTTAAAAATCTAGGGAATACTTTTTCTTTACCCATACCCTTAATGAATATTATTAACGGTGGCGCGCATGCTGACAATGACTTAAATATTCAAGAATTTATGATTAGACCTGACTCAGCTAAAAATTTTATGGATGCTATTGAAAAATGTTATGTTGTTATTCAAAACTTGAAGAAATTATTAAAATCTAACAAAATGCTCACAAATGTAGGAGATGAAGGTGGATTTGCTCCATCAATTAATACAAATGAGCAAGCCTTGGAATTAATTGTAAATGCGATAGAAAAATCAAATTTAAAACCAGGAAAAGATATAGTTATTTGTTTAGATGTAGCAGCTAATGAATTAATTAACGAAAAAGGGGAGTATTCTATTCAATCTAAAAATTACACATCAGTTGAAGATAATATTAAATATTATAAAAAACTAACAACTAGTTATCCAATAAAATCAATAGAGGACCCTTTTGCTGAAGAGGATTGGGAGTCGTGGAAAAAAATTACAAACGAAATCGGAAAAAGTGTTCAAATTGTAGGAGATGATTTATTCGTTACAAACGCAAAACGTTTAAGTAAAGGAATAAAAGAAAAATCAGCAAATTCTATTTTAATAAAACCAAATCAAATAGGCACTTTGACTGAAACTTTAGAAGTAATTTTAATGGCAAAAGCCGCGAACTTTAATACTATTATTTCTCATAGATCGGGGGATACCGAAGATACGTTTATTGCTGATTTGGCGTCCGCGACTATGTCGTCTCAAATTAAAACTGGGTCTTTGGCGAGATCTGAAAGAGTAGCTAAATATAACAGGTTATTACGCATAGAAGAAGAACTTGGAAATCAGGCCAAAATGGCTAGAATCTAACTTATGCGACTTATTGAAAGTTTAAAGAGAAAAAAATTTATATTATTTAATATCTTTTTTACACTTTATATAGGAATAAATTTGATTGGAGGTGAAAGGGGCTTAATCTCTTATTTTGATAAAAAGAGAATTTACGAAGAGCTTGAGTTAAAGGATAAGATGCTGACTAGCGAATTAAAAGATTTAGATCATAAAATATCACTAGTTAAAAATAATGACCTTGATTATTTAGATATGCTTTATAGAGAAAAATTTAGATTTGGTACAAAAGACGAGATTATTATTAAATTAAAATGAGTCAAAAACCTAGACATCCTGAAAAAGTAAACAAGCCCATTAATCCAATTAAAAAGAAGCCTGAATGGATTAGATCAAAAATAGTAGACTCGCAAATTTTTTTTCAAACCAAAAAAATTGTTAATCAAAATAATTTAGTTACAGTTTGTCAGGAAGCAAACTGTCCTAATATCACTGAGTGTTGGAGCAAAAAACATGCAACTTTCATGATTATGGGAGATACTTGTACAAGAGCTTGTGCGTTTTGTGATGTTAAAACCGGAAAGCCAGGTGATCTGGATATTTTTGAGCCATATAAAATTGCTAAAGCTGTTAAAAGTCTAAATTTGAAACATGTAGTAATTACTTCTGTAGATAGAGATGACCTAGACGATGGTGGATCTGATCATTTTTACAAAGTAGTAAAAGCGACAAGAGAAAAAAATCCAGAAACGTCAATAGAAGTTTTAACTCCTGATTTTTTAAGAAAAGGTGAGGCCTATAAAAAAGTTTTAGAGGCTGACCTCGATGTTTTTAATCATAATATAGAAACAGTACCAAGACTTTACACAACTGTTAGACCTGGAGCACGATATTTTGCATCATTAGAACTTTTAAAAAATGCCAAAAAATTTAACAAAAAAGTTTTTACAAAATCTGGAATTATGGTTGGCTTAGGTGAACATAAAGAAGAAGTAATCCAAGTTATGGATGATCTGAGATCTGCTGAGGTTGATTTTATTACAATAGGCCAATACTTGCAACCTTCTCCAAAACATCATCCGCTAAATCGTTACTACCATCCTTATGAATTTAAAGAGTTCGAGCAAATTGCAAAGACAAAAGGGTTTTTACTTGTTTCTTCATCACCTCTTACAAGATCTTCTTATCATGCGGATGAAGATTTTAGAAAGTTACAAGACGCAAGAAAAAAACAGCTTGAATGTCTTCCGCATCAATAAAAAAAATTATTCCTTGCAAAAAAGAACAACTAGTAGAAATGGTTCTTGATATTGAAAAATATCCAGAATTTGTTCCTTGGTGCATTGAAGGTAAGATTTTTGATAGAAATGAGAGCGCAGATCTGATTACGTTCAATGGAGATTTAAAAGTAGGTAAGAGCATCCTGAATGAAACTTTCTCAAGTCATGTGTCTTATTACAAAGAAAAGGAAACAATTATAGTAACTAATCTTGATGGACCATTAAAACATTTAAAAAATGAGTGGAAATTTAAGGAAGTAAACAATTCGACACAGCTAGAGTTTTTTATTGATTTTGAATTGAAAAATCCAATTTTGAATGGGATAATGAAAAAATCTTTTGAGCTTGGTTTAAATAAAATTGCGAAGGCTTTTGAAGAAAGAGCAATTGAATTATATAAATAATGTTTACAATATCATCTTTATTAATTTTATTTATTTTAACTTTTAAATTCTTATCTTCATATATCAAAACAATTCGAACGGGAGATCCTAACGAAACCAACCTAACTTATTGGATGTTTTCTTATGATTTTAAATCTAAAACTAAAGAATGGATACCCGAAGACAAACAACTATTGCAAAGAAAAAGGGCTAGAAATTTTTTAGTTTTTATACTTTATTTAACTGCTTTTGGAATTTTTTTGTTGCTTAATAGTTTTACCGCACACCTTTTAGATATAATTGTTAACCCAGAGTTTAGCTATCCCGTTTAATCAATTGCAATAATAGATTTAAAGTTTTTTTTACAGTTTGCTTTTGAATAAAAATTCTTCCCTTATTCTTAAAATTACATTTAGTAACAACAGCCTTTTTGCCTAACCTTATTCCAATAAAAACCAAACCAACCGGTTTTTGTTTAGATCCGCCTTTAGGACCAGCAATTCCCGTTATTGAAACACAGACTTTTGATTTACTAATTTTACTTAGGTTATTAACCATAGCCAAACAACATTGAGCACTTACAGCTCCATATTTTTTTATTTTTTTTGTAGGAATTTTTAATACACTTGTTTTGGCTTGATTTGAGTAAGTTACTAATCCCATGGTAAATACTTTTGATGATCCATTCACTGATGTAATAGTGCTAGAGAGCATTCCACCCGTGCAAGATTCAGCAAAAGCAATTTTTAGTTTTTTTCTTTTGAGTAATAAAACTATTTTTTTATTTAAAGTCATTACAAAAACTTAGATTTAATTATCATAAAGATTATCAATGTAAGAACCACATATAAACCAGCTACTACATCGTCAATTATAACTCCAAAACTATTTTTAAATTTTTTATCAAAAAAATTGACTGGGAAAGGTTTTTTAATATCAAAATATCGAAATAGAGCAAAAATATAAAAATAAAATAAAACCGCCTCTTGAGAATCTTTAATTGTTCCATGAGAAATCTCATATAGATAAATAGGAATAGATTGACCAATAAATTCATCAATAACAACTTCTTTAGGATCTTTATTTTTATTGAATTTTATATATTCAGACACTGCATAAAAAGAATAAATAAAAACAATTAATAAAATTACTAAAACAGTGTTATTTGATAGATTTATTATGTGAAACAAGCTGTATAAAAAAACAGTTGTTATAAGAGATGTTATTGTCCCTGGTGCAAATCTAATCGATCCAATTCCAAAACATGTAACAATTAAATAATTTAATGTTTTAATCATATTTTATAACTGAACATATTGTTTCGCAAGCAATGGCCTTTTCATTTCCAATTAAACCTAACTTTTCCGTTGTCTTTCCTTTGATGTTAATTTGATTTTTGGAAGTTTCACATAATTTAGAAATATTATTGATCATTTTATTTTTTATATTTTTAATTTTTGGTGTTTGAGTAATAATATTGATATCGATATTATTAATAAAGTAACCTTTTAACTTTATCATATTTATTACTTGCTGAAGCAAAATGGTTGATCTTATATTTTTAAATTTTTTGTTTTTATCAGAAAACATTTGACCAATATCTCCCATTTTACAAGCTCCTAAAATTGCATCGGTAACGGAGTGTAAAACTGGATCACCATCAGAATGGCCTAACGTTCCAAGTTTTGACTTTATCTTTAAACCAGCTAAAAAAAGTTTTCTTTTAGGAACTAATCTGTGCACGTCAAATCCAATTCCAACACTTTGTTGTGATCTATAAATTTTTTTTAAATTTTCTAGATCTGATTTTTCTGTAATTTTAAAATTATTTTTTTCACCATCTATAAACTTAACTTTATTTAAATCTATGTACAAAGAGATATCATCATCTTTATATTTGTCTGCATTTTTTTTGTGTAATTCATATATCTCATTCAAATTAAAAGCTTGTGGTGTTTGAGTTAAAAAAAGGTTATCTCTTTTTTTACTAACTATATATTCTTCTTTACTTGAGTCGATTATTTGTTTTATTGCATCTTGAATATTGATTTTAGGAACTACTGACCTAGAGTTTTTCATGTTTCTAATTATTGAATTAAGGAGTTTTGTAGAAAAATTAGGTCTAGCAACGTCATGAATTAAAACTTTACTTGGTCCTTTATGATTAATTAGAAATTTTAAAGCGTTCATAGTGGATTGCTTTCTACTTTTTCCACCCGCTACAAGCTTTACATTTTTAAGTTTGAGCAATTTGACAAGTTTAAGGTCCTTTTTATTGTAGACTAGAATAATCTTTTTTATTTGTTTGAATTTTTGTGCTTTAATAAGGTTGATTTCGATCAATGATTTCCCGCCTATTTTTTGGTAGGGTTTGCCAACATTAGACCTAAATCTGCTGCTATTACCTCCAGCAAGAATAATTAAACAAAAACTCATGGTATTAACTTATATTATATTTATATAGATATTTAATGTTTAATTAAGATGTTTAAAATTATTAAAAATTTTAATTGGATTATTTTATCCTCGTTTTTATGTATTTTTATGGGGATAGTAACTTTTTTGACCTTCATCAATGAGGGCTTTGTTCCATTAACAGATAAAAACTTACAAACATTATTAATAATTGATATTTTTCTTCTTTTAACATTTTTTTGGCTAATTTTTAAAAATTTCTACAGATTTTATTATACAGGAAAAAAGAATAAAAAAGGGTCTAAAACTAATTTAAAGTATATCTCGGTTTTTTCACTATTCACCGTTTTGCCTTCGTTAGTTGTAGCTATGTTTTCTCTATTTCTATTTAATTTTGGCATTCAGAATTATTTTGACAAACAAATAACTAATGCAGTTAATAATTCTTATGATGTAGCAAAAAACTACCTAGAAGAAAGTAAAGAAAACGTTTTATCTGATTTAATTTTGATGAGTGTGGGGTTAAATCGTGCTTCTACTTTTTATTATTCAAATCCACAAAGATTCAAAAATATTATGAGATCAGAAAAATTGCTTAGGAGAATCGATGATGTTTATTTAATTGATAGCTTAGGTAATATTTTATTATCAGACGTAAGAGATATAAATGAGGAATTTGTAATCCCTTCTGACGATAACTTTGATGAAGTGCTAGGTGGAAAACCAGTTTTTATTTCTGAAAATTTAGAAAACAAGACAACTGTAATGACTAAACTTAATTCTTTAGTTGATACATATTTATATATCTCAAGAAATATTGATCCTGAAATTTTAAGATATCTAAATGAAACTGAGCAAGCGGTAAGTTTTTACTATTCAGTAGAAAATAGTCAAACTGGAATAAAAGTAACATTCGCAATTATTTATATAATAGTTGTTACATTATTATTATTTTTATCAACATCAATAGCTATTACTTTTGCAACAAGACTTACAAAACCAATAGTGAATTTAATTTCAGCATCAGACTCTATCAGCAAAGGAGCTTTAGACGTTAAGGTTCCAGAACTTGAAACTGATGAAGAATTGCAAAAGCTAAATAAAAATTTTAATTTGATGATTGAAAGATTAAAAGAAACACAAAATAAATTGCTTATTACAGAAAGATATGAAGCATGGGAAACAGTTGCAAGAAAATTAGCACATGAAATAAAAAATCCATTAACTCCTATTCAACTATCTATTGATAGCCTAAGAGAAAAATATAGATCAAAATTTTCAAAAGATACTCAAGAATTTGAAAAATATTTAGAAACTATTAACAGACAAATTAAAGATATCGAAAAATTAGTAAACGAGTTTTCAAATTTTGCAAGGATGCCTAGACCAATTTTGAAAAAAATTAATCTTTTAAATTTAATTAATAGTTCTTTAGATTTTATAAAGATGTCTTCAAATTCATCAATCAGCTTAAATAACAAAAAAAATGAAAAATATTTTATAAATGGGGATGAGGATCAACTCAATAGAGTATTTATCAACTTAATTAAGAATTCAGAAGAGGCATTTCTAGATATTTCAAAAAAAGATGTTAATTTTAAAGGAATTATTGAGATAGAAATTAGCAATAATAATGACTATATAGTTTGTAGCTTGACAGACAATGGACCAGGTATTACAGACGCTAAAAAAGCAATGACGCCATATTATACTACAAAAAAAACGGGAACTGGTCTTGGATTACCAATCGTAACTAAAATTATCAATGAACATTCTGGTAATTTTTCTATAAAAAATAAAAAGAAGAGCACAGGTATAATAATTAAAATCACATTGCCAAAATTTGATGCATAAAGAAATTTTAGTCATAGATGATAATCCTGATATAAGAGTTTTAGTAAGCAATATTTTAAAGGATCAAAAATTTGAGGTTAGAACAGCCGCGAACTACGATCAGGCTTTATTTGAGATAAATAGAAAACTTCCTGATTTAGCAATTATAGATATAAAACTAGATAAAGCAGACAAAGATGGAATTGATTTGTTAAAACAAGTTACTCAAAAAGATAAATTGACACCAGTAATAATGATATCTGGCCATGCTACGGTTCAAATAGCAGTAGAGGCTATAAGATTGGGTGCTTACGAGTTCATAGAAAAACCTTTTTCAAAAGAAAAAATTTTAAATTATGTCAATCGGGCTTTAGAATCATCAAAACTTAAAAAAGAAAAAGATATAATTGAAAATAAACTTTTCCATTCATTCGATCTGATTGGAAAAAGCCCATCTATAATGAAAGTTAAAAAAATTATAGAAAAGCTATCCTTTTCAGAAAGTAGAGTACTCATTAACGGACCTACAGGTACAGGGAAAGAATTAGTGGCAAGAAAAATTCACAAAAATTCTTCAAGATCGAAAGAACCTTTTATAATTCTAAATGCTGCTTTATTAAAGGAAAAAACTTATGAAAAAGAATTGTTTGGAGAAGAGTTTGAAGACGGAAATGTCTCTTTTGGTGCTTTAGAAAGAGCAAACAGAGGAACTTTATTAATAGACGAGGTTTCTGAAATACCTTTCGAAACACAAGCAAATGTTTTAAGAGTTTTAATAGATCAAAAATTTAAAAGATTGAACGGGTCTAAAGATATTTATGTAAATATAAGATTAATATCTTCTTCATCTAAAAATCTAAATAATTTAGTTAAACATAATAAATTTAGAGAGGATCTTTATCATAGATTAAACGTTATGCCTTTAGAACTAGTTCCATTAAGTTCACGAACAGAAGATATACCTTTATTAATAGATTATTTTAAAAAAAAATTATCAGAAATTAATGGAGTGCCAGAGCCAAAAATTGATATTAATAATGATAATTTATATACCTATGACTGGCCCGGTAATGTAAGAGAATTAAGAAATTTAGTTGAGAGAATTACTATCTTGTCTTCAAATGAGTCTAAATCAAATATTAATTCAATAATAGAAGATATTTTAAGTCCATCTTCCTCTATTGAAAATAATAAAAATCTTTTAGAGAAATCATTCACATCACCACTTAAAGAAGCAAGGAAACATTTTGAAAAAGAGTATCTGATTACACAGCTTAAAAAAAATCACGGCAATATTTCTAAGACAGCTGATTTTATTGGTATGGAGAGATCTGCTTTACATAGAAAACTAAAAGAACTTGGAATAAAAGGCATCAATTAAAATGAATATAATAATTTGTGGAGCTGGTAAAGTCGGCTTTTCAATAAGCAAACAGTTATCAGCACAAGGTCACTCTGTAACAGTAATTGACCAATCTTCTGATGACATAAAAAAAATAAATGATACGCAAGATGTAAAAGGTATTGTTGGAAGAGCATCTTTACCTTCAGTTTTAGAAAACGCAGGAGCAGAAAAAACTGATATGATCATAGCTGTTACAAGAAATGATGAAACAAATATGATAGTATGTCAATTAGCTAGTTCATTATTTAATGTTTCCAAAAAAATAGCACGAATAAGAACAAAAGATTTTTTAGAAGGGAAGTGGGGAAAACTTTATAATAAATCGAATATTCCTATCGATGTTATAATATCTCCAGAACTAGAGGTTGCCAAGTCACTATATAGAAGATTGGAAGCACCTGGGGCTTTGGATAATGTCCCTTTTGGAAATAATAAAGTTAAAATGTTAGAGATATCAATTGAAAAAAATTGTCCTATAAAAAATATCCCTTTAAAAAAATTAACAGAAAAATTTCCTGATTTTAAAGCTAATATTATTGGAGCTTTAAGAAAGGACAAGTTTATCTATTTAAAAAAAAATGACCAGATGCTTGAAGATGACAATGTTTATGTAGTTGTAAGTAGTGACCAATTAAATCAAATTCTCAAGGCCTTTGGCCATGATGAAAAAATTTCAAAAAATGTTTTGATAATTGGTGGAGGCAACATAGGCCTAAATTTGGCAAAAATGCTTGAGGAGAGTTTCGAAGATATACGAATAAAGATTATTGAAAAGAATAAAAAAAGAGCAGAGGAAATAGCAAATGAGTTATCATCTTCAATAGTGATAAACGGCGATGCTTTAGATGAGGAAATACTTAAAGAAGCAAATCTTGAGGGATCAGAGACTGTATTAGCCCTTACCAATGATGATGAAAATAATATGATGGCTTGTGTTTTAGCAGAAAAGACTGGATTAAAAAAAAGAACAATAGCGATAGTAAATAAATCTAATTATAATTTACTTCAGGATTCTCTAAATATAGATGATTTAGTTGATCCAAGAATGACTACTGTATCAAGAATAATGGAACATGTTCATAAAGGCACCATTGGAACAGTTTACTCAGTTTTAGACGGTCAATACGAATTTATAGAAGCAAAAATTTTAGAAAAATCAGAACTTTTAAATAAAAAAATTAGAGAATCAAATTTACCTGAAGACATAAGAATTGGTGCAATTTTAAGAAAAGAAAAAGTCATAATTCCAAGATCTAATTTTATATTTGAAAAAGATGATTTAGTTGTCTTCTTAGCAAAAAGAGAGCAGTTGAAAGCTGTCGAGAATATTTTTAGTGTTGGCTCAATATAATTTTAAATGAATTTTAAAAGTATAAGCTTTTATTTAAGTTTTTTCTGTTTTCCTATCACTTTCCTGTCCTTTATAAACATACTTTATTCATCTTATTTCGATTTTTTTCTAAGTATAGAGTCATACTTTATTACGTTAGTAATTTCATTAATTTTCGGTTTGGGACTTTATTATTATGGAAGATACGCATCAAAAAAACTTAATTATGTAGAGCAGCTAATCTTAATTTTATTTGTTTATTTGATTATTGGTTTTTTTATATCTATCCCATTTTATTTAAGTAAATTTCAATTATCTTTACTAAATTCATTGTTTGAATCAATTTCTGGACTCACTAGCACTGGTTTTTCGACTATTAAAAATATTAAGTACTTTGATCCCACACTAATTCTTTGGAGATCATCTTCACAATGGATAGGAGGTTTATATTTTTTGATCTTTTTAATTTTTTTATTTTCGAACAAAGGGTTTAATTATAAAATGACTGATCTTACTTTTAATGGAGAAAGTAACTTCAATTCTGAAGAAAATATTAAAAATAATATTTTAAGAATTTTTTTAATTTATTCAATATTGAGTTTTATATGCTTAACTTTATTAAATCTTTCTGGAATAAGACTTTTTAATTCATTAAATTTAACAATGACTCTTGTTTCCACTGGTGGATTCTTACCTGTTGATAATCTAAATGAAATAATCATAACAAAGACTCATAAGATTATTTTTTCAATATGTTTAATACTTTCAATGCTAAACTTTTACCTCTTATTTAATATTTTTAACAAAAAAACAATTATCAAAAATCACAAAGAAGATGTTTATTTATTAACCTTAGCTTTAGTTCTAGTATTATTAATATATTTTTATAAATTTACATTCTTAGAAATTATTTTAAGTGTTTTAAGTAGTTTAGCAAATTCAGGCTTAACTTTAATTAATGCTGATAACAATTTAAGCTTATATTTTTTATTTATTACTGTCATTGGAGGGTCAATAATTTCAAATACCTCAGGTATTAAATTGGGCAGATTTTATATTTTACTTAAATCTACTTCTGCCGAGATAATTAAACTTATAAGCCCGAATAGTGTTATTAATAAAAGTATATTCAATTCAGATAAAAAAATTACAGACGAAAATATAAAAATTTCATTTTTAATATTTATTTCTTTTTTTTTAAGTCTCTTTATACTTTCAAGTTTTCTTGTATTAGATAATATAGGTTTCGAAAAATCATTTAAGCTCTCTATACTTACTTTAACAAATACTGTAAATTCAGAAATGTACGGCTTAGAAAATTTAAATTTTACAAATTTGTTAACATCTTCAAAAATAAGTATAATTATTTTTATGATAATTGGAAAAATTGAGTTAATATCAATTTTTTTAATTTTCAAAAAATTTTTTTTTAAGGATTAAATGTCAAAAATAGTAATTATTGGAGCAGGAGCTATGGGATCAGCTTTTGCTTTACCTTGTTTGGATAATAATCATGATACTAATGTTGTTGGCACACACTTAGAAAATGAGTTCATTAATAACCTAAAAAATAACAATAATCTCCACTCTGGATTAAATACGAAAATACCAAAAGAGATAAAAATTTTTAAATTTGAACAATTTGATAATTTATTAAAATCAAAAGTTGATTTAATTGTTTTAGGAATAAGTTCAAAAGGAATTGAGTGGGTTGCTGATCAATTAATTAGACTATTTAAGAATAAAGAACTACCTAAAATATTAATGTTAACAAAAGGCTTAAGTATTTACAAAAACCAGTACGAATTATTGGTTGATAAACTTGAGAGGTTATTAAGAGAAAAAGGGATCTCAAAAGTAGATATTTCTGCTGTTGGAGGACCATGTTTAGCTGCTGGACTAGCAAATAGAGTTCATAGCAGCGTAGTAATAGCAAATAAAGATATAAAAACTGCTAAGAAAATAGCTGATATGTTAAATACAAATTATTATCACACATCATATTCAGATGATCTGAATGGAGTAGAAGTATCAGCTGCTATTAAAAATATATTTTCTATGGCCGTAGGAGCAGCAAAAGGGTTATGTAGTCAAAATATTTCTAACGAAGTTAGAGAAAAAAATTACTTAAATACAGCTTCTGCATTAATTAAACAATCTATTTATGAAATGGAAATTTTTGTAGAGCACTTAAAAGGCAAGAAAGAAACTGTTAAAGGCCTAGCTGGACTGGGAGATCTTTATGTAAGTTCTGGAGGAGGCAGAAATGCTAAAATGGGATCTTACATTGGAGAAGGACTTACTTTTTCTGAGGCAAAAAAAACAAAGATGGAAAAGGTTACTGTAGAAGGCGCAGAGTTAGCCAAAGAAATTGCAATAAAAGTAAAAGAGGATTTTGATGAAAAAAAATTACCTTTAATGCTCGGTATGATAAATGCTATTGTAGATGACAAAAAACTCGAATTAAATTGGGAGTTATTTAGGTGAAAAAATTTATTATTTCAATCGATGCTGGTACCACTTCTAACAGATCTATTCTTTTCGATTTAAAAGGAAAGCCAGTTTTTTCTTCTCAAAAAGAATTTACACAGTATTTTCCAAAAAGTGGATGGGTTGAGCACAATCCGGAAGAAATTTGGAGAACAACTTTAAAAACTTTGAAAGATGTTATTAAAAAAGCAAAAAGATTAAGAGGGGAAATTTTAAGTATAGGTATAACTAATCAAAGAGAAACTACAGTTTTGTGGGACAAAAAAACAGGCAAGCCAGTTTACAATGCAATTGTCTGGCAAGATCGTAGACAAGAGGAGTTTTGTAAAAAATTAAGAAAACAAAATAAAGATACTATGATTTTTAACAAAACAGGTCTTTTAATTGACTCTTACTTTTCAGGAACAAAAATTAAATGGATATTAGATAATATTTCTAAAGCTAAACAACTTATGAACAAAAAACAATTGTTGTTTGGAACGATTGATAGCTTTTTAATTTGGAGATTAACTCGAGGAAAAATACACGCAACTGATGCTACAAATGCAAGCAGGACAATGATTTATAATATTAGTTCAAACAAATGGGATGATACGATTTTAAATTTATTAAAGATCAAAAAACATATTCTTCCTGAAGTAAAAGATTGTGCTGATGATTACGGTCAAACTCATTCATCGATCACAGGAAAGTCTATACCAATAAATGGCGTAGTAGGGGATCAACAATCAGCTACTATTGGTCAATGTTGTTTCGAACCAGGATCTCTAAAAAGTACGTATGGTACGGGAGCATTTGTTTTGCTTAATACAGGAGGTAAAAAAATTTATTCAAAAAATAGATTGTTAACAACAATTGCATATAGAATTAACGGTAAGACAACATACGCAATGGAAGGATCAATCTTTATTGCTGGAGCAGGAGTTCAATGGCTAAGAGATAGAATGAAGTTGTTTAAGAAAGCAGTTGAAACAGAAAAAATAGTTAAGTCACTTAAAAATAATAATGATATTTATTTAGTTCCTGCATTTACTGGATTAGGAGCGCCCTACTGGGATGCAAATGCTAGAGGTGTCTTAAGCGGCATAACAAGGGATACAAGCCCTAAAGAAATAGTTAGAGCCACTATAGAAGCAGTAGCCTATCAAACTTTTGATCTCTTTGAAGCCATGAAACATGATGGACTTAGACCGAAAATAGTAAAAGTAGATGGTGGTATGGTTACGAACAATTGGTTCTCACAATTTTTATCAGACATCGTAAATGTAAAAGTTTTAAGACCAAAAGTTCAAGAGACTACAGCTTTAGGCGCAGCTTTTATGGCTGGTTTACAAATCGGTGTATATAAATCATTAAAAGATATTTCAAAAAATTGGCATTTAGATAAAAAGTTTTCTCCAAAGATAAAAAATAAATCTAGATCAGTGCTGATTAAAGGTTGGGAAAAAGCAGTTAAACGTGCTTTAATAAATTAATACACTTTAAAGTTGTAATTATTTAATTTTACTCTCTGTACATTGAAGTTGTTTTTTGGTTCAATATTAAATCATTAAAAACAACAATGGGGGAAATATAAAATGTTTAAAACATTAAAAACTTTCTTAGCTATTGCTGTTTCACTTTCAATCGTAACTATTTCTAATGCATTTGCAGACGGTCATATGGCTGCAATTAAGAAATGGTCTAATGGAGAATTTAGTCTTTCAACACTTTCAGCTAAAGAAAGAGAGAAAGAACTAGAGTGGTTTCACAATGCTGCAAAGCCTTTTAAAGGAATGTCTATCAAAGTATTGTCTGAAACTATTCCAACGCACGAGTACGAGTCAAAAGTTTTAACAAAAGCTTTTGAAGAGATCACTGGGATTAAAGTTAATCACCAGTTACTTGGTGAAGGTGACGTAGTAATGGCTGTTCAAACACAAATGCAAACTAACGTAAGTATTTACGACGCTTATATCAATGACTCAGATTTGATTGGTACTCACGCTAGAATGCAACAAGCTGTTAACTTAACGAAATGGATGGCTGGAGAAGGTAAAGACGTTACTTTACCAACTTTAGACTTAGATGATTTCATTGGTAAACAGTTTACTACAGGTCCAGATGGCGATTTATACCAAATGCCTGACCAACAATTCGCTAACCTTTATTGGTTTAGAAAAGATTGGTTTGACAGACCTGAAATTAAAAAAGGGTTTAAAGCTAAATACGGATACGATTTAGGTGTGCCATTAAATTGGTCTGCTTATGAAGATATCGCTAAATATTTTTCAGAAGATGTGAAAAATATTGACGGTGTTAGAATTTACGGTCACATGGACTACGGCAAAAGAGCTCCTGACTTAGGTTGGAGAATGACTGATGCGTGGTTATCAATGGCTGGAGCAGGTGATGTTGGAAAACCTAATGGAATACCAGTGGACGAGTGGGGAATAAGAATGGAAAAAGGTTCTTGTAACCCAGTTGGAGCTTCAGTAACAAGAGGTGGAGCTGCTAACGGTCCTGCTGCTGTATACGCAATCAGAAAATGGGATGAGTGGTTAAGAAATTACGCTCCTCCAGGTGCTGCGGCTATGGACTTCTATCAGTCTCTACCGTCGCTATCTTCTGGAAACGTTGCTCAGCAAATATTCTGGTACACAGCTTTCACAGCTTCTTTAGTAGGGAAAAATCCTAACAATAAAGTTGTTGATGATAAGGGTATGCCTTTATGGAGAATGGGCCCATCACCAAAAGGACCTTATTGGGAAGAAGGCATGAAGCTTGGATATCAAGATGCTGGATCATGGACTTTATTTAAGTCTACACCAGTTAAAAATAGAAAAGCTGCATGGTTGTACGCTCAATTCGTTGTATCAAAAACAGTAGATCTTAAGAAAAGTCACGTAGGTTTAACTATCATTAGAGATAGTTCAATAGACCACAAATCTTTCACAGAAAGAGCACCAGCACTTGGTGGACTAGTTGAGTTCTACAGATCAAACAACAGAAATATTTGGTCACCAACAGGTGTAAACGTTCCGGACTATCCGAAACTTGCACAAATCTGGTGGCAACAAATTGGAGATGTAAACTCAGGTGCGTTTACTCCACAACAAGCTATGGATCGTCTTGCTGAAGAGATGGACTTAGTAATGTCTCGTATGGAAGCTGCTGACAAAGGTAGCAATGCATACGGTGGATGTGGACCAAGACTTAATAAACCAAGAGAAGCTTCTTATTGGTTAAATAAGAAAGGTTCACCAAAAGCTAAACGAAATGAGAAACCTCAAGGAAAAACTGTTCCGTACGCGAAAGCTTGGAAATAGTAAGAGGTTAATCTAAATTGAAAAGGGGGCACTTGCTGCCCCCTTTTTTTAAAACTAAATTTTAAATTATGAGTCTAGAATTAAAAAATGTAGAAAAAAAAGTTGGAATAGATACTCATATTCATCCTACAAGTCTTAAATTAGAGAAAAATACAATAAATGTACTACTCGGTTCCACACTAGCTGGGAAGACAACTTTAATGCAAATAATGGCAGGGTTAGATAAACCAACTTCAGGTGAGATATGGTTTGATGGAAAAGATGTTACAGGTATGAAAGTACAAAAAAGAAATTGTTCTATGGTTTATCAGCAATTTATTAATTATCCAAATTACACGGTTTATGAAAATATTGCTTCCCCCTTAGCAATAACGGGAGTTAAAGATGATGAGATTAAACAAAGAGTAGGAAAGGTGGCTGAACTTTTAAAATTATCAGCAATGCTAAATAAAAAACCTGACGAATTATCAGGCGGACAACAACAGAGAACTGCATTAGCAAGAGCTTTAGTAAAGGACTCAGATTTAATTTTATTAGATGAACCTCTTGCAAATTTAGACTTTAAGCTTAGAGAGGAATTAAGAGAAGAATTACCAAAATTATTTGAAGATAGAGACTGTATAGTTATTTATGCAACAACAGAGCCATCTGATGCATTAATGATCGGTGGAAATACAGCAACACTATTAGAAGGAAGAGTAATTCAATACGGGAAAACTCTAGATGTTTATAATAAGCCTGAAAATTTAATTTCAGCCAAAGTTTTTAGCGATCCACCAATGAATATAGCCGAAATCACAAAAAGTGGAGATAATTGTAAATTTACCGACAATAATGTTCAATGGAAATCATCAGCAAAAATTAAGGATGGTACTTATAAAATAGGTATAAGACCTCATAATATTACAACTTATAAAGAGGGAAATAATTCAGTTGAAATTAACGGTAAGGTTCAAATTTCTGAACTTAGTGGGTCAGAAAGCTTGATACACTTTACTAACGGAAATTTAAATTGGGTTTCATTGTCTAATGGTACCCAACAAAAAAATGTTGGAGAAGATACTAAACTATACATGAACACGGATGAGTTTTTATATTTTGATCAAAATAACAGATTGGTAAATAATGGCTAAAATAACTTTAAAAGATTTAAGTCACAGTTATTTAGAAAAGCAGAATAGTAATTCTGATTGGGCTTTAAGAGATGTAAATATTGATTGGAAAGATGGAGGTGCTTACGCATTATTAGGTCCATCTGGTTGTGGAAAGACAACTTTATTAAATATTGTTTCAGGCTTATTAAAACCAACAAAGGGTAGTGTTTTATTTGATGATAAAGATATGACATCACTTAACCCTGTTGAAAGAGATATTGCTCAAATATTTCAGTTTCCAGTTATTTACGACACCATGTCTGTATATGATAATTTAGCTTTTCCGTTAAAAAATAGAAGTCTTTCTGACTCACAGATTGCATCTAAAGTTAAAGAAATAGCTGAGATGCTTGAGTTAACGACTACACTAAACAACAGAGCATCAGGGTTAACAGCTGATGGTAAGCAAAAAATTTCCTTAGGTAGAGGACTTGTCAGATCAGACGTAAATGTAATTATGTTTGATGAACCATTAACTGTAATAGATCCACATTTAAAATGGGTTTTAAGATCCAAACTAAAAGAATTACACCAAAAGATTAATCGTACTATGATTTATGTAACACATGATCAAACAGAAGCTTTAACTTTTGCAGACCAAGTTGTAGTCATGCATGAAGGTCAAATCGTCCAAACTGGAACACCCGTTGAATTATTTGAGAAACCCAAACATACTTTTGTTGGTCATTTTATTGGTTCGCCTGGGATGAATATACTTCCTTGTGAAATTAAAAATGGTGAAATAAATTTTAGTGGTCAAAAAATACAGAGTCATAGAGCTATAAAAAAAACAAATTTTAGAAAAACTCAAATAGGCATTAGACCTGAATTTATAAATTTTTCAAAAGATGGAATTCCAGTTAAAATTAAAAGAGTAAGTAATACTGGAAGACATAAAATTGTTGATACAGAATGTAATGGGGGTAATATTAAAATATTATCTAACGCCTCTACTGAAATTCCAAGTGGAAGTGCCCATATAACTTTCAATCAAAAATATACGTATGTTTATGGAGACAACTGGATTATAGAATAATGAATAAAACTATTAATCAAAAAGCTTGGTATTTTGTAATTCCCGTATTTGTTCTTGTTGCATTTAATGCAGCTATTCCCTTAATGACAGTAGTAAATTATTCATTTCAAGAAACATTTGGAAATAACGTATTTGCTTGGGAAGGTACAAGATGGTTTAAACAAATTCTTTTATCCGAAAGATTTCATGCTTCGTTAGGAAGACAATTTGCTTTTACTTTTATAATACTTTTAATTCAAATACCTCTAGGTATTGCAATTGCTTTGACGATGCCAAAAAAAGGTTGGGGAGTGCCAGTTTGTTTAATTTTAATGTCTATGCCACTTCTTATACCTTGGAATGTTGTTGGAGCAATGTGGAATATCTTTGCACTCCCAGATATTGGATTTCTTGGCTATACATTAAACTCGGTTGGTTTTGATTATAATTTTACTCAACAACCCGGTGATGCTTGGTTTACAACTATTCTTATGGATGTTTGGCATTGGACATCATTAGTGGTTCTTTTATCTTACGCAGGACTTAACTCAATTCAACCAGCTTATTATCAAGCAGCAGAAATTGATGGAGCAAGTAGGTGGGCTACTTTCAGATATATAGAGTTACCAAAAATGAAAAAAGTTTTAACTTTAGCTATTTTATTAAGATTCATGGATAGCTTTATGATTTATACTGAGCCATTTGTTTTAACAGGAGGAGGACCAGGAAATACTACAGCATTTTTATCAATTGATTTAGTCAAAATGGCATTAGGTCAATTTGATTTAGGACCAGCGGCAGCAATGTCTTTGATTTATTTCTTTATAGTTCTTTTAGTTTGTTGGGTATTTTATAATTTAATGATGAAAAATGAGGCGCAATCATGAAAAAATATAAATGGTTAGTTCCAACATTATATATAATTTTTTTAATGCTTCCGATTTATTGGTTGATCAATATGTCTTTTAAGACCACTACTGAGATTATAAATACGTATTCGTTGTGGCCGCAAAAATTTACATTAGAAAATTATGTAAAAATATTTACGGACAGCACATGGTATATGGGTTATGTAAATTCAATTACATATACAGTATTTAATACGGTTATTTCAGTTGCAGCTGCTTTACCTGCAGCTTATGCATTTTCAAGGTATAAGTTTTTAGGTGATAAACATTTATTCTTCTGGCTATTAACTAATAGAATGGCTCCCCCTGCAGTTTTTGCTTTACCGTTTTTTCAATTTTATTCTTCAGTAAATTTATTTGATACTCATATTGCAGTTGCCTTATCGCATTGCTTATTTAATATTCCTTTAGCAGTTTGGATTTTAGAGGGATTTATGTCTGCAGTTCCAAAAGAATTAGACGAAACAGCTTATGTAGACGGATATTCTTTTGGTAGATTTTTCTTTAAAATATTCGTGCCAACTATTGCAGCTGGAATAGGTATTACAATGTTTTTCTGCTTCATGTTCTCCTGGGTTGAGCTTTTATTAGCTAAAACTTTGACAGCCACAGAAGCTAAACCAATAGCTGCCACTATGACAAGAACGGCTAGTACTTCGGGATATGAACTTGGTTTATTAGCTGCAGCAGGAACTTTAACAATAATTCCAGGAGCTATAGTAATTTACTTCGTTAAAGATTACATCGCTAAAGGATTTGCGATGGGACGGGTTTAATGTTTACAAAATTATACGCAGCTACTTGGGGAGATGTTGGAAAAGCAAAAGAAAAAGGTTTTTTTGATTTTGATTTATTTTCATGGATGGCTTGGACATGGCAAACCGCTGCTTTTTTTATTTTTATAGCTTTATGCATAACGGCAATGCTCATTTGGGAAAAGAAAGTACCAGGAGGTTCTCCAAGAAAAGGTATTTTAGGTTTAGATACAACTAGAGGTGATAGATTATTTGTTTCTTTATTGGGAAGTGCGTTTATTCATTTAGCATGGTTAGGTCTCGTGGGTAGTCTCTTGTGGATAGCATCAATTATTTGTGTTGCTTATTTTATTGTTGTATTTAAATACGTATAACAAATGGTCAAAGTAGGAATTAATGGTTTTGGTAGAATAGGGCGGCTTATCTTAAGAGCTTTATTAGAAAACTATAAAGGTAAAATTCAAGTAGTAGGCATTAATGATCTTGGTTCTATAGAAGCCAACGCTCACCTAATTAAATTTGACAGTACACATGGTACATTAAATCATGAAGTAAAGACAACTAAAGAAGGTTTTCAAATAGGAGACCAAAATATCAAAGTTTTTGCAGAGAGAGATCCGTCTAAATTGCCTTGGGGAAAAATTGGAGCTGATGTTGTTTTAGAATGCACTGGCTTTTTTTTAGATAAAAAATCAGCTGGCAAACACATAGAGGCTGGCGCGAAAAAAGTAATAATTTCTGCCCCAGCAAAGGAAGTAGATTTTACTGTTGTTCAAGGAGTAAACAGCAAAGATTTGAAAAAAGAACATAATGTAATTTCTAATGGCTCTTGTACTACAAACTGCTTAGCACCTGTCGCAATGGTTTTAGAAAATACTTTTGGTATTGAATATGGATATATGACAACTATTCATAGTTATACAGGAGATCAAAAACTTTTAGATACACTTCATAAAGATCTGAGAAGAGCAAGAGCGTCCGGAGATGCCATGATACCAACTTCTACTGGAGCAGCTAAAGCTATGAGTTTGGTATTACCAAGTTTAAAGGGAAAACTTGATGGCACTGCTATAAGAGTACCAACACCCAATGTTTCTTTAATTGATCTTACATTCGTCCCTAACAAAGAAGTTACATCTGAAAGTATAAATGATGCCATGAGTAAGGCAGCTAATGGACCTTTAAAAGGAATATTAGCAACCAACTCAGCTCCATTAGTTTCAAAAGATTTTAATCACAACCCTCATAGTTCAATTTTTGATTTAACACAAACTCAGGTTATAAAAGGAAAATTTAGCAGAGTTCTCTCTTGGTATGATAACGAATGGGGATTTTCTAATAGGATGTGTGATACAGCTATTCAGATATCTGGATTAATTTAATTTCTAGATTTCTCAGCTTCTTCAATTAATCTAAGCGTATTTTGGGGAATATTTGAATTATCAAATTTATTTGATGATTCTTTTAAAATTTTTTTATTTTTCTCTTTACTTATATTTTCAAGATCATTTACTGCTGATAAAATTTCATCGATACTGTAATTATCGTCCATTAAGTACCTACTTTATATAGTCTAACCATATTAGTCATACCAGCTTTACCGAAAGGCAAACCTGCTGTAATAACTACAAAATCATTCTTTTTAACAAATTTTAATTTTTTTATAATCTCTTTTGAAATAGACATCATATCTTTCCATCCATTAGCATCTCTACTGTTTATAGATTGAACACCCCAAAGTAATGAAACTTGCCTACTTACATTTATATTTGGAGAAATAGTTACTATTTTTGCTGCTGGACGCATAGCGGAAACAAGTTTCGCAGATTTTCCAGAATTTGAAAAAACAATTATAGCTTTAACGTCTGGGTTATAAGCCATATCTTTGACAGAGAGGAGAATAGATTTAACCGGATCTTTGTTTGTAATGATAGAATTTTTAAAATCTTCAATATGTTCTCTCTTATATTTTTCTGTAGATAGAATTGTTTGTGTCATAGTTGAAACAGCTTGAGTTGGAAATTTGCCAACTGCAGCTTCGGCAGACAACATTACAGTATCTGCACCTTGGAATATCGCTGTCGCAATATCATTTATTTCTGCTCTAGTTGCAGTGTTATTTTCAATCATACTTTCTAACATCTGTGTGGCGACAATTACAGATTTAGAAAATTGAGAACATTTTTTTATAAGACTTAATTGAACTTTTGGTACTTCGCTATGACCAATATCAATTGCCAAATCTCCTCGTGCAATCATTATTGAATCAGTATATTGAATAATTTTTTTAATATTTTTTAAAGCATGTTTATTTTCTATTTTAGAAATTATGCCCATATCTTTTTTAATTAATTTTCTTGTCTCAAGAATTAACTTTTCATTTTGTAAATAAGAAAGGGCAATCCAATTACATCCAAGTTTAATTGCGGTTTTAATATCCTTCTTATCTTTTACAGTAAGTTTATTGAAAGTTATATCTAAATTTGGAACATGAAAACTTTTACTACTTTTAATTATACAATTTTGACTTCGACATTTTGTTATTACGGAATTTCCTCTTTTTCCAATTACAGAGAATAGATATTTTCCGTCATCGATTAAAATTTTATTACCTTTTTTTAATTTTTTTATAATTTTTGGATAAGGAAAAGCCACTCTTTGTGAGTCTCCAGGTGTTTTTTTATTATCAAATATAAATTTTTGATTAAAACTAATTTTTTGATTTTCATTTTTAACTTTACCAATTCTTAGTTTTACGCCTTGTAGGTCTGCTATCAAAGATAATTTTTTTAAATTTTTTTTTTCTACTTTTCTTATCCGTGAGATTATTTTATTAATCCCATTTGTGTTATGACTAAAATTTATTCTAAATGCATCAACACCGAGATCTACAAGCTTTTTTAACTTATTTTCGCTATAAATTGCTGGTCCTAAAGTAGCTATAATTTTTGCTTTTTTTTCCATTAAGAGATTTTTATGTTATAACACCACTTCTCTTAAAAAAGAATATTAAACAAAAAATAATTTAAATGAGTAATAAAAAAATAGGAATTTTAACGAGCGGAGGCGATTGTGGTGGCCTTAATGCTGCAATTAGATCAATTTTTTTTAGAGCAAAAAATAAATATAAAATGGATGTATACGGAATAAGAGATGGTACTGCTGGCCTAATCAAACGTCCAGTAGATGTTATACAACTAACTCATAAAACTTTTGGAGGATACTTATTAAGACAAGGAGGAACTTTTTTAGGATCTACTAATAAAGGCAATCCTTTTAAAATTCCTACAAGTAACGGTAAACATGTCGATAAATCGAAAGAAATTATAGAGGGATATCATTCAATGAAACTTGATGGCTTAATAATTATCGGGGGTGACGGCAGTATGCAAATTTTGAAAAAATTAGCTAAAGATGGTGATATGAAAATAGTAGCTATTCCAAAGACAATAGATAACGATGTAGGCGCAACCGAAAGTTCAATAGGTTTTCATACAGCGGTAGATGTTGCAACTCAAGCATTGGATAATTTACAATCTACAGCAGCTAGCCATAGAAGATCTATGATACTTGAGGTTATGGGTCGTGATGCAGGACATATCGCACTCAATGCGGGTATAGCAGGAGGTGCAGATATTATTTTAATTCCTGAAATAAACTATTCAATAAATGGAATTATTAATAAACTTAATTCAATGAAAAAAAATGATATTCAACATTCATTAATTGTAGTCGCTGAGGCAGTTAAAAAAGAGGACGGTTCGAGAGTGGTTCACAAATATATGGACGGTGAACAAAGACTTGGCGGTATTGGAGATTACATAGCTCAGGAATTAATGAAGAAAACAGATGTTGAATGTAGAGTAACATCACTTGGTCACGTTCAAAGAGGAGCACCCCCAACAGCGAGTGATAGGATATTAGCTAGTGCTTTTGGAGTTTATGCTGTAGATTTACTAAACCAAAAAAAATTTGATCGAATGGTTGCATGGAGAGACAGGAAAGTGGTTGATGTACCTATTGATGAAGGTATCAAAACATATAAAAATGTTGAAAGAAAAGACTCTTTAGTAGAAACAGCCTTATCACTAGGAATTTATTTAGGAGATAATGTTTAATGAAAGATAAAAAATTAAATTTAGTTGCTAATAGACTTGTAAAAGCTTTTCTAAAAAACAAAATTATAAATCCTATTCCAATTAAATACACAAAAAAACTTTCGAATGCTCAAAAATTTAGAAAATTATGTGAAAGTAAAATAAAAAAACCTATCATAGGATTTAAAGCAGGGGGGACGGGTATACCTGTTATAAAAAAACTTAAAGAAAAAGAACCTTTTTACGCATCGGTATATAAGCATAACGTACTAAAAAATAATAAATCTGTAAAAACAAATAAATATACTTTAGGTATCGAACTTGAAGTTTGTTACCTGCTTAAAAAAAGTTTTTTTGATTTTAAAAAAAAAATATCAATTAACAATATAAAAAGATTTATAACTTATATTGCACCTTGTATTGAAGTGGTTGGTTATAGACAAAAGAAAAAAGGTATAAAGAGTTTTGGAGATCTATGTTCTGATTTTGGTGCAAATATAAAATTCATCATAGGTCCAAGAAAGAAATTTAGAAATGATAATGTCAGAAACTTAAAAACTAATATTTCTAATTCAAAGATAAAACAATCCGTAAATGGGAACACTAATACAGTTTATATAAATCCAATGAATTCTTTATTGTTTGTTTTAAAAAAACTTCAAAAAGATAAAGTAAAACATGGTAAAGATTTTTACGTTTTTACTGGCTCATCAGTAGGAGTTGTTCCAATTCTAAGTAAAGGCATCTACAAAGGAAAAATTGAAAAATTAGGATCTGTAAAAACTAAAATTAATTAGACAATAAATAGCCACCAACTATTAAAATAACAATCCCTGAGATAAATTTAATATTCCTTAGAAATGATTCTTTTTTCTCGCTTCGAAACTTTCTTTTAGAAAGAAAATAAATATTTGTTTCAGCTTTATTTCTGAACTTAGGTCTTAATGGCGATGGAATTGATTTGTTTTCAATATTCTTGAATTTTTTTGGATTGATTTGCAACATACTTCTATTAACTCTATTTTACTAAAGTTATCAACAGATTATACCATCTAAGAGTGCGTCAATTATGCAAATGATAATCATTCTCAATATATTGTAAATGATAATCATTATCAATAAACAGGAAAATAAATGAAAAAAACACTTATAATTAGCTATCTATTTTTAGTTGCATTTGCAGGAAGTCTACTTGCAAACGAAGTAAATATATATAGCGCAAGGCATTATGACTCTGATGTACAACTTTATGAAAAGTTTACTGCTAAAACGGGAATAAAAGTAAACGTTGTATCAGGAAAGTCTGGTGCTTTAGAAAAAAGGATAATTGAAGAGGGTGCTGATAGTCAAGCAGATCTATACATTACAGCTGACGCTGGAAGACTAGGTGCTTTTGAAGCTAACCTTCAAGGAGGTCTTACTAGTGCGGCAATTAAATCTGCTGTTCCTAGTAATTTTAGAACATCAAAATGGACCGGTATAGCGAAGAGAGCCAGAATTATATATTTTGCTCCAGAAAGAGTAAGCGGTGCTGAGTTAGCTGGTTTAACTTATGAAAGTTTAGCTGATCCAAAATGGAAAGGCAGACTAGTAATTAGAGCTTCAAACAATATTTACAATCAATCACTTGTAGCTTCATTAATTGAAAATAATGGAAAAGGTAAAATAGTTGATTGGTCAAAAGGTATGGTTTTAAATATGGCTAGATCACCCAAGGGAAATGATAGAGCCCAAATACTTGCTGTTGCAGCAGGAGAAGCTGATATAGCAGTAGCTAACACTTATTACTTAGCACTTATGCTTTCTGGAAAAAAAGGACCAGAACAACAAGCAGCTGCAAAAAAAGTAAAACCTTTTTTTCCTAATCAAGATGGAAGAGGAACTCATATGAATATTAGTGGTGCAGGACTTGTAAGAGGTGCTCCAAATAAAGCTAATGCAATAAAATTAGTTGAGTTCTTATTGAGTGAGGAAGCTCAAAATCATATTGTAAATAATACTTTTGAGTATCCAATGATAAAAGGTGTGTCTCCACATCCACTTGTTGTAAATATGGGATTAGATTTTAAACAAGATCTAAAAACAAAAGTTGTCAATTACGGAAAAAGACAAGCAGATGCTTTAGAAGTAATGACAGCAGCAGGTTGGAAGTAGTTGTTAATTTTATGAGGCGAACAATAAAAAAAACTTTATATGAAAACAAAATTCATTTATGACAAAATATAATATATGGTTTTTTGGATCACTAACTGTAGCTGCAGTGGTTGCTATGCCTATTATTACAGTTTTTTTAAGCTTTTTTGACGAAACAAGTAATTATTTCTATATATTAAGAGAAACTTTTTTGCTTGATTATATTTTTAACTCAATAACAATCTTATTATTTGTAATATTTTTTACTTTTATTCTTGGTATTTTTTCTGCATACTTTGTATCTTTTTACGATTTTCCTTTATCCAATTTTTTTAGTTGGGCGCTAATCTTATCGTTCGCAGTTCCAGGTTATATTTATGCATTTTCAATAATTGCTTTTTTTGAAAATTATGGCACAGCTTTTTCATTATTAACATTTTTATTTGGTGAAAATAATTACAATCCCGCTATTCCAAAAATAGATGGATTAATTGGAGCTATAATATCTATATCGTTTTCTTTGTTTCCGTATGTTTATGTATTGACGAGAGCATCATTTTATTATCAATCGAATAATTATATTGAAGTAGGAAAAAATCTTGGTCTTTCGTCAAAGGAAACTTTTTTAAGAATAGTTTTGCCTTCAGCAAGACCAGCAATCATTGCAGGTTTAGCTTTAGTATCAATGGAATGCTTGTCAGATTTTGGAACTGTATCATTTTTTAGTGTGAATACATTGACTACTGGAATTTACAATTCGTGGCTGTCCTTTGATGACTTAAATACAGCCAATCAGATATCTTTTATATTACTTATTTTTATCCTCTTACTTTTTTCAATAGAAATTTATTCAAGACAAGAGGCAAAATATCATCAACCAGGCCGAGGTTTTAAGTCAATTTCTAAAATTAAATTAACTGGAAAAAAGTCTATAATTCCAGTTTCTGTTTGTTCTTTAATTTTTTTAATGAGTTTTATTTTTCCAGTTTCTCAAATGATTTATTGGACAGTGAAATTTCCAAAATATATTCAAGACATAAATATTTTTAAAATAAACTTTAATACTTTGATGCTAGTGGGTTTAGCTAGTGCCTTAATTGTAATTGTTTCTCTATTTATAAATTATGGAAGCAGAATATCAAAAAGCAAAATTCTAAATTACCTCACAACTTTTTCAATATCTGGGTATGCGATACCAGGAGTTATCTTAGCAGTTGCTTTTATTACTTTCTTTTCAAATTTAAGTGATTTTTTTACAAATAATTTTAATTTTAAAAGCTCAAAAAGTTTATTTATTGGATCAATTTTTGGATTATTATTGGCATATTTTATAAGATTTTTTTCTTTATCTTTTAATGGGATAAAATCAAGCTATGAAAAAATTAATAATTCAATTGATGAGAGCGCCTATCTTCTTGGTTACTCTAAGATAAGTACATTTTTAAAAATCCATATTCCTTATTTAGGCACTAATATAATTTTGATAGTTTTGTTAATTTCTCTAGAGGTAATAAAAGAATTGCCCATGACAATGATTTTAAGACCTTTTAATTTCGAAACATTTGCTACTCAAGCTTATATTTACGCATCCCAAGATTTATTAGAAGCGGCAGCATTACCATCACTTTTTTTAATATTCTGGTCTACAATTTTGATACTTCTTTCATCTAGATATATACTTTCAAAAAAAAATTAATATAATCTATTAAATGTCCAACAATTTTTTTGAGATTAAAAATGGTAATTTTACTGCGAGTGAAAAAAATAAAGTTAATAATGTAAATTTAGTTATAGAAAAACAGGGAGAGATTATCTCTTTGTTGGGTCCATCTGGTATCGGCAAAACTACTATATTAAGAACAATTGCTGGTTTACAAAAACTTAGCGAAGGTAGAATTAAACTTAGAGATAAGATCTTAGCTTCTGACGAAATTCATATTGAGCCAGAAAAAAGAAATGTGGCTCTTTCTTTTCAAGATAATTCTCTTTTTCCTAATTATAAAGTCATTGATAATATAAACTTTGGGGAAAAAAGAACAAATGGCTATGGATCAAGTGTAGATGTTAAAGAAATAATTGAAATATTAAGAATTGAACCTATATTGGAAAAATATCCTCATCAAATAAGTGCTGGGGAGGCACAACGGGTTTCATTAGCTAGATCATTAATGTCTAAACCTGATCTACTTTTGTTGGATGAACCATTCTCAAATATAGATCAAAGTTTAAAAGAAGAAATACAGGTGTCTGTAAAGAAGCTTTTAAAAAGAATTAATTTAACAACCATTATTGTGACACATGACTCATATGAAGCTTTTTCGATGGCTGATAAATGTGGAATTATTCTAGACCAAGAATTAAAGCAGTATGATGTACCTTATAATGTGCACCATGAACCAAATTCAATTGATGTTGCTAATTTTTTAAATAAAGGAATTTTTATTGATGTTCAGGTAGTAGATAGTGAGTGTGCAGTTCATAGGCTTAAACATGAAGAACTAGGTGAAATAAGAGGGAAATTATCAAATAATTTTCCATCTGGATCAAAGGTTAAATTACTTTTACAGCCTGAGGACTTAATTCACGATGATCAAAGCAAACTAAAATTAGAAGTAGTTGACAGAAAATTTAGAGGAACAAATTTTATTTATACTTTAAAGACTAAAAAAGGTGAGCATTTACCGGTATTTGTTCACTCCCATCACATTCATCAACACGAGAAGTCAGAACAATTCGGTGTTAAGTCACCGATTTATATTGACCATCTAGTATGTTTTTAAGTAAATATAATCATTTAGCGCCCTTAGCTCAGCTGGATAGAGCATCGGTTTTCTAAACCGAGGGTCGTAGGTTCGAATCCTTCAGGGCGCGCCAATCAATATTATGATTAAAAATATTTTAATTACTGGTGGAGCTGGATACATAGGTTCCCATATTTCAGAAGTTTTAATTAAAAATAAAAAAAAAATTTTTATAGTAGACAATTTGTCTTCTGGTCATAAAAGACTGATAAATAAACAAGCTAAATTTTTCAAAGTAGATATTCTTAAAAATAAAAAAATAAGGGATATAATTATAAAAAATAAAATTGACTCAGTTGTCCATTTAGCTGCAAACTTGATAATTGGTGAAGGTGAAAAATATCCTAAAAAATATTTTAAGAACAATGTTTTAGGGACTAAAAATTTACTAGCTGCGTGTAAAAATACAACAATAAAAAATTTTGTTTTTTCCTCAACAGCAGCTGTTTACAAGGATGGCCAATATAAAGTAGATGAAAATTCTGTCATTAGACCTAAAAGTGTTTATGGAAAAACAAAAATAAAAGCTGAAAAAATCATAAAACAATTTTGTAAAAGAAATAAGATTAATTATTGTATTCTTAGATATTTTAATATAGCAGGCTCGAGTCCTTCTGGAAAAATTGGATTAATAAATAAAAGTGATCATTTATTCAAAAATTTTTCACGAGAAATTATAAAAAAAAAACCTATTTTAAAAATTTATGGAAATAACTACAATACAAAAGATGGATCATGTATTAGAGACTTTATCCACGTTTCTGACATAGCAGAAATTCATTACAAAGTTTTGGAAAAGATAAATAAGTTAAATAATTCTAAAATACTTAATTGCGGTTATAGCAGAGGAATTTCAGTTCTTGAAGTTGCAAAAGCATTTCAAAAGCAAACTTCCAAAAAGGTAGAAATTTTAGTTTCAAAAAGTAGAAAAGGTGATTTAGTCAAAATTATTGCCTCGAATAATAAGTTAAGGAAGTTTATTAAATGGAAACCAAAATTTAATAACTTAAACAAAATAGTTAAAAGCTGTATCAATTGGGAAAAAAGACAATAATGTCGTCTAGTCTACAAAACTCTTTTAGTGAATTTTGTAATAAAAATAATTTTGAGATAAATAAAAAGCAAACAGAAATATTAAATAGCCTAGAAAAATTTCTTTTTCCAAGAAATAAATTACTTAATTTTTTTTCAAAAAAAGAAGACTTTAATTGTTTCTATCTTTATGGAAATGTTGGAGTTGGTAAAACTATGATAGCTAATTTTGTATACGAACAAATAAATATTAAAAAAACTAAATTCCATTTTAACGAATTTATGATTGATTTTCACGATTTTAGACATAAAAAAAGAAAAGATGATAATATTATTTCTAAATTTGTTAAAAATCTTAAACAAAAATTTGATTTTATATATTTAGATGAATTTCAAGTTACAAATATTGTTGATGCGATGATCTTGGGTAAATTATTTGAAAATATTTTTTTAAATAATATAAAAATTCTTATTACTACGAATACTAGATTAATTGATTTATATAAAGACGGTTTACAAAGAGAGCAATTTATCCCTTTTATAAGTTTAATCGAAAAAAAATCAGTACAAAAAGAATTATTTTTAGAGGATGATTACAGGACTCAAAATCAGGTTAATAATCAGAGAATTTTTTACCCTTTAAATAAAAAAACTTTGTTCAAAATTAACCAAAAATTTAGGATATTTACGAAAAATTTAAAAAAAGAAGAAAAATCAATTAATACAAAAGGAAGAGTTTTTAAAATTAAAAATTATTATAGTGGTTTAGCCAGATTTAATTTTAAAGAATTATGTGACCAAAATTTAGGAGCTGAAGATTATCTTAATATATCTCAGATATGTGATCATATCTTTATCGAGGAGGTTCCAGTATTTAACGAATATAATTCTAATCAACAATTGAGATTTATTACATTAATAGATATTTTATATGAAAAAAAAATAATTCTCACACTTTCAATGGAGACAGATTTAATTAAAATAGGAACTTCAAAAAAACATTCTGAAACTTTTAAAAGAACTACGAGTAGACTGCATGAAATGACTGCATCAAAATTTTCTTAAAATTTGGTTGTAAATATACATATTTAGTAATTATAGTTAATTTTAAGTCCATATATTGACCATCATAAAATTGAAGAAAGAATAAAATAAAATTATATTAAGCCTGTTTTGAATTCTTAATTCAAAAATATTGTTAACAATAAAAAAAGGAAATCTTAAATGATTAAATCTATTAAAACTTGGATTTTAGTTGGATTTGCTTCTTTGCTATTGGTTGCTTGCGGCCAAGGCGGTGGTGGAGCCGGTTCAAAAAAATCTAAAACTTTAGAAAATACTAAGAAAGCTGGATTTGTGAAATGTGGAGTTTCACAAGGGCTACCTGGTTTCTCTAATGCTGATGCATCTGGAAACTGGTCTGGTATTGACGTGGATGTGTGTAGAGCTGTAGCAGCTGCTGTATTAGGTGACGCTGACAAAGTTAAATATACTCCATTAAGTGCAAAAGAGAGATTCACTGCATTAACTTCTGGTGAAATCGATGTACTTGCACGTAACACCACTTGGACATTATCAAGAGATGCTGACATTGGTTTAACTTTTGTTGGTGTAAACTTTTATGATGGTCAAGGTTTCATGGTAAGAAAAAATTCTGGAATAAATTCTGTGAATGATTTCAAAAACGGTATTTCTGCTTGTACAAATACAGGTACAACTACCGAGCTTAACATGAGAGACTTCTTCAATTCTAAAAACATAAGCTACGAACCAATTGCTTTCGAAAAAGCTGATGAAGTAGTTCAAGCTTATGATGCAGGAAGATGTGATACTTACACTACTGATAAATCTGGTTTAGCCGCACAAAGAACTAAAATGTCAAACCCAGATGAGCATAAAGTATTACCTGAAACGATTTCAAAAGAACCATTAGGTCCTGTTGTAAGACAAGGGGATGCAGTATGGGAAGATATCGTAAGATGGTCTCTAAATACTATGATCGAAGCTGAAGAATATGGTGTTAATTCATCCAACGCTTCAAGCCTAAAAGACTCAGAGAACCCAGCTATTAAGAGATTAGTTGGTGCTGAAGGTGAATTAGGCGCTGCTTTCGGTTTAGATAATGACTGGAGCTTAAGAATTATCGAGCAAGTCGGTAACTACGGTGAAAGCTATAAAAAACACATAGCTGATACTGGAATTTTACCTAATAGAGGTCCAAATCAATTATGGACTAAAGGTGGAATTCTTTACGTACCACCAGCAAGATAATTGCTAATAAAATTAAAAAGGGCTGGATTTATCTGGCCCTTTTTTTTACTCTCAAAATAATGATTTTTAAAAAATTCAACATTGAAAACAAAAAAGCAAGAGATTTAATCCCTCAAGCAATAACTGTTTTAGCCTTACTATCTGTAATTATTTATTTTGCTACTAATGCTCAGATTAATATGGGCAACAGAGGAATATCTTTTGGATTTGGTTTTTTAAATCAAGAAGCATCATTTGATATCACATTTTCTATGATTGAATATGATGGCTCACATTCTTACGGAAGAGCATTTTTAGTAGGTTTATTAAATACAATTTTAGTCTCAGCAATAGGAATATTTTTTGCAACAATTACGGGAGTAGTAGTGGGTATATCTAGACTATCAGATAACTACTTAATCGCTAAGGTAGCAGAATGGTATGTAGAAATTTTTAGAAACATTCCTTTAATTTTGCAAATATTTTTCTGGTACTTTGCAGCTCTAAGAGCATTACCTTTACCTGAAAATGGTATAAGTTTTTATGATATTTCATTTTTAACAATTAAAGGCTGGTATGTTCCAAAATTTATATGGACAAATTTTAATATTTTTCTTTTATCAGTAATAGCAGCGTTTATATTAATTTATTTTATTAATTCTTATGCAACTAAACAAAGAGAACAATTCGGAAAACAAATACCAACAACTATTATTTCTTTAACAACATTAATATTAATACCTTTTATTACATTCCTTTTTCTTGGAGTATCTCTTACTTTTGAATACCCTGTATTAAAACAACTTTCTCCAACAGTTTTTACTTATGCAGGCGGTGTTAGCATTATTCCAGAATTAATTGCATTAGCTCTAGCTTTATCAATGTACACTGCAACTTTCATTGCTGAAAATGTGAGGGCTGGAATTTTGGGAGTTGGCAAGGGTCAAAAAGAAGCTGCAGCAAGCATAGGATTAAATAAAAATCAAATTCTTAAACTTGTAGTGATGCCCCAGGCATTAAGAATAATTATTCCACCAACTACAAATCAGTATTTAAATCTAACAAAAAATTCTTCATTAGCGGCGGCTATTGCTTATCCAGATATAGTATTAGTCTTTGCAGGAACTGCTCTAATGCAAACAGGTAGGGCAATTGAAATAATTTCTATCACTATGCTTACTTATTTAACTTTAAGTATTTCAATTTCAATATTTATGAATTGGTATAATAAAAAAATGGCGATTAAGGAAAAATAATGAACTTAATTGTAAAACCCTCAAAAGAAAATATTAAAACTTTTGTTCCCATAGGTTTATCACTTGTCTTTTTAAGTTTTTTTGATGTTTTTCTTAATGCTTTCTTTAATTTAAATTTAATGGCATTTTTGCCTCCACAATTAAGCTATTTTTTACCGTTGATTTTAGGTTTAATTGGTTTCTACCTTATCAGAATTGAATTTAGCGGTGTTCGTTCTTTAGATATTTTAAATAAAAATATAAATTCTAATAATTTTAACGCTTTGTTAACACTTTTCACAATTTTTATTATTATAAAATCAATTCCTCCAATGTTGGACTGGTTTATTTTAGAGGCTAATTTTGTTGGAAATTCAAAAGACGATTGTACAGGTGATGGCGCTTGTTGGGTTTTTATAAAAGTTTGGTTTAATAGGTTCATGTATGGTCTTTATCCTGATGCAGAACAATGGAGAATAAATACAGCTTTTTTAATCTTATTTGCTGTTGTAGGGGTTTCATTTTTTGTATCTGAAAAACTTAAAAAGTACTTTATCTTATTTCTAGTTTTTGTTTTCCCATTCTTAGGAATTAAACTTATTTCAGGTGGAAGTTTCGGGCTTGAGTATGTTGAAAGTGCAGCTTGGGGAGGTCTTTCGTTAACTTTCATTATTTCTGCATTCGCAATACTTTTTTGTTTCCCAATTGGTGTAATCTTAGCTCTAGGGAGAAGATCTTCTTTACCTGCAATCAGGTATATTTCTATTGGCTTTATAGAACTTTGGAGAGGGGTCCCTCTAATTACAGTTTTATTCATGTCAGCTGTAATGTTCCCTATGTTTTTACCAGATGGGACTTTTATTGATAAATTAATTAGAGTTTTGATAGCAATTACATTATTTGAGGCAGCTTACATGGCGGAAGTTGTTAGAGGAGGATTGCAAGCATTACCAAAAGGTCAATATGAAGCTGCGAAGTCTTTAGGTATGGGATATTGGAGAATGAATGCACTCATCATATTACCTCAAGCTCTTAAATTAGTGATACCTGGAATAGCAAATACTCTTCTTGCCTTAGTGAAAGATACACCATTAATTTTCGTTGTAGGGTTGATGGAACTAGCAGGTATGATAGGTTTAGCAAAAACTAATCCTAAATGGCTTGGAATGGCAATGGAAGGCTATGTTTTTGCAGGTTTAGTTTTCTGGATAATATGTTATGCAATGAGTAGATACAGTCAAAATTTAGAGAAAAAATTAAGTACAGAGAGATAAATGGGAAAAATAATAGAATTAAAAAAAGTTAATAAGTGGTTTGATAAATTCCAAGTATTAAAAGATATAGATCTTGATGTAGCTCCTCAAGAAAAGATCGTTATTTGTGGTCCTTCAGGATCTGGAAAATCAACTTTGATAAGATGTATTAATAGGCTGGAAGAGCATCAAGAAGGAAATATTGTTGTTGATGGAACAGAGCTCTCTGAAAGCACAAAGAATATTGAAAAGATTAGAGCTGAAGTTGGAATGGTATTTCAACAATTTAATTTATTTCCTCATTTATCAATTTTAGATAATTGCACACTTGCTCCGATATGGGTAAAAAAACTCCCCAAAAAAGATGCTGAAGAAATTGCAATGAAAAATTTAACAAGAGTTCAAATTGATGATCAGGCTCTTAAATTTCCAGGACAACTATCTGGCGGACAGCAACAACGAGCTGCTATTGCGAGGGCATTATGCATGGAACCAAAAATAATGTTATTTGATGAACCAACATCAGCACTTGACCCAGAAATGATCAAAGAAGTTTTAGATGTAATGGTTGACTTAGCAAAAGGTGGAATGACGATGATAGTTGTAACTCACGAAATGGGATTTGCAAAAGAAGTTGCAGATTATATGATTTTTATGGATGAAGGTAAGATTGTTGAAAGAGCTAAAACGAAAGAATTCTTTGAAAACCCTAAATCTGAGAGAACTAAATTATTTTTAAGTCAAATTTTATAACCATTTAGGAATTGGTAAATTTTTACTTTTTAAAAAATCTTTATTAAAAATTTTGCTAGCATATCTCTGTCCATTATCACAAAGAATAGTAACAATTGTTTTTCCAGGTCCTAGATTTTTTGCAAGTTTAATTGCTCCAGCAATATTTATACCAGATGAGCCGCCTAAGATTATTTTTTGTTCTTCTATTAAATTATAAACTATATTTAAAGCCTCAATATCATCTGTTTGAAACGCTTCATCTATTAAAGCTTTATCAAAATTTTTTGTTATTCTAGCTGTTCCTATTCCTTCAGTAATTGAACTTCCCTTACTTTCTAATTTATTATTTTTAACGTAAGAATACAAGGAGGAACCCATTGGGTCTGATAATGCAATTTTTATATTTTTATTTTTGTTTTTTAAACCTATAGAAACTCCAGCTAAAGTTCCTCCTGTTCCAACAGCACAGGTAAATCCGTCTACTGAGCCCGCTGTCTGCTTCCAAATTTCCTCTGCAGTAGTTTGAATATGTGCTTCAGTATTAATAATATTATCAAATTGATTTGCCCAATAAACTCCATTTTTATCCTTTTTAATTAAATCATCAGCAATTTGCTTAGATTGTTTAATATAATTTTTTGGGTTAGAATATGGAACAGCGTCAACTTCTATTAGTTCTGCACCAAGTTTTTTTAAAGTTTCTTTTTTTTCAATAGATTGAGTATTTGGAATAACAATTTTCAATTTTAAGTCATATTCTTTACAAACCACAGCTAAACCAATACCGGTATTACCTGCTGTCCCTTCAACTATTGTCCCGCCCTTAGATAATAGTTTTCTTTTAAGTGCATCTTGAACTATAAAAAGAGCTGCTCTATCTTTGACGGACTCTCCTGGATTTAGATATTCAGCTTTTCCGTATATGTTACATCCAGTCAATTCTGAGGCTTGTTTTAATCTCACTAATGGTGTATTTCCAATCTGCAATAATGTTGAACTTGCATCCATAACATTAAATATATGAAAAAATTTTTACTTTCAATTGCTTTAATCTTCTTTTTATCTTTAGATATAAACGCTCACGTAGACCATTACTCTAAGTATAATTACTTAGAGTACGAGCTATATAGAAATAATAAATTAATCGGCTTCCATACATATAAATTTCAAAGAAATGGAGATAATCTTATTATAGATAACGAAGTCAGTTTTAAAATTTCAAAGTTAGGCATTGATCTTTACTCATATTATGCCAAAGGTACCGAAGAATACAAAAATGGAGTTTTTTATGGTTTTAACTCAGAAACAAATCAAAATAAAAAAAAAAAATACGTAAATATTTCTATTGACCCTATCGATAAAGACTTAATTATCGACGGCTCTTCTTTTAAGGGTAAGGTTAATAAAGAGATGATTATTGGAACTTGGTGGAATCACGAAATAGTTCAAAAAAGAGCTCAAATAAGTGCAGTATCAGGAAGGATTATTGAACAAAAAGTAGAGTTCAAAGGTAAAGAGAAAGTGAAAATAGGTAACAAAACTTATAAAACTTTAAGATTTAATTTTAGTTCATCCGATCCAAGTTTATCAAAAGATAAAAAACTGAATACCGATATTTGGTATGAAGAGGATACTTTTCTTTGGGTTAAAGCAGCCTTTGATAAAACTGGATATTGGGAATATAGGTTAAAAAACGTAAAATAATTAAAATTGACACTTTATTTTTTGGATTTAGTCAATACAAATTATATGATTTTTTGGCATTTCTGACCCCCAAAAAAAAAAATTATATGTATTGCCAAAAAGTTCATTTTGAGGTTTTATAATTAAAAATTTAGGGAGTTCTATGGAAGATAATTTTAATATCCATCTAGGTAAAAAACTAAGAATGAGAAGACTTTCGTTAGGTCTAACTCAAACAAAAGTCGCTCAAGCCATAAATGTTACATTCCAACAGATTCAAAAGTACGAGAAAGGTACAAATGGTGTTAGCTCAAACAGATTAATGCAATTATCACAATTTTTAAAAGTTCCGATCATTTATTTTTTTGAAGATTTCAAAGAATTTAAAGATGCTGGTTCAGATGATACTGCAAATGAAGATCTTAATTATTCTTTTTTAAGTCGAACTTTTTCATCTTTGTCTCGAAACCAAAAAGATAAAATTTTACAGATTTTAAGCAATACATCAAAATTTGAAAAAGTTGGATAATTGGCTCCTCGGGCAGGACTCGAACCTGCGACCAATTGATTAACAGTCAACTGCTCTACCAACTGAGCTACCGAGGAATGAAAAGGAACATACTTTTTTTAATATAATAAAACAACTGATTTTTTTTGGAGGCCACGCCCAGAATCGAACTGGGATAAAAGGATTTGCAATCCTCTGCGTAACCATTCCGCCACGTGGCCGTCGATATAGATAAAGTCATGAAAAATATCATGTTCTTATTCTATTTTTATCACTATCGAATAAATATAACTTATTTTTTGGTAAGTAAATTGTAATATTTTTATCTTTGATATTTTTAGAGCTTTTTATTCTTATTTCTGTATCATTAAGACGAGTGTATATGATTTTCTCAGAACCCAAATTTTCAATAAGATCCACACTTGTATCGATTTCTATTTCACTATTTTTTTCTAATGAGATGTCCTCTGGTCTTATACCTATATAAAAGTCTTTATCAAAATAAGAGTTTTCAAATTTAATATCTTTCTTAAGTAATCTAAAAGTATTTTTATTTATAATATCTTGAGCTTTGATCTTTAAAATATTCATTTTAGGGTTTCCTATAAATTCAGCTACAAAAATATTTGTTGGATTATTGTAGATATCCTCTGGGCTACCAAATTGCTCAATTTTTCCATTATTCATAATTACAATTCTATCAGCTAAAGTCATAGCTTCAATTTGATCGTGAGTTACATAAACGATATTGCTTTTTAATTTTTTATGTAATTTAGATATTTCAACTCTCATTTCTGATCTTAGAGCCGCATCTAGGTTTGAAAGCGGCTCATCAAATAAAAATAATTTAGGATTTCTTGTAATTGCTCTGCCAATAGCAACTCTTTGTCTTTGTCCACCAGATAATTCCTTTGGTCTTCGATCTAAAAGTTCTTCAATTTTTAAGATTTTTGCGGCCTCAATTACTTTCTCTTTTATTTGATTTTTTGAAATTTTTTCAGTTTTTAAACCAAAAGAGATATTTTGAAAAACATTCATATGTGGGTATAAAGCGTAAGATTGAAAAACCATTGCGATTTTTCTTTTTGAAGGTAATAAATCATTAAGAAGATTATTTTCTAAGAGAATTTTTCCTCTATCTATTTTTTCTAATCCAGCTATCATTCTCAGAAGTGTAGATTTTCCGCAACCAGATGGACCTAACAAAACTATAAATTTTCCTTTTTCAACTTCTAGGTTAAATTTACTAATTACATTGTTTTTGCCATAAGATTTATCTATATCTTCAAATTTTAAAAAAGCCATAATTCAGAATTTTATTATTTTCTCAATATTTTCAAACCTCGTATGCATTTTAATCATAGAAGATTTCATTATCTTATTGTTAAACTTAAAACATTATTTAATTAATTAATAGGAGGAAAAATGAGAAAAATTATAGCCTTCATTTTAGCTTTAACTTTTTTGACGTCTAATAGTTTTGCAGATATTACTTTTTGGACTACTGAAGTTCAACCGGCAAGAATGGAAAAACAAATGGAAATGGCTAAATCATTTGAGTCCAAGACTGGAATTAAAGTTGAGGTAATACCGGTAGAGGAAAAAGACCTTGGATCAAGAGCTACTGCTGCTGCAGCTGCTGGAAATCTTCCAGATGTAATTTATCACACACTTCAATATGTGTTACCTTGGGCTGAGGCAGGCATACTAGATGTAAACGCTAACAACGAAGTTGTTAAAAGTTTAGGAAAAAATACTTTTGCTCCAGGAGCATTGAACATGGCAAAAAAGGGCGGAAAAATTGCTGCTGTACCAGTTGATGGATGGACACAAATGGTAGTGTATAGGAAAGACCTATTCAAACAAGCAGGTCTTGAACCACCGACAAGTTATGAAAATATTACAAAAGCTGTAAAAGTTCTTTCAAGCGGAGACATGTTTGGTTTTGTAGCTGCGACTAAAACCGACGAAAACTTTATGAGCCAAGTTCTTGAGCACGTTCTTTTAGCTAATGGAGTAAACATTGTTAAAAAGGGTGGAACAAAAAATCAAGGTAAAGCTCTTAAAAACTCTTTAGAGTTTTACAAAACAATAGCTAAGGCTAGCCCTCCGGGAGAGTTATTCTGGAAACAATCTAGAGAACTATACTTTGCTGGAAAAACGCCAATGATAATTTGGTCACCATTTATTATGGATGAATTAGCTGGTCTAAGGGACTCAGCTCCACCAACAATTAATAGTGATCCGACATCACCTGAACTAGCATCTAAAACTGGTTTCATAACTAATTTTAGTGGACCTAATAACAAGAAGGGTGCTGCTTGGGCAGACGTGAGATATTTTGGTATTACTGCTGACGCAGATACAGACGAAGCAAAAAAGTTTGTTGAGTATTCAATGGATGAAGGATACACAAGTACTTTGGCGATCGCTCCTGAAGGTAAATTTCCTGTAAGAAGAGGAAATTCTTCAGATCCTGCTGCGTTTACAAAAGCTTGGAGTAAATTACCAGTCGGTGTGGATAGAAAAAAACCATTAACCGAACTTTATTCACCGGATGTAATAAATAATATTGTTGCTGGTTTAGATACTGCAAACAGATGGGGTGTAAAAGAAGGCGAGCTTTCTAGAGCATCAAAAATAATCAATGCTCAATTCTTGAATAGAATAACAAGAGAATACATTGATGATCAGATATCTGTTGATGAAGCGGTTAAAAAAATTAATGCTGAATTAGCAAAATTTTAGCAAATATATTTCTTAAAAGCGGATAATAAGCTATTATCCGCTTTTAAATGAGTACCACATTATCAAAAATAGAAAAAAGGACTGCATACACACTTCTTTTACCCGCTGTGTGCCTAGTCTTTGCAATTATTTTATTTCCAATTTTTGCAAATGTCTGGATTAGTTTTAAGGAAGTTGGACTTAAAGATATAAGAATTCCCGAGCCTAGGGCAAAAAAAATTGTAAAAAATATACAAGATAGCAATTCTGAATTAAAAATTATCTATAAATTAAGAAATAGTTCTTTAATCCAAGATATTAGAGAAGTTAGATTTTTAGACAAATTACCTAAAAATGTTGAACCGGTTAATTTGGATAAAAGATGTAAATTTAAGTCACAAAAAATTAAGTGTTTCTTTGGAAATTGGGAAGCAGGTTATCGTGAAAATTTTGAAATTTTTGTAAAAGACGTAAATAACAATGCTATTAATAATAATGATATAAAATCTTATAATCCAAATTTAAATGGAAAATCAAATAATATCTTATTGACTACAGATTTTACTCTTAAAAATTTTAAAAAAGTTTTCATGAATAACAATTTTTTTGAGCTTTTAACGACGACTTTCTACTTTACTTTTTTTGGAACACTTGGGGCTATTTTACTTGGCATATTTGCCGCCCAACTTGTAAATCAAAAATTTTACGGAAGAACTTTTATGCGAAGTATACTACTTTTTCCTTATGTGGGTCCCGTGGTTGCTTTGGCTTATACTTGGACTTTACTCTTAGATCCTAATAGCGGTACAATAAATTCTCTTCTAGTTCATTATGGAGTCATCGAAAAACCTATAAATTTACTTGGACAAAAGTATTTAATTATTAATATTTTAGGATTTGAGTTAAAACTTAGATTAGCATTAACTACGGTTATATTTTTTGAGATTTGGAGATATTTCCCTTTAGCCTTTTTATTTATATTAGCTAGACTACAAGCCATTCCTAGGGATCTTTATGAGGCAGCTGATGTAGATGGTGCTGGGCCATTTAGAAAATTCTTTTATATTACTCTTCCACAAATTACAGCGATTTTATCAATATTATTCATGATTAGATTTATTTGGAACTTTAATAAATTTGAAGATATATTTTTGTTAACAGGCGGTGCTTCGGGTACTTTAACGTTACCAATAAGTGTGTATCAACAAGGATTTGCAATATCAAATATTGGCATGGGTTCAGCAGTTTCTATAGTAATCGTATTATTATTAATAACTTTTATGATTATTTATTTCAAATTAATTGGAAAAAAGGTAAATGAAATTTAAATCTTTGATAATAACTTTACTCGCATCATCAATTTTTCTTACAATTATACTTTGTATATGGAAAATATTGGCAACTTTGCAAGGTTTAAGTTTTACAAATTTAAACTTTAATCTAAATCTATTATTATCACTCGGATTAGTTATAACTTTTATATTTATTGGAAAAAAGTTTAATCATATCTTAAAAATTTTTATATTATCCTTATCATTTACAATTTTATATACATTTTTAAATGAAAACTCCCCTATGTGGTTTTCAGTAGGTATTTTTTTACTAATTTTATTTTTTACAAATAAATTGAAAAAATATGATTTAAAATATTTAAATCAGGATTTTATATCTGAAAAAATTGTGTTCGAGTTTTTATCTTTATTTGCAATAGTATTTTTTGCACTAGTAATATTATTTCCATTTTACATAATGTTTGTTACAAGCTTAAAAACGCAAACAGCTTTATTAATTAATCCAATTGATTTAAGTATTGATTTTTCAAAAAATATTTTTGAGATATTAAAATCTTACTTTGTTATTTTTAAAACATATGATTTTGGTAGATATATTCTTACAAGCTCGTATGTATCAGTTGGAACTGTTTTAATAACCTTATTATTTGCTATCCCCGCAGCATACGCTGTTGCAAGATTAAATTTTTTTGGCAAGACCTTTCTTTCAACATCAATATTAATTATTTATATGTTTCCAGCAATAGTATTAGTAATTCCTTTATACACTGTTTTTAGTCAACTAGGTTTGAGGAATTCTGTTGAAGGATTATTAATAGTTTACACAGCAACCACTTTACCAGTTGCCATCTATATGCTTCAGGGATACTTTAAAAGCATTCCTAAAGAAATTGAAGAGGCGGGACTTATAGATGGACAAAATTGGTTTGGAATAATTATTAAAATAATAATTCCTCTTAGTTTACCAGCTATCGCTTCAGTATCGTTATATGTTTTTATGATAGCTTGGAATGAATTTTTATTTTCTCTTATGTTTTTGGATAATCCAAAAACATTCACATTATCTAGAGCAATAAATCATTTAACTGGTGATGCCGAAACACCACGGCAATATCTAATGGCTGGTTCTGTGGTAGTTACTTTACCAATACTTTTAATTTTTATATATTTTGAAAAATATTTAGTAAGCGGTTTAACAGCTGGAAGTGTTAAAGGATAATGAATAGTACAATTAAAGAAGCAAAGAAAACCCTAATAAATAATAGACGATCATATTATACTTTACCCACTAATACCAAACTTTATCCAGCCCAATGGAATTGGGACTCAGCTTTTATTGCATTAGGATATTCTAATTTCAATTTAGACTATTCATTTAAAGAACTTGAAACTTTGATTTCAGGACAATGGGATGACGGAATGATACCACACATTCTTTTCCATATTAAAGATTTAAATTATACTCCTAACTATAAAGCTTGGGATTGTGGTAAAAAAGTTTCCTCATCTGGAATAACTCAACCACCGATTTTGGCAAGTATTTTAAGGATAATTATTGAGAGACAAAAGTTTTCAAAAAAGGAAATAAAAAAATATCAGCCTTTGATTTTAAAGATTAAAAAATGTTTAAAATGGTTTATTAAATATAGAGATCCGAAACGTACCGGTTTAATTTCTATACTTCACCCATGGGAAAGTGGTTATGATAATTCTCCTTTATGGGACAGTCCGATGAGTAAGATCAAAACAGAACTAAATCTTAATTATAAGAGAAAGGATAATAAAATTGTCAACCATAGCCAAAGACCTTTAAAAATTGATTATGATAGATACGTAACTATTAAAAATAATTTAAAGGAAATGAATTATGATCCAAAAAAACTTTACTTCAAATCAAAATTTAATGTTGCAGATGTTGGATTTAATTCGATTTTTCTAAAAGCTTTAAAAGATATGGATTTTTTACTTAGATGTATAGATAAAAGAAATTCTTCCATAAAAAAATATATTCTTTTAAACGAGAGTAAACTCGTAAAATTATTTAACTCAAAAAAAATGAAATTTAAGAATAAAGATATAAGAAATAATAGTTTAGTAACTATACCTTCAATAACTAATTTTTTTATGCTATTTGCTGATTTAAATAATAATTCAATTAATAGATCATTAATAAAAAGTTTAAAAAAATATAATAAAAATAATAAATATCTTTTTCCTTCAATAAATTCTAAACATAAATCATTCGAAGAAAAACGTTACTGGAGAGGGCCGGTATGGATTAATTGCAATTGGATTATTTATCAAGGTTTAAAAAATAAAGACAAGAAGTTCGCAGAAATAATAAGAAAAAAGACCTTAAATTTAGTCGAAAAAAAAAAATTTCGAGAATATTACAGTTGTAAATCAGGTTTAGGAATGGGTGCTAAAAATTTTTCTTGGACTGCTGCCTTATACCTAGATTTTAAACTTAATAGTTATTGAAATCTGATATATATCTCTAGATATCAAAAAAATGGAATTTAAAAAATATAATCACAGTAAAGAAGAAAAAAAAATCTCAGATTTTTGGATAAAAAAAAGCTTATTCAAACCAAAAAAGAACAAATCAAATAAAAAATTTTCTATAGTAATTCCTCCACCTAATGTAACTGGCAGATTACATATGGGACATGCTTTAAACAATAGTCTCCAAGATGTTTTAGTTAGATTTAATAGAATGAAAGGCCTCGAAACTCTGTGGCAACCAGGAACAGACCATGCTGGAATTGCAACACAAGCAGTTGTTGAAAATAACCTTTTAAAAGAAGGAATTAAAAAAAATGATTTAGGAAGAGAAAAATTTATTAAAAAAATATGGGATTGGAAAGAGGAATCTGGTGGAATAATTTTAGATCAACTCAAGAAATTAGGTTGTTCGTGTGATTGGTCAAGAACGAGGTTCACCATGGATAAGGATCTTTCTAAAGCTGTAATTAAAGTTTTTGTTGATCTTTATAACAATAAGCTGATTTACAAGGATAAAAAATTAGTTAATTGGGATACTAAACTTCAAACTGCTATTTCTGATTTGGAAGTAAACCAAAAAGATGTTCAATCTCAATTGTATTACATTGATTATACAATAGAGAACTCAGATCAAAAAATCACTATCGCAACCACCAGACCAGAAACAATGATGGGAGATACCGCGATTGCTGTAAATCCAAAGGATAAAAGATATGTTAATTTAGTTGGAAAAAATGTTCTTATTCCAATTGTTAATAGGACTGTCAAAATTATTTCTGACAATTACGCTGATCCAGAACAAGGTTCAGGAGCAGTAAAAATTACACCAGCACATGATTTCAATGACTATGAGGTGGGCAAGAGAAATAAATTAGAAATAATAAATATTTTTGAAGAGAATGGTAAAATAAACAAAAATGGGATTAAAGAGTTTCATGGTTTAGACAGATTTGAAGCAAGAAAACTTATAATTAAAAAATTAAAGGACAAAGGTTCTCTTGTAAAAATCGAAAATATTAAAAATAAAGTTCCATATGGAGATAGATCAAACACTATAATCGAACCTCTTTTAACAGAGCAATGGTTTGTTGATGCCAAAAAATTATCCAAAAAACCAATTAAGATAGTTAAAGAGGGCAAAACTACTTTTTTTCCAAACAATTGGACAAAAACATTTTTTCAATGGATGAATGATATTGAGCCTTGGTGTATATCTCGGCAGATTTGGTGGGGACATAGAATACCTGCTTGGTATGATGAAAATAGAAATATTTTTGTAGCTGAAAGTGAAAAAGATGCAGTAAAACTAGCAAAGAAAAAAAATAAAAATAAACAATTTAAATTAAGACAGGAAACAGATGTTTTAGATACTTGGTTTTCATCAGCTCTATGGCCTTTTGCGACTCTTGGATGGCCAAACAAAACTGAGGAACTTAATAAATTTTATCCAACTTCAGTTCTCGTTACTGGTTTTGATATAATTTTCTTTTGGGTAGCAAGGATGTTGATGATGGGAAACTATTTTAGAAAAAATACACCTTTTCATAAAGTATATGTTCACGCCCTGGTAAGAGATGAAAAGGGGCAGAAAATGTCAAAGTCAAAAGGTAATGTGATCGATCCATTAGATTTAATTAATGAATATGGAGCAGATAGTTTAAGGTTTACTTTAATTTCGATGGCCTCTCCAGGACGAGATGTAAAATTATCAAAAGATAGAGTTACTGGAAATAGAAACTTTATAACAAAAATATGGAGCGCAAATAATTTTTTAAAACTTAATCATTGTAAATTAGATAAAAAGATAAATTTGACTTCAATTAAACTTCCAATAAACCATTGGATTTACAACGAATTTATAAAAACACAAAATTTAATTACGAAAAACATTGAAATATTTAGGTTTGATGAAGCTGCTAGGTATGCATATCAATTTGTTTGGCATTCTTATTGCGATTGGTATTTAGAGTTCTTAAAACCTATTTTTAGTTCAAAAAATAAAAGTGAAATTAAAGAAGCTAAAGCTTTCTCATCATTTATGATGGCAAATATTCTTAGAATTCTTCACCCTTTTATCCCTTTTTTCACAGAGAATTTGTGGTCTTTAAATGCTTATAAAAAGATTTTCAACAATTATTTAATCAATTCCAGTTGGCCAGATTTTAAGATAATTAACAAATTTAACAAAAATCAAAATAATATAAATGATTTAATTGAAATAATTTCTAACATTAGATCTACTAAAGCAGAGTTAAAAATTACGCCAAAATTATATTGTGATATATTTTTTGATGATAAATCAGGGAAATTAAAGAAATTGGTAAATAGAAATATAAATTTGATAAAACAGGTTGGCAGAATAAATAATGTACTTACAACAAAGATAAGAGATAAAAATTCAATAGATATCTTAGTTCTTAAGGAAAAACTTTCATTAAATTTTAATGAGGATGTAAATTTAGGAACTCAAAAAGAGAGAATCTTACAAAAAATTGAGACAATTAATAAACAAATAACTAGTTTAAATAATAAGCTAAAAAATAAGGCTTATGTGACAAATGCACCTAAAGAAATAGTACAAAATGATAAAAATTTAGTTAAAGAATTAACTATTGAAGATGGAAAATTAAGAAGTATTGTATCTAGTATTAATTAAATGTCTAAAATTGATAAAAAAAAACTACCAAGTCGTCATACTTCTTTAGGCCCAGATAGAGCTCCACATAGATCTTTTTACTATGCAATGGGAGAAACCGAACAGGATGTAGCGAAGCCGTTTGTAGGAGTAGTATCCACTTGGAACGAAGCCGCACCTTGCAATACAGCTTTAATGCGACAGGCACAGTCCGTAAAAAAAGGAGTAAAACAATCTGGTGGAACGCCAAGAGAATTTTGCACTATAACGGTAACAGATGGTATTGCCATGGGTCATGAGGGAATGAAATCATCTTTAATCTCAAGAGAAGTAATAGCTGACTCAGCTGAACTGACAGTGAGAGGACATTGTTATGATGCATTAGTTGGTATCGCTGGATGTGATAAATCTCTTCCAGGCTTAATGATGTCTATGTTGAGATTGAATGTGCCTAGTGTGTTCATTTATGGTGGATCAATTTTGCCAGGAAAATTTAAAGGAAAAGATGTTACAGTTGTAGATGTGTTTGAAGCAGTAGGTAAACATTCCTCAGGTAAAATGTCCTCTGAAGAATTAAGAGAATTAGAATTAGTGGCTTGCCCAAGTGCTGGGGCTTGCGGAGGTCAATTTACAGCCAACACAATGGCGTGTGTATCGGAAGCAATAGGGTTGGCTTTACCTTATTCAGCTGGGACTCCAGCCCCATATGAGGAAAGAGATAAATATGCTTATGAAAGTGGTCAAGCAGTAATGAATTTATTAGAAAAAAAAATTAAACCAAGAGAAATAGTTACTAAAAAATCTTTAGAAAACGCAGCAACAATCGTGGCTGCAACTGGAGGCTCTACAAATGCAGCTCTTCATTTACCTGCACTTGCTAATGAGATAGGAGTAAAATTTGACTTAATGGACGTTGCAAAAATATTTAAAAAAACCCCTTATCTTGCTGATTTAAAACCTGGAGGAAAATACGTTGCAAAAGACATGTGGGAAGCTGGCGGTGTTCCTATGTTATTAAAAACTTTATATGACGGAGGATATATTCATGGCGAGTGTATGACAGTTACAGGTAAAACTATGAGAGAAAATTTAGCCAATATTAAGTTTAATGCTAATCAAAAAGTTTTAAGAGAATATAATAATCCTCTTTCTCCAGATGGTGGAGTTGTTGGATTAAAAGGTAATTTAGCACCAGACGGAGCAATCGTAAAAATTGCAGGATTAAAAAAATTACAATTTACAGGTAAAGCTAGATGTTTTGATAATGAAGAAGATGCAATGAAAGCAGTACAGACAAAAAAATATAAGGACGGTGATGTAATAATAATCAGATATGAAGGTCCAAAAGGTGGACCAGGAATGAGGGAAATGCTCTCAACAACTGGAGCTATTTACGGACAAGGCAAAGGTGAAAAAGTTGCACTTATAACAGATGGAAGATTTTCAGGAGCTACGAGAGGGTTCTGTGTTGGCCACGTTGGTCCAGAAGCTGCATTGGGCGGACCAATTGCACTCCTTAAAAATGGAGATGTAATAGATATAGACGCAAAAAAAGGATCAATTAATGTAAGGCTAACTAGCGCTCAACTAAAAGCTAGAAGAAAAAAATGGAAAGAAAAAAAATCAAGTTTTGGATCGGGAACAATTTGGAAGTATGCTCAAACAGTAGGACCTGCTTATCTCGGCGCTCCAACACATCCAGGTAAGAAAAAAGAAGTTAAAGAATATTCGAAAATTTAATGAAAATACGTCCAGTAATTTTATGTGGCGGTTCTGGTACAAGACTATGGTCTGATAAAAAACATCATCAACCAAAGCAGTTTATTGATTTTGGAAATTGGACGTTATTCGGAAAAACTTTAGAGAGAATAAAAGATTCTATATTTGATTATCCAATTATAAGTTCTAATAAAAAATATATAAGTGAAATTAAAAAACATTTGAGATTAAAAGGTTTTAAGAAATATAAAATTATTCTTGAACCTGCAAAAAGAAATACTGCTCCTGCTATACTCAGTTCAGCATTAATAAAAGAAATACCAGAAAACCAACCATTAATTTTTTTAACTTCAGATCATTTAATTGAGAAAACAAACCTTTTTAATAGATCTATTAAAAAACACCAAAAATACCTGAATGATAATAATATCTTTATATTTGGTATCAAACCTTCTTACCCTTCATCTGAATTTGGTTATTTTTTATCAAAACGAGTTAGCAATAAATACAAGGTATCAAAATTTATCGAGAAACCAAATTTAGATAAAGCAAAAAAAATCATTAAAAAAAATGCTTATTGGAATTCAGGAATGTTTTTCCTTACAAAAAAATCAATAATTAATAACTTCAAGAAGTATCAAAACAAAAACTTTAATTGTTGTTTAAATTCTGTAAATAAATCAAAATTTAAAAATAATGTTTATTATCTTAATAAAAATAAATTTTTAAAATGTAAGACAATTTCTTTTGATAACGCAATATTGGAAAAATCAAAAGATATAAATGCTATAAATTTAAATATACCTTGGTCTGATCTAGGTAGCTGGAAAGAAATTTGCAAACTCTATAATAAATTAAAGACTAAATATCAAAAAAAGAAAAATATTTTTTACAGACCTTGGGGCCGATATACAAATTTGTACAACGGTAAAAATTTTTTGATTAAGGAACTTTATGTAAAGCCTAAAGGAGTTTTAAGTCTTCAAAAACACTTTCATCGTTCCGAACATTGGGTTGTAACTCAAGGATCTCCAAAAATAACTCTCAACAGAAAAAAATTTTTTTTAAAAACTAATGAGACTATTTTTATACCAGTTAAATCTATTCACAGAATAGAAAATCCTTTTAAGAAACCAGTCAAAATAATTGAAGCTCAATTAGGATCAATTTTAAAAGAAACTGATATAGTTAGATATCAAGATATATACGGTAGAGTTAAATAATTTCAAGTTCGATGGGGGTGTGATCAGATGGTTTTTCTTTGGATCTAGGTTTTTTATTTATATTAATTGTTTTGATATTTTCAATTAAACTGTTTGAAAGTAAAAAATGATCTATTCTCATACCATAATTCTTTTGCCAGGAACCTGCAAAGTAGTCCCAAAAGGTATACTCTTGTTTTGTTTTATTTTTAAATCTATAAACGTCTTTAAAACCTAAGTTAATTAATTCTCTATATTTTTTTCTTATTTCCAATCTACCTAAAGCATCATTTTCATATCTTTTAAAGTCATAGACATCGATTTCTTCAGGAATAATATTAAAATCACCAGCGATAAGCATATTTGAGTTTTTTTGAATTTTCTTTTTAACAATTGATATAAATTTATTTAACCACTCTTTTTTATATTCATATTTTTCTGTATCAACAGGATTTCCATTTGGAACATAAATATTAATAAGTTCTATCTTTTTTTTTTTTAATTTAAATTCAGCGGTAATTATTCTAGATTGTTTAAAATCATCTTTAATAAAGCTATTATTAATTTTGTCTAATTCTTGTTTAGATATAATTGCAACACCATTGTAACTTTTTTGACCGAAAACATAAGAATTATATCCAATGTTTTTAAAATCTTCATAAGGAAAACTAATATCTTGAGTTTTAATTTCTTGGAGTAATAAAATATCAGGATTCGATTGTTTGATATAATCTAAAATGTTTGTAATTCTTGCTCTAACTGAATTCACGTTCCATGAAATTATTTTCATTAAACTGAAAAAGAAAGACCACAACCACATGAAGCTGAAGCTTTAGGATTGATTATAGAAAAAGACTCACCAATCATCTCTTTTTTAAAATCTACTGTTGAGCCCGCTATAATATCAAGCGACTGCTTATCAATTACAGCTTTGTTAAACAAGATATCATCTTTTTCTATTTTATCATCAAAACTAAAATTATATTTAAATCCAGAACACCCGCCCCCTTGAACAGCAATTCTAAAATATTTTTTTTCTTCACTTTTAGTGATTTTTTCTATCTGGTTTTTTGCACTATCAGTAAATTCTAATTTTTTTTCCATAATTATCTAGTATATAATCTATATAGTAAGCATGCAAAAAAATTCAATCCAAACTTTATCTAAATTAGCCGTACCACTAAAGTCAAAGGGTAGGTTTTTTAATGAAAAAAAAACTCATTTAAGGTCAGATTTTCAAAGAGACAGAGATAGAATAATTCATTCAACGGCTTTTAGAAGACTAAAACATAAAACACAAGTATTTGTAAATACTACTGGAGATCACTTTAGAACTAGAATTACTCACTCTTTAGAAGTAGCTCAAATTGCTAGAACTTTGTCTAAATTTTTTAATCTAAATGAAGACTTATGCGAAACTCTTAGTTTGGCACATGATTTGGGTCATACACCCTTTGGACATGCAGGCGAAGAGGCGCTTAATGATTGCATGAAAAGTTTTGGAGGATTCGATCATAATATACAAACTTTAAGAACGATACTTTTTTTAGAAAACAGGTATTATGCATTTAAAGGATTAAACCTTACTTTAGAAACATTAGATGGATTAATTAAACACAATGGACCAATCAAAAATTTAAAAAAATTCAAGAAAATTTTAGGAATAAACTATTTTAAAAACAAGATTAATTTTTCTGAAAGTCCGTCACTAGAAGCGCAGGTAGCCTCTATATCTGATGATATAGCATACAATAGTCATGATTTAGAAGATGGATTGAAATCTAATTTATTTTATCTTGGTGATTTAGAAAATATTCCAATTCTCAATAAGATTGTTATAAAACATAAAAAAAAATTAAAAGATTATTCAATAGATTTAGTAATAAGACAAATAGTAAGAGAAATAATCAATGAAATGGTCGAAGATTTGATAATAACCACTCAAAAAAATCTTAAAAAAAATAAAATTAAAAATTTTAAAGATGTTTTTAAATCTAAATACCCCGTAGTAACTTTTTCAAACAGAATGAGAAAATTCGATAAAAGAATAAAAAGTTTTTTAAGATCAAATATGTACTACCATAGGAAAGTAAAATCTAATACGAATGATGGAAAAAAAATTATACGAAAATTATTTTTTTCAATAAGAAAAAATCCAGGTAAATATATAAATGTGAGTAAGTACGATAAAACAAATGTTGCCAGATCAATTTGTGATTTTATAGCTGGAATGACTGATAGATATGCAATAAATCTATATAAAAAGATAAAATGAATATATTTGAAAATTATTTATCGAAAATAAATAAGGTTATTTTAGATCATAAAAATAATTTAAAACTAACGATTTTGGACAATCTAGATGATATAAATTTAGAAGTTCCACCTAATCACTTTAATTATGATTTATCTTCAAATATCTCATTAGTATTAGCTAAAACAAATAAACTTAATCCAATTAATTTAGCAGAGGATTTAAAAGATTTACTATTGAAAAAAATAAATCATTTTGAAAAAATTGATATAGCAGGCCCTGGTTTTCTAAACATAAAACTCTCAAAAAATGGTTTTATTGACAACATTAAAGATATATTCAAAAACAAGGACAATTACGGATCAAAAAAATCAAATAAAATTTATAATATAGAATTTGTTTCAGCTAATCCAACGGGGCCAATGCACGTAGGCCATTGTAGAGGGGCGGTTTTTGGTGATGTTCTATCAAATTTATTATTATTTAACGGAAATAAAGTGATTAAAGAATATTATATCAACGATTACGGTAACCAAATTAAGAATTTTGTAGAGTCAGTTTATTTGAGAATAAGAGAAATTAAATATAAAGAAAAATTTATTTTGAAAGAAAATTTATATCCAGGTGAATATATCAAAGAAATTGCAAATAATATAATTAAAAAAAATAAAGATATTAATGTAGAAAGTCTAAATAATTCGTTCGATGAGTTAAAAACACTTTCTTTACAAGGCTCAATGACTTTAATTAAAGATGATCTAAAAAAACTTGGAATACAACATGATAATTTTTTCTCTGAAACTGAGCTTGTAAAGAAAAATTTGGTAAACAAAACAGTAAAGTTGCTACAAAATAAAAATTTGGTAGAAGAAGGCTATTTAAATCCTCCTAAAGGCGAAAAGTCAAAAAATTGGAAAAAAATAAAAAGGCTTATATTTAAATCAACAGAATTTGGAGATGATACAGATAGAGCATTACAAAAAGATGATGGATCATGGACTTATTTTGCAAACGATGTAGCGTACCATTCTGATAAAATAAATAGAAAATATGATAATTTGATAAATATTCTAGGAGCTGATCACACAGGTTATATTAAAAGAATTACTGCAGCAGTCTCAGCACTTTCTAATAAAAAAGTGAAGTTGAATTGTAAAGTTTGTCAACTAGTGAAACTTTATAAGAAAGGACAACCCTTTAAGATGTCAAAAAGAGCAGGTGATTTTATCTCCGCTCAAGATTTACTTAACGAAGTCAACAAAGACTCAATTAGATTTATGATGTTAAATAGAAGCAATGATGTAGAGCTTGATTTTGATTTTGAAAAAGTGAAAGAAAAAACAAAAGATAATCCAGTTTTTTATGTTCAATACGCATATGCTAGAATTAATTCAATTGCTAGGACACTTAAAATTAATTTGAAGGATCAAATTTCAATTAATTCTAAAAAATTTCAACCCAATGAGTATGAGGAAAAAATACTTAGAAAAATATTTGAATGGCCAAAAATAGTAGAGTCAGCAGCTTACAAGCTTGAGCCACATAAAATACCTTTCTATTTATATGAACTTTCAACTTTATTTCATTCTTATTGGAGCAAAGGTAATGAAGATAGTAAATTTAAATTGTTAGAGAATGGAAAAGTTAAAAAAGAGGACTCATTAGC
>CACISL010000006.1 GCA_902589305.1 uncultured Pelagibacteraceae bacterium
CTTTTTTTTAGTTTCTTGATTAAAATTTAGATTTGAAAATGTGTCTGGTTTTTTATCTATTTTTGAGCTTTTATAAGATTTTTTTTTACTTACAGAAAAAGATTTTTTGTTCCCTGACGAAATGAATCTTGTATCAATTTTTCTTGTAAGATTAGTTGATATTGTAAGTGTTTTCTTTTTATTTTTATTATCGACCATAACATTATTTATATACAATTTCTCTCGCTGACATAATCAAATCATCTGCTTCTTTTCTTGAAAGAGAAAATTCTTCTAAATATCCTTCTATTCTAATTTTTTTTCCTTTTATTTCATCATAACCGCCGATTAGTTCATCAGATGATAAATCGGCAAAATCAGATAATTTTTTAATATTTTTTTGACCTAATATTACAAGCATACCTTGGGTCATCCCTTTAAGACTAATTAACTGATCTTCAACACCAAGTTCTTTAAGTTTAATTGCGACTTCTTCTTTTAATTTTATCAAAGTTTCTTTTGATCTATTAATTAGTTCTTTAGCTGTTTCATCATCAATAGCATCAATTTTTGAAATATCCTCTGGGCTAGATTGAGAAATTTCTTCAATGGACGTAAAGCCTTCAGAAACTAACAACTGCCCAAGAGTTTCATCGACTTCTAAGTTTTTAATTAAAGTTTCAGTTCTTTCTTTAAATTCTGCTTGTCTTCTCTCAGAGTCTTCTTTGTCCGTTAGAATATCAATTTCATAATTAGTTAATTTTGAGGCTAATCTAACATTTTGTCCTCTTCTACCAATTGCTTTACTTAAATTTTCTTCAGTCAAAATTATATCAATTCTTTTATTATCTTGGTCAATAAGGACTCTCTGTATCTCAGCTGGAGATAATGACTCGGAAATTAATGTAGGAAGATCCTCAGTCCACTTAATTATATCAATTTTTTCACCATGTAATTCATTAACGATTGTTTGAACCCTACTTCCTCTCATACCCACACATGCTCCAACAGGATCTATTGAGGAGTCTTGTGAATATACACAAATTTTTGCCCTACTACCCGGGTCTCTTGCAACTGATTTTATTTCTATAGTCCCCTCGTAAATTTCAGGTACTTCTTGAAAGAATAATCTTGCCAAAAATTGCGGATGAGCTCTAGATAAAAATATTTGATGGCCTTTTAATTCTTTTTTTACCTCGTAGCAATAAGCTTTTACTCTATCACCTGTTTTCAATATTTCTCTTGGAATTTGTTCATCTTTTTTAATAACTCCCTCTGCTTTTCCTAAATCAACAATTATGTTCCCATACTCTAATCTTTTGATTATTCCACTTAAAATTTGACCCTGTTTATCGGCAAAATCCTCGTATTGTCTGTTTTTTTCTGCCTCTCTAACTCTGCTACTTATTACTTGTTTAGCACTTTGTGCTGCGATACGTCCAAAATCTATTTGGGGTAATTCTTCATAAACCTTTTCGCCGACTTTGAGATCTGTGTTTTCAGGGTTAAGTTTTTGAGCATCTTTCAGAGTTATTTCTCTAGCAGGATCCTCGATACTTTCAACTATGGCTAAAACTTTTTGAATTTTAATTTCACCACTTTCTCTATTAATCACTACCTCAATGTTGTTATCATTTCCAAATTTAGTTAATGCTGCTTTTTGTATTGCGCTTTCCATCGAGCCAATTACAAGTTCTTTGTCTATGGATTTTTCATTCGCTACAGCTTCTACTATCCTTAAAAGCTCAAGTTTATCTAACCCTCTATTTAACATTTTAATTGCTCCTAAAAAAAAATGGGCTAGTGCCCATTTCAAGTTTTTAATAATGTAAAGTATTATTAGAAGAAATTTGAGGTTTTTTCAAGATTACATTTTAAATAAATCAGATCTATCTGTCTTTTCCCAAGAAAATTCGCCCTTATTTGAAGGTTTTCTGCCAAAGTGACCGTAAGCTGCTGTAATCTGATAAATTGGATTGTTAAGTTTTAACATTTCTCTAATACCTCTAGGTGATAAATCGAAATTTTCATTAATTAACTTCTTTATTTTTTCGACTTTATTTTCATCGCCTTCTGCGAGTTGAACGTAAATTGATAATGGCTTAGAGACTCCGATAGCGTAAGCTAATTGTATTAAACATTTTTCTGAGGCTCCTGCTGAAACAATATTTTTTGCTAAATATCTTGCTGCATAAGCAGCAGATCTATCAACTTTTGTCGGATCTTTACCAGAAAATGCTCCACCGCCGTGAGGTGCTGCCCCGCCATACGTATCAACTATAATCTTTCGTCCAGTTAATCCAGTATCACCATCTGGACCACCAATTATAAATTGTCCAGTAGGATTTATATATATTTCCTTTGATTTGAGTTCTTCTAGATATTTTTCTGGAATAGATTTTTGTATGTAAGGCATTATTAACTCTCTGACCTTATCCTGATTTAACTCTTTTGAATGTTGTGTTGATATTACAACTGAAGTTACTTTTATTGGTATATTTTTTTCATATAGCATAGTTACTTGACTTTTTGAGTCTGGTTCTATTCCTTTTAAAGTTCCATTTTTTCTATCTTTGGCCATTAATCTTAAAATTTTATGTGAAAAATGAATTGGAGCTGGCATTAAATCTTCCGTCTCTGTACATGCATATCCAAACATAATTCCTTGATCGCCTGCTCCCTCATCTTTATTATCTTTGGAGTCAACGCCCATTGCTATATCTGAAGATTGTTCATGTAAATGAGTTTCTATGTTAGCTGTTTTCCAACTAAAACCTTCCTGATCATAACCAATATCCTTAATACAATCTCTTACTTTGTTAATAAGGTCATCTCTATTTATTTTTGGACCTCTTGTTTCTCCTGCTAGAATGACTTTATTAGTTGTAGTTAAAGTTTCACAGGCCACCCTCGAAACAGGATCTTTTGACAAGTATAAATCAACAACCATATCGGAAATTCTGTCACAAACTTTATCTGGATGACCTTCAGAGACAGACTCGCTTGTGAATAAATAATTATTTTTAATCATTATTTTTTTTATAAACTACAAAGAACAAAATATATGTAAATAAAAGAATAAAAAAGATCAAATCATTTTTACTTTTTTTACTTGTTCTTATTAGTGGTACTTCAAGATCAATATTTCCAGCCTCTGAAATTTTAAGTTTTTTTATAACTTTACCTTTATTATTTATTATTGCGCTTATACCTTTATTTGCTGATCTAAGCAAAAAAGAATTTTGTTCTATAGCTCTAAAAATTGCTTTAGCAAAATGTTGGTGGGGACCTATCGAACTTCCAAACCATCCGTCTTCGGAAATATTAATTATTAAATTTGTATTTTTATCAGACTTTTGAATAAACTTTGTAAAGATTATTTCGTAACAAATTAATGGAAGAATATTAGTTTTATCTACTATCAAATTTTTTTGGTTATTACCTTTTTTGAAAGAGCCATATCCTTCAGTAATTTTTTTAAAACCTATTTTGTAAAAAAGCTTTTCCATTGGTAAGAATTCACCAAAGGGAACTAATTTTTGTTTTTTATATTCTCTTATTATTTCAAAGTTATTGTTAACGATCACTAGAGCATTGAAATATTTTCCAGTTAGTGGGTCTAATTTATTAACCCCAAATAAAATAAGATGATTTTTAGAAAAGTTTTTTTTGAAAATATTTTTAAGATATTTTAATTCATTATAGCTATATCCGCTAAAAGCCCCTTCTGGCCAAATAAAGATAGCTTTTTGATTTTGCATTGGTTCACTGTATCTTATAAGTTTCATCAATCTATCCTTAATTTTTTCTTCGGACAGGCCGTATTCTAATTCAAAATTTGGTGAAATAAGCTTTACTTTAATTTTTTTCTCAATCGAATTAAGAAGTATGGTGTTTTGATTAATGGAATAATTTCCGTAAATATATAGGATAAATAATATGAAAGGTATTAATGTTAAATACAAAAATTTTTTCATTAAATTAAGTTTAAAAAATATGATCACTGGCAAAGTAAAGAGAGTAACTACAATTAAATTAAATGAAAAAAAACCAAATACATTTAGGATTTGTAAAATTTCATTTGCCCAAGAAAAACTGTATGCCCAAATATTCCAAGGAAACCCTGTCATAATTTTCGCTCTTAAATAATCGGAAAAAGCTAAACCCCCAGAAAATATTAAAATAGATTTTAAATTTAGATTTAAAAATGGTCCTAATAAAAGTGTAAGCAAAGAAAAAAATATACTTAAAAACAAAGGTATAAGTATTAATGCGAAGGGAATCAAAACTTTAAATCCCTCATCAAAAGTGAGTGAATTTACTATCCAATGAATTCCGCTCAAATAAAAACCAAATCCAAAGGACGTACCTAAAATGAATAAATTAATTTTATATGGTTTTTTTCTATAAACACTTTTAGATTTTTTTTTTATAAATATTATTAAATAAAAAAAAATTGGAAGTATAAAGAAATTTACTAAAGTTATATTAAAAGGTTGAAATGATAAAACTGATAAAGATCCAATTAAAAATGGAATTAAATATAATATTAAAAATTTATTGTTAAGATATTTTTCTATCATTTAATCTATGTAAGATAAAAATTTTTTCTCTAAAATTTGCATATTATAAAAGTCCTTATCTTTTTTATGATCATGGCCTAAAAGATGAATTAAACCATGTATCCATAATTTATTGAACTCAAAATTAAATTCCTTAGAATTTTTAAATTTAATTTTGTTAAGATTGATAACTATATCACCTAAATAAATTTCTTTATTTTTTGCAAGTTTACGTTTCAAGTCTTTTTTATTATAAAAAGGAAAAGATAAGACATCAGTAGTTTTATTTATTTTTCTAAATTTTTTATTTAAGTTTTTAGTTTCAATATTTCCAGAGAGTAGTAACGTGAAAAAAATTAATTTTTTATTGTAAAGTTTGTTTCTTCTATTCAGCTTTTTTATTCTTTTATCTAAATATGAATTTGGATTTTTTAAATATTTTTTCCATTTGTTATAATTTGAAATTACATTAACCTTGATCATCAGAGCTTTTATTTTTGATAAGCCCTAATAATTTTGGAGACTAAAGGATGTCTAACCACATCGTTATGGTCAAACTCAATTATTTTTATTTCTTTCAAATGTTTTAGCAGGTTTTTTGATTTTATAAGTCCAGAATGAGTCTTATTCATTAAATCAATTTGAGAAGGATCACCATTTACAACCAATTTCGAGTTTTCGCCTATTCTAGTTAAGAACATTTTAATTTGAGTTTCAGTTGCATTCTGAGCTTCATCTAATATTGCAAAACAATTTTTTAATGTTCTACCTCTCATAAAAGCTAAAGGTGCAATCTCTATTTCACCAGTCTCTATTTTTTTATCAATTTTATCTGCTCCAAAGAGTTCATATAAAGCATCGTATAAGGGTCTTAAATATGGATCTACTTTTTCCTTCATATCACCTGGTAAAAACCCGAGTTTTTCTCCTGCTTCAACTGCCGGTCTAGATAAAATTACTCTATCTATTTTCTTTTCCATCAATAATGTGACTGCAACTGAAACTGCTAAAAAACTTTTTCCTGTTCCAGCGGGACCTAATGACATTACAATATCATTTTCTTTTAAAGCTTTAATATATTCTGATTGTTTTTCTGAACGAGCAATGACAGACTTTCTTGGAGTTTTAATTAATTGCTTAAAAGATTTTACGTTTGACTCCTCTAGCTCCATGTTTTTTTTCACTGATAATAGTATATCTTCTTTTTCAATTAATCTTGTTAAAAAATATTTTTTTATTAAAAATTTTATTGCCTCGCGAAATGCCTCTATATTTTGTCTTTTTCCCTTACATGTAATTGAATTTCCTCTAAAGAAAATATTAGTAGTAGTTAGTTTTGCTAAATCTTTTAAGTTCTGATCAAATTGCCCAACAATGGACATTAGCATTTGGTTATCAGTTATCTGAACATTAATAGTTTCTTTATCAATTTTTTTGATAATTAAAATTTGGTCTAATTTACTTATCTCTGACATAATTATGCTGCATATTCTTTTTTGTTAAACTTGTGATAATCTTCACCAAATAAAGTATTTTGATTACCATTTACTATTTTAACCTCTTTAATTTTTCCAATTAAGTCTTCATCGGACCTAACTACCACTGCATTTGAATATTCATCCCTGCCGAAAAATTTATTTGTGTTTTTCATTCTATTTTCGAAAAGTACAAGAGCTTTTTTACCAAAAAGGTTTTGTCTATATTTCAACTTAATTCCCCCTGCAATTTCTTGAAAAATTTTAAGCCTTTTTTTTGATAAACTATCGTCAACCTTTATCATTTTTGCTGCTGGTGTGCCCGGCCTAGGACTAAAAATGAAGGAAAAAGAATTTATATATTCCACTTTTTTCATTAATTTAACAGTTTCATTAAAATCAATTTCAGTCTCTCCTGGGAAACCAATTATAAAATCACTCGAAAACTCGATATTTGGATTAATTTTTTTTAATTTATCTACTAATGTTAAATAATCCTTAATTGTGTGTTTTCTATTCATACTTTTTAGTATTTTGTTTGAGCCACTTTGGACTGGCAAATGAATCAAAGGCATAAGCTTATTTGAAGATGCATGGGTGTTTATCAAATCATTTGTAAAATCAATTGGATGTGACGTTGTATATCTTATTCTTTTAAGTTTTTTTATTTTAGATATTTCATGAATAATATCTGAAAGTTTTTTTCCATTATAATCGTAAGCATTCACATTTTGGCCCAGTAAAATAATTTCTCGAGCACCGTTATCAGCTAATTCCTCTGCTTCTATTAATAACTCTTTCATTGATCTTGAGTACTCTGCACCTCTTGTGTAAGGTACTACACAGAATTTACAGAATTTGTCACAGCCCTCTTGAATAGTTAAAAAAGATGAAACTTTATTACAAGAGTTTTTTATTTGATTCAAAGTATCAAATTTATTAATTACGTCAAAGTTAGTGACGTTTTGTCTTTTGAAATTTTTTTCAATTTGAACAATTGTATTATTTAGTTGATGGAACGATTGAGGGCCTATGACTGCATCGATATATTTTTCTCTTTTTAATAAAATTTCCCCTTCTGCTTGAGCTACGCATCCGGTAACAATTACAATAGGTTTTTTTTTATCTTTAAATTTTTTTTTTACTCTTCCAACATCGTGATAAACTTTATCTGTGGCTTTTTCTCTTATATGACAGGTGTTAAGAACATAACAATCTGCTTCATCTATTCTATCTGTTTTTGTATAATTAACTTTTTTTGTAAGATCATAAATACGGTTGCTATCATACTCATTCATTTGACAGCCGAAAGTTTTTATGAAAATTTTTTTTGTCAATTTATTTTTTGATTTTTGAGCCGTACAATTCTAATTTATGATCTACTAAATTATAGCCTAATTTTTTTGCAATTTTTTTTTGTAGTTCTTCAATATCTTTATCTACAAATTCTACGATTTCACCACTATTTATATCAATTAAATGATTATGGTCATCATTAATCTCATAACGGGCTTTGCCGGCTTTAAAATCGTGTTTAACTAATATTCCTGCTTCTTCAAAAAGTTTTACAGTTCTGTAAACTGTTGCAATACTAATTTTATCATCTATGTCAGAAACTCGTTTATGTAGCTCATCCACGTCAGGGTGATCTTTCGAGCCATAAACCTCCTTGGACTCCGAGAGTATCTTAGCAATGACTTTTCTTTGATCCGTGAGTCTAACACCTTTTTGTTTACATTTTTCCTCAATAATACTCATACCTTAATTTAACTTAAATAGATGGGCTTTATCAATTTCTTTTCGGTTAAATTATTATTTAATAATTTTTCTATGTTTTCTTGATCAAATTCTACTAAATCTGTGTTTTTATAGCCGTATAATCTTATATTTTTTGATATTTCAAGGCCTCTCGCTACAGCTAAGGATATTCTTGTTCCAGAAAAACTACCCGGCCCCTGATTTACTATAACACTAAAATGTTTGTCTAATTTGACTTTATGTGAATTTAGAAATTTCTTTATTTCATAAACAAGAAAATCACTTTTATTTTCTTTTTTGCTTAAATTATGAATAAAAAAATCTTTATTTATTCTCAAACCTAATTTATCATCTTTACCAATGCAATTGATTATTAAAAAATTGTTTATCATATTTATTTTCATTATATCTATTGAAATCAATCAATCAAAATTATTAGCAAATAATAATTATAATTTTGATGATTTTGGTCTTATTTCTATAATGTATCATAGATTTGATGAAAGCAAATACCCATCAACCAATATACAATTAGATGTTTTTAAACAACAATTAGAGATTATTAAAAATGAAGGAATTAAATTTTTACATCCAAAAGATTTTGAAAAAAGTCTTTATGAAGATAAAAGTATAAGAAAGGTTTTGCTTACAATTGATGATGGGCTATTATCATTTTATGAAAATGCTTGGCCAATCTTAAAAGAAAAAAAAATACCATTTATTTTATTTGTAAATACTAGAGAAGTAGGGACTTTTAATTATATGAATTGGGATCAAATAAAAGAACTCTATAATTCTCCTAATGTAGAAATTGGTAATCATAGTCACTCGCACGAATATCTTGTGGATGAAAATAGCGAAGTTATAAAAAAAGATATAATTAAATCTATTCAAATTTTTAAAAAAAAATTAGGGAGTAATTCAATTTTCTTTTCTTATCCATTTGGGGAATTTAGTATTGAATTTCAGAATATAATTAAAGGACTAGGATTTAAATACGCATTTGGTCAACACTCAGGCGTAATTGACGAAACAAAAGACTTTTGGGGTTTACCAAGATTTCCAATCAATGAAAAATACGGTGAAATTAAAAGATTTAAGACGCTTATGAAAACTCTTCCTTTTAAGTACAAAAATATTTCTCCCGAAGATAGATACCTTTTAAAATCAAAAAATCCTCCAAAAATTAAAATTGAATTCCATGATGGTATTAAGAATTTATCTCAAATTAGTTGCTTCTCTAACGAAGGGAACAAATGGCGAAATTCAATAACCTCTTTCAAAGAAGAAAATATCTTAAGTATACAGATATCAGAAAGGTTTATTGGTGAACGAGGACGTATTAATTGTTCATTAAAAGAAAAGGATAATTTTTGGAGGTGGCTAGGAATTCAGTATGTCATTAGCGAAAAATAATTATGAATTTAATTCAATTTGTTTTACTGAATTTACTAGTCTTACAGGTTCAAAATCAGAAAGTCTATTTTGTTTAATTATCTGATTTAAAATTTTAGTATACTCCGAACCTGTCTGGGCATAGTTTTTTAGTGTGTCTGTTAAAGCAAGTCCTGAAATATCTTTTTTCTTATCTCGAAGCTGCTTTCTTTTTTCCCTAAATTTAAAGTAGCTTTTGTGTGTATTCAAATTATTTTTATATGCTTTAACGGATGCTCTTAAGATAGGAAATTTTAATATTTTATGATTTTTATTACTGTCTCTTTGAAGAGGAGCAATTCCTTGGCCGTCCCAAGTCCACTGACCAAAAATTGCATTACCTTCTAATGCAAATCTTGAAGTGCCCCATCCACTTTCTTTTGCGGCTTGAGCAAGAGCTATTGAAACTGGAATCACGTCCATTCTATACTTTAACTGGTTAATATCTCCTTTTTTTACTTTATATTCTAAAAGTTTTTGTCTTAACCATTGTTTTTCTAAATCTGAGGTATATTTTTTATTTGATATATTTTCTAATTTATTTCTATCATCAAGTATTTTTTCATTTTCTGCAACTATTAGTGGTAGCACTATTTTTATGAAAGTTTCTTTTTTAAGTTGAACACTTTGCAAGTTATCTAAATCTCTAGGAAATTGTGTGAAATATATTGGCTTTACAAGTTTATCAGTTCTCACTTTTCTTAAGTCATAATCTACGTCTTTAAAAAGTTGAATCACCGTTTCTGTTTTTAAATTCAGGTCAGGTAAAATAACCTCAGCAACATTTTTTTCCTTTACTTTTAACTCGGGCTTTTTTGCCTCTTTTTTAACTTTTATTTCAGGTTTTTTAATCTCTTTATCAGTTTTATTATCTGATTTTTTTATCTCTTTACTAATTTTTACCTCTGATTTTTGAGTTTTCTCTTTTTTGGTCTTTACCTCTGGTTTTTTTGCTTCTATTTTTTTATCTTTCGATAAGTCAAAACTTTTATAAGTATTTACACCTGCAACAATCGCAGTAGTAATTCCCGCTACAATAAAAAAACCGATAATTACGTTACGCGCACTTTTATGATCTATTTGCTGATTATAAATAGAATTGAAAACGTCTGTGAAAAGATTGCTAAAAAATTTTGCTACTGTAGTTCCCAATTTAGGAATAACGTTTAACAAATTAAAACCTGCATTGCCGATACTTTTCCATAAATTACTTATCCCATGGTTCACTTTTCTTGAAGTATCATATTTATAATTTTCAACTCTTCTTAAAAATCTGTTTTTATCTTTTATTTTTTCTTCCTTATAATCAATAATGTTGGATTTAATTTTTGAAATCGGTTTTGTGAAATTTTCTTTAAAAAAATTTGTTTTAAAATCTTTTGGAATTACTATTTTATTTTTTTTTAAAATTAATTCAATTTGTCCGGTAGTAAGATTTTTTCTATTTCTAGCGTAGTCTTGAATTTCTTTTACATTATAAATATATGCTAACTCTAATAACTTATCTCTATAACTTAATCTTTTTTTCATTTTTAATCGGCCTCCACAGAGTTAACCTCTTTAACATAGTGTTTTAAAAGATTCTGTACACCTTGTTTTAATGTCATTATAGAACTTGGACAACCAGAGCAACTGCCTTGTAATTGTACTTTAACTATACCATTTTTGAAAGATTTGAATTTGATATCTCCTCCGTCTCTTGCCACTGCGGGCCTTATTTTTGTATCTAAAACCTCAATAATCTTCTCAACAGTTTCATCATTAGCATTATTGGATGAATTGGAATTCTTACCATCCTTTAAAATCGGTTCATTATTATTTTCAAAATAATGATTTAAATGAGAGATAACCATTGGTTTTAGTTCATTCCATGATACATCTTTTGTTTTTTTTACAGACAAAAAGTTTTTAGATAAAAGAACTAATTCTACTCCCTTAAATTCCAAAAGTTCTTTTATAAAAGGGTGTAAAAAATCGTTTGGTTTTCCTTTTTGAAATTCTTCAGTACCTACTGCAGAAATTACTTTTTCGGAAAGAAACTTAATTGAGTCTGGATTTGGCGTGGTTTCAGTTTGTATCATTAAAAATTTATATTATAACAGACCCACTTTTTCACGTATATTTTTCAGGTTTTCCTCAGCAATAATACTAGCTTTTTCCTTACCTTTTTTCAAAATTCGTCGCAGATGGGTCTTATCTTCTAAAAGTTTTCTAATTTCTTTTCCTACAGGTGTTATTTCGCTAATCAATATCTCAGCTAATTTAGTTTTCAAAAAAGAGTATTCTTTCCCTGACATCTCAATCATAACTTTATTAATATCTTTCTTTGATACCTCAGAGTAAATTGTTATTAAATTTAATGCTTCAGGTTTGTCTTCTAATTTTTTGAAGTTATCAGGTATAGTATCAGAGTCTGATTTAGCTTTTTTTATTTTTTTGCTTATTTCATCCGCACTGTCTTTTAGATTAATTCTTGAATAATCTGATTCTTCAGATTTACTCATTTTTTTTGTGCCATCTCTTAAACTCATTATTCTTGATACATTTTTAGGTATTAATGGTTCTGGTAAAGGAAAAAAATCTTTACACTTAAAATCCTTGTTGAATTTTTGCGCAATGTCTCTAGAAAGTTCCAGGTGTTGTTTTTGATCTGCACCAACTGGAACATGCGTTGCTTTGTAAAGAAGGATATCAGCAGCCATTAGATTTGGGTAAATATATAAACCTACACTTGCTTTTTCTTTTTCTCCGCCGGCTTTATCTTTAAATTGCGTCATTCTGTTTAACCAGCCTATTCTAGAAACACAATTTAAAATCCATGCTAATTCAGTATGAGCTGAAACTGAAGATTGATTAAATATAATACTTTTTTCCGGATTTAGCCCTGTCGCTAAAAAACTTGCTACAGTTTCTAAAACATTATTAGTTAGCTGAGACGGATCTTGGAATGTCGTAATTGCATGAAGATCAACTACACAATAAATACATTCCATTTCTTTTTGAAGGGAAACAAAGTTTCTTAAGGCTCCTAGATAATTTCCTAGATGTAAATTTCCAGTTGGCTGAACTCCTGAAAATACTAATTTTTTTTTGTTCATTTAACTTGTTTTATAATTTTTAATTTTTAATAAACCTAACAGATAGCAAGATACCAAATAAATTACTGCTACGATACCTACAATAATTAATATATAAACTGCCTTGTAGTCGAAGCTGTAGTCAAGATAATCTCCATATTTATTTAACAAAAATAATAAGGTAAAAGACATTACAATTGTAGAGATAAATATCTTTAAAATATTATAAAATAGTTTCTTATTTAAGAGTAGAAAATTATTTTTTTTCAATAAAAATAAATATATTATAACTCCTGCCCACGTAGAAATAGACGTGGCTATTGGAATAATTAAAAAACCAATTGACCTAAAAAAAGTAACACTAATTAAAACATTTAAAAGAACTACCAATAATGAAATATAAAATGGAGTTTTTGTATTATCTCTTGCAAAGTAGAAATTGGCTAAAATTTTGACTAGAGCAAATGCTACAACTCCATATGCAAAATACATCAATGCATCTGATGTCATTTGAACATCATTTGACGAAAATGAACCATACCCAAATAATCCACTGACAATTTCCTCTGAAGCAAGTATTAGACCAAAACTTGCCGGAATAGAAAATAGTAAAGATAATTCCAAAGATTTATTTTGAATACTTGAAACTTTAGAAATATTTCTTGTTTTAAAAGCTTTTGAAAGAACAGGTAATGATACTGTTCCCACAGCTATACCAGCAATAGCTAAATTAATTTGATAAACTCTATCTGCGTAATAAAGATAAGAAACCGCACCAGATTGAAAAGATGCGATTATAGTGCCAACTAAAATATTAATTTGTGTAATTCCTGATGAAAAAATACTTGGCACAAGTTTTTTAAAAAAAAATTTTATCTTTTTTGTAATTTTAAATTTAATTTTAATATTTGGTTTATAATATCTGTAAGATACATAAATCAAAAAAAATAGCTGAATAATACCTGAAATTGTAACACCGTAAGAAAGTTGTTTTGCTATATTAATTTTCTGAAAATATGAAACTAGAATACTTAAAATCAAAACTATATTTAAAATAATTGGTGCTGCAGCTGCAGCTGCAAACTTATTATTTGAGTTTAAAATTCCAGAAAAAAATGAAGAAAGACTTACAAATAATAAAAACGGAAAGGTAATTCTGGTGAATTCAACTGCTAAATTAAACTTTAAGTCATCTTCTAAAAAACCTGGAGCGATTAGATAAACTAAATATGGTGTAAAAATTTCTGCTAAAGTAACTAAAAATATTAGAGTCAATAATAAGAGACCAAAAACATCATCCGCAAAAGCTTTGCCGCTTTTCTTACTTTCAATTTTAGATGAAGTGTAACTTGGAATGAATGCTGCATTAAATGTTCCTTCAGCAAAAAGACGTCTAAAGGTATTTGGGAGTCTGAAGGCTACAAAAAAAGCATCCGCATAAATTGATGTTCCTAAAAATATAGCTATCAGAATATCTCTTAGGTAGCCTAAAATTCTACTGATTAGCGTAAAAAAACTAAATATTGAGGCTGATGATAGCAGGTTCATAAATAATCTAAATTAGGCCATAAATTTATAGTGAATTAAATTTCTTTATATTACATACTCGTAAAAATAAATGCCAAAGAAAACAGAGATAGATCATTATTCAGATAAGGAGGCTCTTGATTTTCATATAAAGGGAAAGTCAGGCAAAATTGAGATTAATTCCAGCAAACCTCTTACAACCAAAAGAGACCTTTCTCTTGCATATTCTCCAGGTGTAGCGGCGCCAGTTAGAGAAATAGCAAAAAACCCGGACCTAGCTTATGACTATACAAGTAAAGGGAATTTAGTTGCCGTTATAAGTAATGGATCAGCCATATTGGGTTTAGGTAACTTAGGATCCTTGGCGTCGAAGCCAGTAATGGAGGGAAAATCTGTTTTATTTAAAAGATTTGCTGACATAGATTCCATAGATATTGAAATTAATAATCAAGATCCTAATTCAGTAATTGAAACAATTAAGAATATTGGTGATACCTTTGGTGGAATAAATCTTGAAGATATTGCTGCACCAGACTGCTTTATTATTGAGCAGAAACTAAAAGAGTTACTTGATATACCAATCTTTCATGATGATCAGCATGGAACAGCAATTATAACCACTGCTGCTTTAATTAATGCGTTAGATATTTCCAACAAAAAAATTGATGAGGTCAAGGTTGTGATTAATGGAGCAGGTGCTTCAGCACAAGCATGTTCAAATTTATTCAAAAGTTCAGGTGTTAAGGAAGGTAATATTTTAATGTGTGATAGCAAGGGAGTGTTGTTTAAAGGTCGAAAAAACATTGATCAATTTAAATCAGCTCATGCAATTGAAACAAAATTTAGAACTTTGGAAGAAGCAATTAAAGGTGCAGATGTTTTTTTAGGACTGTCTGCTAAAGATGTTGTATCAAAAGATATGGTAAAATCTATGGCAAAAAATCCAATTATTTTTGCTTGTGCAAATCCAGATCCTGAGATAAAGCCAGAAATTATTCAAGAGGTAAGATCAGATGCGATTATAGCAACCGGAAGATCTGACTATCCTAATCAAGTAAATAATTTAATTGGTTTTCCCTATATTTTTAGAGGAGCCTTAGATGTTAGAGCAAAAGAAATAAATGAAGATATGAAGGTCGCTGCTGCTAACGCTATTGCTCTTCTGGCTAGGGAAAATGTTCCTGATGAAGTTGTGTCTGCATACGGAGGTGACCGTCCAAGATATGGAAAAGATTATATTATTCCATCAACTTTTGACCCAAGACTTATAAGCGTTATACCCGTAGCTGTAGCTGCTGCAGCTATGAAAAGTGGAGTCTCAAGAAAAAATATTCCTGATTTAGAAGTTTATAAAGATCAGCTTACAAATCGACTTGATCCCACTATGTCTTTAATGCAGGGAATTAATGCTAAAGTTAGAAAAAACCCTAAAAGAGTTATATTTGCTGAGGGTGAGGATGAAAATATGCTTAAAGCCGCTATTGAATTTGGAAGAAATAAGTTAGGAACTCCAATACTAATTGGTGCAGAAAAAAGAATTAAAGAACAACTTAAAAACATAGGTTTAGATGAAAATTATAAAATTATTATTGTAAATTCTACTCAAAAGAAGAAAAGAGAACAATATGTTAAACACTTGTACAAAAGATTACAAAGAGAAGGACAATTAGAAAGAGATGTAGATCGATTAGTGCGAAATGACAGAATAGCGTGGGGGGCGTCGATGATTGCGTGCAATGATGCAGACGCTATGGTAACAGGTAATATAAGACATTACGCAGCATCAATTGAAAAACTAAAAAAAGTTACAGATCCAAGACCAGGTGAAGAAATTTTTGGAATGACCATGATTACCTTAAAAGGTAAAACAATTTTAGTTGCTGATACAAATGTTCAAGACTTTCCATCACCTGAAAGGCTTGTAAAAGTTTCTAAATCGTGTGTTCGTGTTGCTAGATTATTTGGCTTTGATCCAAAAGTTGCCTTTTTATCTCATTCTACATTTGGAAAACCTATTTCGAAAAATACAAAACATGTTAGAGAGGCAATTGAATTACTAAAAAAAGAAAAAGTTGATTTTGATTTCGATGGTGAAATGCAGCCAGACGTTGCTCTCAACCCAGTATATCAAGAAATTTATCCATTCTCAAAAATTGTAGGAAATGCAAATATATTAATCATGCCTGCCCTTCATAGCGCAGCTATTTCAACAAAATTAATGAAAGTTTTTGGAGGCGGAAAACTAATTGGGCCACTTTTAATTGGGCTTGGATCTCCAATTGAGGTAGCGCCATTAAGAGCAAGCACATCTGAAATATTAAATTTAGCTTCAATTGCAGCCTTCTCTTCTGATGTAATTGATTACTCTAACTAAATTTTAGTTCTACTTAACTCTGATGCTAAATAAATCGAAGGATAAACATTTTCAACATCATAAATTTTGTTAGCCTCGTTAATTACTTCCTTTTTTTCTTCGGCATCCATTGCAATTCCAAAAATATAAATATTTTTATTAATTGTTTCTAACGTATAATTTCTAGCTTTTGTCTTTTTATTAAAGATTAAAGCTGTTCTTAATTGACTTGTAATTAAAATATCTTTCGCAGTACTTTTAAAATTTGTTTGACCCTTAATTGTAATAGCATTTTTTACTGACCTAACACCTTTAGTTTCCCATGCCATCTTTGTAATTTTGATTTTTTCCTCTGCATCTTCAACTTTTCCTGACAAAAATATATTCCCATCTCTTACTTCTGATTGAAGAGATAAAAAATATTTTTTATTGTACAACGCTAATCTGGTACTCAGGTTTTTTTGCATTATTGTATCATCTATTTGCATTCCAATTGTTCTAGGATCAAATGTAATATCAACACCTGCACCAAATTGTCCAACAGATGTACAAGAATTTAATATTATTATCAGAAGTACACTAATTACTTTTTTCATTTTTTATTTTTAAGCACAATTGATATAGTTCTTTTTTATTTATTTTTTCAGTTTCTATTATTAAATCAACTGTATCTTTTAAACTATATCTTTTTAAGTATTTCTTAATTTTGTTGATTATTTTTTCCTTGTCTACATGTTTTTTTTTTATATCAAGGTTTGAAATTACTATTGTAAGTTCTCCTTTAAGAGACTTTTTAAAGATTTTAAAGTTTTCAATATTTCCTCTAAAAAATTCCTCATGTATCTTGGTCATTTCTTTTGCTATTAATAGTTTACGAGAAGGGAAAAATTCCTTAAATTTCTTCAAATAAAAATTTGCTTTTATTGCAGGTATAAAAAAAACCTGTGTAAATTGACTCATAGATAAAGCTTTTAATACTTTGTTAATTTCATTTTCAGTTTTAGGTAAAAATCCGTAAAACAAAAATTTATCACTAAACCCAGATACACTTAATGCAGTAGTAATAGATGAAACTCCAGGGATTGGAACAATTGTGATTTTTTTTGAAATACATTGGTTTATTAAAATGTTACCAGGATCTGACAGTAGTGGTGTACCTGCATCTGAAATAAGTGACAAAATTTTGCCCTTTTTAATGTGCTCTAATATTGTATTCATTTGTTTTTTTTCATTAAACTTATGATAGGAAATCAAATGTTTTTTAATTTTTAAATGATTTAATAACTTTAATGATCGTCTAGTATCTTCGCAAAGAATTATGTCAGATTTTTTTAATACCTCTACAGCCCTAAAAGTTATATCATCAAGATTTCCAATAGGTGTTGAAACAATATATAAACAATTAGGTAACAATTCCATGGTATGAAAAATAAATTATTAATACTTCTATCTTACATAATATTATTCTTGAATTCTAATATTTTAATTGCTCAGGAAAAAAAGATTCTTAAAGTTGGATTGCTTGCTCCTTTAACAGGTGAATATGAACAATTAGGTAATTCACTTTTGCATTCATTGCAATTAGCACTAAATGAAATAAATGACGAAAGAGTTTTTATTATACCAAGAGATGCTGGTTTAAATAATAAAGAAAAAATCAAAAAGGCAATTGAAGATATCAAGAAGGAAAATGTGAATATAATTATTGGTCCAATTAGTAATGAAAATTTTAGTGAAGTAAAAAAATATAATGACTTAATTTTTGTTTCTCCTTCTAATATATCGCCAGATTTTCAAAACAACGTTATTAGCCTTGGTATTAGTTTAGATTCACAATTAAAGGCTTTAGTTAAATTTCTTAAAAAACAAAAAAAAAATAAAACTGTAATAATGTTTCCTAATAATGGGTACAAAAATTTTATTCAAGATAAATTAAAAGAACTTAATTTGAATAATATAAAAACTTTTGTCTATAATCCTAATCCTGAAGTTCTTACCGGTGAAATCGAAACCTTAACTAATTACTCTCAAAGAAAAAAAAATTTAGAATTAAGAAAGAAGATGTTTCAAGATAAAGAAGATGAACAATCAATTAAAGAATTAGAACGTTTGGATCAATTATATACATTAGGTGGAGTTAATTTTGACTCTGTAATAATCATTGATTTTGGAAATAGTCTAAAAAGTGTTTTAACATCTTTAGCTTACACAGATGTTGATCAAAAAAGAGTTTTAATAACCACAGTAAACCAATGGTTTGATGAAAGTATATTTTACGAAAATACTATTAAAAATATTTACTATCCCTCAATAAATTATAAGGAGTTTAAGAAATATAATGAAAATTATTTTAAAAAATACAAAGATTATCCAAATGAAATTAGCATCATAACATATGATGCATTAGGTTTAATATATTATGCTTGGAAAAAAAAGGGAGATTTAGCATCGATAAATGATTTTTACTTTAAAAATAAAATTAAGGGAAAAATAGGAACGTTCAGCTTAAAGGATAAGAAAGTAGTTCAAGAATTGGAGATTTATAAAGTTGAAAAAAATAAGTTTACAAAGTTTTAATTTTTTTTCTCAGCTTCATAAATGCCAAAAATCGGTGATCCATTCTCATTTTTTTTAAATGTGATATCTGACCAAATGTTTTCTTTTGATTATCTGGTATAAAAATTGGATCATACCCAAAACCTTTTTTTCCTAATATTTTATATGAAATCCTGCCGTTTATTTTACCTATTACGTTTATAGGTTTTTTTTGGGGATATTTAAAAGAGAGGCTACAAATAAAAGTTGCAGATCTATTTTTTTTATTTTTCATTTTTTTCAATATAAAATTCATTGCTTTAAAAAAGCTTCCGCAACTTTTTGCAAGTCTAGCTGAATAAATGCCAGGTTTGTTATTTAATGATTTAATACATAGACCAGAGTCATCTGAAATTATCGGATAATTTACAAACTTAGAAAAAAAATTTGCTTTTAAATTAGAATTGCTAGTAAAAGTTTTACCTGTTTCTTTTGGGCTTGGAATTTTAAGAGAAAAAGGTGAAATCTTTTTATATTTATTTGAGATTAAATAGGCAATTTCCCTAAATTTTCCCTTGTTGTGAGTGCCAATTAAAATTTTTTTCATTTTCACCTAGTAATTTAATAATTATTAACTATATAGCAATAAAATGACAGAAAATAATAAAAAAAAAGACCTAACAGATGAGAAGCAGAAAAAAGATTCTTCAAATAACTCGACGGATCTTACGGTTGATCAAAAATTAAAAGATACAGAGGATAAACTATTAAGATCATTAGCTGAAATTGAAAATCAACGAAGAAGATTTGAAAAAGAAATTAAAGATGCTTTTGAGTTTGGATCATTTAATTTCGCCAAAGAGAGCCTAGCAATATTAGATAATTTAGACAGGGCAAAAAACGCAATAAAAAATGATGAAGTTTTAAAAACTAACAAAGATTTAAATAAATTTTTAGATAATATCTCAATTATTGAAAAAGATTTGATCTCAATTTTTGAAAGAAATAAAATTAAAAAAATTGAAGCTGTAGGTAAAAAATTTAACCCTAATTTTCATCAGGCCATGACGGAAATTGAAGATGATCTATCTGAAGCTGGAACAATAGTCCAAGAAATACAATCTGGTTACATGCTAGGTGAAAGGTTGTTAAGACCGGCATTAGTGGCAGTTGCGAAGAAAAAAAATTCGAAAAATGAGGAAAAAGAGGAAAAAAAGGGGGGGAAATAACCTTGTAGACCGAAAAAAAACACCCATATAAAACTAACAAAAGGAATAAATATTATGAGTAAAGTAATTGGAATTGATTTAGGAACTACAAACTCTTGTGTGGCCATTATGGATGGTTCACAAGCTAAAGTTTTAGAAAATGTTGAAGGTGCGAGAACAACTCCTTCAGTTGTAGCCTTTTTAGAAAATGAGGAAAAATTAGTTGGACAACCCGCAAAGAGACAAGCAGTCACAAATGCAGGTGATACTATCTTTGCAGTTAAAAGACTTATAGGAAGAAAATTTGATGGTCCGTCAGTTCAGAAAGATATTTCAAAAGTTCCGTATAAAATAGTTAAATCCGATAATGGTGACGCTTGGGTTGAGGGAAAAGGAAAAAAATATTCGCCTGCACAGATTTCTGCATTCGTTTTACAGAAAATGAAGGAAACAGCAGAAAAGTACTTAGGCCAGGCAGTTACTAAAGCAGTAATTACGGTTCCAGCTTATTTTAACGACTCTCAAAGGCAAGCGACAAAAGATGCTGGAAAAATTGCCGGATTAGAAGTTTTAAGAATTATTAACGAACCAACAGCAGCGTCTTTAGCATATGGCTTAGATAAAAAAGGTGGAAAAAAAATAGCTGTTTATGACTTAGGTGGAGGTACTTTTGATATATCAATTTTAGAAATAGGTGATGGAGTATTTGAGGTTAAATCCACAAACGGGGATACTTTTTTAGGTGGAGAAGATTTTGATGATACAATTGTAGAGTATCTTGCGTCTGAATTTAAAAAAGATAACGGAATTGATTTAAAAACAGATAAACTAGCTCTTCAAAGATTAAAAGAGGCAGCTGAAAAAGCTAAAATTGAACTTTCATCAGCAGCTCAAACAGAAATAAATTTACCGTTTATTACTGCTGATAAATCAGGACCTAAACATTTAAATCTTAAATTCACTAGAGCTAAATTAGAAGCATTGGTTCAAAGCTTAGTTGATAGAACTTTAGAGCCTTGTAAAATAGCGTTGAAAGACTCGGGTTTTTCTGCGGCAGAAATTAACGAGGTTGTTCTTGTAGGTGGAATGACTAGAATGCCAAAAATAATTGAAACAGTAAAAAATTTCTTTGGTAAAGAACCAAACAAAAGTGTAAATCCTGATGAAGTTGTTGCAATGGGTGCAGCAATTCAGGGAGGCGTGTTACAAGGTGATGTAAAAGATGTTTTACTTTTAGATGTAACCCCTCTTTCACTTGGTATTGAAACACTTGGTGGAGTTTCGACAAAGCTTATTGAAAAAAATACTACTATCCCAACCAAAAAAAGTCAGGTTTTTTCAACTGCAGAAGATAATCAACCAGCAGTATCAATCAGAGTATTGCAAGGTGAAAGGGAGATGGCAGCTGATAATAAGATACTAGGAAATTTTGAATTAGTAGGAATACCTCCTGCACCAAGAGGAACGCCTCAAATAGAAGTAACATTTGATATTGATGCAAACGGAATAGTGAGTGTTTCTGCTAAAGATAAAGGAACTGGAAAAGAGCAAAAAATTCAAATTCAAGCCTCTGGAGGTTTATCTGATGAAGAAATACAGAAAATGGTAAAAGATGCTGAGGCAAATAAGGAAGCTGATAAGAAAAAAAGAGAAACAGTGGATGCAAGAAACCAAGCTGACAGCCTAGTTTTTTCAACCGAAAAAAGTTTAAAAGAACATGGTGATAAAATTTCTGCTGAGGAGAAAAAGTCTATTGAGAGCGGTATCACAGACCTTAAAAAATCTTTAGAAGGTACTGATATTGAAGATATTAAGAAAAAAACTCAAAATTTAATTCAAGTTTCTATGAAATTAGGTGAAGCTGTTTACAAAAGCCAACAAAAACCAGATAACAATGATAAAGGCACTGGTGGATCAAAAGATGCTAAACCTGATGAGAAAGATAATGTAGTAGATGCAGATTTTGAAGACGTAAAAGAAGATAAAGAAAAGAGCGCCTAAGATAAAAAATAAGGAGACGTCCTGTGGCTAAAAGAGATTGTTATGATGTCTTAGGTATCCCAAGGGGAGCTTCCAAAGACGATGTCAAAAAAGCTTACAGAAAACTGGCTCTAAAATATCACCCAGATAAAAATAAAGGCGATAAAGCATCAGAAGAAAAATTTAAAGAGGCCAGCGAAGCATATCACATACTCTCCGATGACAAGAGGAAAGCTAACTACGATCAGTTTGGCCACGCAGCATTTGAGGGTGGCGGAGGTGGATTTCAAGGTTTTGGTGGTTTTGATAGTTCGTCTTTCTCAGATATTTTTGAAGATTTCTTCAGTGACTTTGGTGGTGGCTCTTCTAGAAGAACAAGCAACAGAGGAAATGATTTAAGATATGACGTTAGTATTAGTTTAGAAGATGCTTATAAAGGTACTGAAAAGAACGTACGATATACTACTTATAAATCCTGTAAATCTTGTTCAGGCAGTGGTGCAGCAAAAGGATCTAAACCAATAAGATGCGATTATTGCTCTGGCAGAGGAAAGGTAAGAACAAACCAAGGTTTTTTTACAGTTCAACAAACTTGTCCGCAGTGTAGTGGTTATGGAGAAATGATAGGAACACCTTGCAGTATATGTAGTGGAAATGGAAAAACGCAAGCAAATGAAAATGTAACAGTAAAAATTCCAAAGGGAGTTGACGACGGAACAAGAATAAGATTGTCTGGCAAAGGCGAGGCTGGTTCTAAGGGTGGCTCTAGTGGAGACTTATATTTATTTATTTCAATAGACAATCATAATATTTTTAAAAGGTCAGATGAAAATTTATATTATGAGCTACCAATCTCATTTTCTGATGCAGCATTAGGAACCTCTGTTGAAGTACCCTCTATTGATGGAGGTAAATCTAAAATCAAAATTCCTGCAGGAACTCAACACGGAAAACAATTTAGATTAAAAGGAAAAGGAATGCCGGTCTTAAGGAGAAGTGTATTTGGTGATCTTTATATAAGAGTTGTAACGCAAGTCCCGGTATCATTATCTAAAAGACAAAAAGAGATATTGGAAGAGTTTAATCAAATAGAGTCAAATAAACCAGATCCGGTTATTAAAAGCTTTTTTGAGAAAGCTAAAAAATTCTGGAAAAAAGCATAATTGAATGAATACCGATCAAATAATGTCTGCAATATTTCTTATTGCGGTGCTTATTTTAATCTTACCTAGTTTTTTATCCACTAATTATAAATTAAAACAATTTTTAAGTAATTTATCTATCTGGACTATAATTACACTAGTGATTATTGTAGTTATTTATTTAATTGAATAATGAAAAAAATACATTTAGCTATTTCAGGATGCATGGGTAGAATGGGTCAAGAACTCATTAAATCAGTAAATAAAAATAGATATTTTAAAATTGTATCATTAACTGAAAATAGGAAAATAAAAGGAAAAATTTTAGGGCTTAAGCCAGAGTCAAATTCAGTAAGTGCGTTTAAAAAGGCGAGCGTTATTATAGATTTTACAGTACCAAAGTGCACATTAGAAATTCTTAAAATTGCAGTAAAACAAAAAAAGAAAATTGTTATTGGGACGACTGGTTTTACAAAAAAAGAAGAAGATGTAATTAAAAGATTTTCAAAAAAAATCCCTATATTAAAAGCTGGTAACATGAGTTTAGGTATTAATTTGTTAATGTATTTAACCGAAATAGCCTCAAAATCTTTGGGTAAGAATTTTTTGAGTAAAATTTACGAAGTTCATCACAAACATAAGAAAGATTATCCATCAGGTACTGCATTAATGCTTGGCAGAGGAGTCGCAAAAGGTAAGAACAAAGATTTTTATAGTTTAATTGGAAAGAAATATTTAAATAAAAAGTCATTTCCTTACGGGAAAAAAATAAACTTTAACTCTATTAGAAAAGGGCAAGTAATAGGAGAGCATGAGATAACTTTTTCTAGTGGCAAAGAAAAAGTAACACTAAATCACGAGTCATTTGATAGAGCTTTATACTCTGAGGGCGCACTTACTGCTGCTAAATGGTTGATTAACAAAAAGCCTGGTCTTTACTCAATGAGGGACCTTTTGAACTTTAAGTGAACAATAAAAAAAAATCTAAAATTATTATAAAAATCTTAAACAAAACTTATCCAAAAGTTCCCATTCCCTTAAATTACAAAAATACTTTTACTCTCTTAGTATCTGTTCTACTTTCAGCACAATGCACTGACGTGAATGTTAATAATGTAACAAAAAATATTTATCCAAAGTATTATAGACCAGAACATTTTGTAAAGTTAGGAAGAAAAAAAATTGAAAGATTAATAAAGAAAATTGGAATTTTTAGAGTAAAAGCTAAAAGTATTTTTTATTTATCTAAAACATTAATTGAAAAACATAATGGTAATGTTCCTAATAATTATGAGGATCTTGAAAAATTACCTGGAGTAGGTCACAAAACAGCTAGTGTTGTCATGTCTCAAGGTTTTGGATTTCCAGCTTTTCCAGTGGACACACATATACATAGATTAGCGCAAAGATGGGGTTTAACTAATGGAAAAAGCGTAGTGCAAACAGAGAAAGATTTGAAAGAATATTTTCCAAAAAAATACTGGAATAGACTTCATCTTCAAATTATTTGGTATGGAAGAGAATATTGTAAGGCACGAGATTGTCATGGAATAACTTGTAAAATTTGCAAAAGCTGTTATCCAAATAGAAAAAAACCAGTAAAAACTAAAAAAGCATGATCTTTAAATGAAAATATTAGGAATAGGAAACGCAATAGTAGATGTGCTTTGTAAAGTAGACGATAATTTCATCCAAAATAATTCTTTAACAAAAAGCACTATGAAATTAGTCGATGAGAAAGAATTTAGCTCATTATTATCTAATCTAAAGATTTCAGAAACAGTAGCTGGTGGCTCCGTTGCAAATTCAATTGTAGGATTGTCTCAATTAGGAAATAAGGTGGGTTTTATTGGTAAAATCAGTGATGACGATCTTGGAAACAAATACGAGCAAGATTTAAAAAAAGAGAAAGTTGAATACTTCTATTCCAAAAAAAAAGAGAGAATACCAACTGGAACCTGTTTAATTTTAATAACCCCAGACTCTGAAAGGACTATGATAACTTTTTTGGGTACTGCAGGTAAAATCAATAAAGAGGATATCGATGTTAATGCAATTAAGAAAGCTGAAATTTTGTTTTTAGAAGGATATCTATGGGATGAGGGTGAACCAAAAAAAGCTTTTGACAAAGCAATTAGGTGCTCAAATAAAGTTGCGATGTCATTATCAGATTTATTTTGTGTAGAAAGACATAAAGCTGATTTTTTAAACTTAGTGAAAAGCAGACTTGATATAACTTTTTCAAACGAACAAGAAATAATGTCTTTGATAAATACCTCTAATTTTAATGAAGTAATTGAATTTTCAAAAAAAATTAAAAAATTAATAGTCATCACAAGAGGAGATAAAGGTGCATTAGCAATTAACGGAGATGAGGTGGTAGAATGCTTAGCGAATAAAAATCTTAAGGTAGTTGATCTTACAGGTGCTGGTGACTTATTTGCTGGAGGATTTCTGCATGGGCTTATTAATGGAAAAACTATTAAAGAAAGTTTAGTTAAAGGCACAGAAATGTCTTCAAAAGTAATTCAAATTATTGGTGCAAGAATCAAATAAAATTACTTTTTCTTTCTTTTAAAACTACCTTTTCCTTTCTTAGGTTTAATTACTCTTTTTCTATATTTTGCAGAAAGTAAATCAAAAGCATATTTATTTCTTTTTTTCATAAGTGGTAACCGTCTTTTTTATTGAAAATAAATTTATCATCCATAAAGTTATCACTTATTTTCTTTCTTAATCTATAAATATGTGTTTCAACTGTATGGGTGTCTGCATCAGTTGAATAGTTCCACACAGATGATAAAATTTTATTTTTTGAAATTGGTTTTGAATTATTGAGAAGTAATTCAATGAGCTGAATCTCTTTTTCAGTTAAAATAATAGAACTATTTTTTTTAGATAATTTTTTTTCATTTTTATCTAACATGTATTTTTTAACCTTTATTGATGAATTTCTATTAAATCTTTTTTTTACTGCAATATTTTCTATTACCAAATTAATTTCTTTCACTGTAGTTGGAAGTTGTAATATGGCGTCACAAGTTATTGAAAGATTTTTTTTTAGGGAAGCACATACCTTTAAAGATTTACTTTTGGAAAAAAAATCTTTTTTTTGCTTATCAACGAATGACTCCTCATGGAATAAAATTATATCGTAGCTATTATTCAATTTTTCTGTGAAGTGATTAAACTTTAAAAAAGGCTTAAGTTCATTTATTGTATTAAGAAATGAAACAGGTCCACAAATTAAAACATTTAATTGATGCATATTAAAATTAATAGAAAATACCTTACCTATAACAAATATAAAGTAAAATGTGCTTTAGGTAAAAAAGGAATTGGTAATAAAAAAAGAGAAGGTGACCTTATTACTCCTAAAGGCCAATATAAAGTAAAGTTTATTTTATGTAGGAGAGATAGAATTCAAAATATTAAATCTAAAATTAAAATAATTACAATACAAAAGAATATGGGTTGGTGCGATGATCCCAAATCAAAAAAATATAATCAGTTAGTCAAACTTCCGTTTAATTTTAGCCATGAAAAACTTTTTAAAAATGAAAATATCTACGATTTAATTCTTGTTTTAAATTATAATATGAATCCAATAAGGAAAAATAAAGGTAGTGCAATTTTTATCCACGTCGCAAAAAATAATTATAGTAAAACTCGAGGCTGTATAGCTATAAATAAAATTTCATTAATTAATGTTATTAAAAATTTAAAAAAAAATACTGTTATTAAGATCTCGAACCGAAAATAGAACTTCCTATTCTCACAAAAGTAGCACCATGCTTTACAGCATCTAGATAATCAGCTGACATGCCCATACTTAACTCTTTTAAAGCGAGTGAATTGTTTAACTCGCTTAAGGATTTAAAATATTTTTCTGTATTATCATCATTGGGAGGGATAATCATTAATCCTATAACTTTAAGACGAGATTCATTAATACAGTAATTATAAAAAGCGTCTAAATCTGCTACAGGAATTCCTGATTTTTGAATTTCGTTTCCTATGTTGACTTGAATAAAATATTTAAGTTGCTTATTAAATTTAGACTGGCACTTAGAAAGAACGTCAGCAAGCTTTTGACTATCCAACGAATGAATATAATCAAATAATTTTACAGCGTCTTTTGCTTTATTACTTTGTAATTTCCCAACCATGTGTAATTGAAGATTTTGATTTTGTTTTTTCAAGTCATTCCATTTTGAGTGAGCCTCTTGAACTTTATTCTCACCAAAATGAATATGGCCATATTCGACTAGAGGCATAATATAGTTCAAAGAAAATGTTTTACTTACAGCTATAATATTGACCGGTCTAAAAGGTTTTAAGGAGTTAATATTAGATTTTGTTTTATTAAATCTATCAATTATTGTGTTCATATGTTTGCATTTAAAAATAAATATTTTTTAATAATAGAAAGTATCAAAGACTTGAATTTAAGAAATATTAAAAGATTAAACAAGTTTAATATTATTTATAGAAATAAAAATAAGGAAAATATAGAGGATGTTAAAAAATTTAGGAATTATTGTAAAGTTAAGCTAATTAGATTTTTTGTAGCAAACAATGTTAGTTTAGCAGTTAAAATTAAAGCAGACGGATTATATTTGTCCTCCTATAATAAAAGTTTCAAAGGTTTATTTCTAAAAAGTAAATTAATAATAATTGGATCTGCACATAATTCTAGAGAAATAGTTTTAAAAATTAAACAAGGTTGTAATTATATTTTATTATCAAAATTGTTCGTTGTTGACTATGACAGAAATTCACAAACTTTGGGAATTTTAAAGTTTAATAATTACACTTTACTATTTAATAAAATTATTCCTTTGGGTGGAATAAAAATATCAAATATCAATAAATTGAAGAGTATAAGATCTCACGGTTTTGCAATATTATCTGAGATAAAAAAAAAGCCGGCTAAAATAATTAGCCGGCTTTTTTGAATTAATCTTAACTTAGATTAAAACGCCATAGCAATTGAGAACATTGTAACTTTCTCGTCTTTTGCTGATGTGTAATCTGAGTTTTTAGTTTCTGCTATTGCAACACCAAGCGTTGCACCGCCTACTACGTAAGCAGCTTGTATAGTTTCAACTTCAGATGTAAGACTTGTTTTTGTGTTAGAAGATGCTGTTGCAGCGATAGCTACGTTTTTAGTCTGTTCAGACTCCTCTTCAGTGTAAGAGATAGATAACGCATCGTTTACAGCAAACTCTATACCAAGTGAATCAGTTTCATACTTAGTTGCAGCACCGTTTTTGTCCGTTAAACCCGGAGCATATAACGCTTTACCGTAACCAACTTTGAAGTTTCCGATTGCATATTGTGCATAGTAAGCACCAGACTCTTCTTCTTGTACAGTTGTACCTAAGTGGCCATCTGTTGTGAAGTAGTCAGCACCAATTTTTAATCCATCAATTGGTGTAGCATCAACTCTGTATTGAGTTGCGCTTTTACCAGTATTTGCTTGTGGATTAGCTGCACCATTGTTTTTAAAGTCATTTCCACCCGTCATGTCGCCTCTGTTTGGTTGGTAACCAACTTTAGCTGAAATGCCGAAAGGAAGAATGTCTGCTGGTGTGTGGTATTGCACGTTCGTCTCACCGTCTATATCACCACCATATGAGATAGTCATATTTCCTGCGTAGTCAGAACCTGTACCAAGAGCACCAATTCCCCAAGCTAAGTTTGAGTGTAATGAACCTTCACCATCGAAAAATCCGATAGTACCCATGTCACCCATACCAATTGTTAATGCTGCATCGTCTTGTACTAATGCACCAGAAGCACCTGGGTCTAAGTCTAAGTGGTAGTTCCACGTAAATCCGTTGTCCAATTCTCCTGAAGCGGCAACTTTCATTTCGTTAGAAATACCGATACCTTTGTCAAATGAGTCGTCAGTACCACCTATTGAGTATGAAGCTTTAGCTGAACCAGTTAATTCAAGTCCACCTGCGTAAGCAGCAAACGAAATAGATAGAGATGAAACTAATACTAACAAAGTTTTAGTTATGTTTTTCATGTTTATCCTTTAGTTTTTAACGTTAATTTAATAATTAATTTAATTATTAATTAAATTGCTACATTTTTAGATTATTTTTATCTGAAATTGCTTAATTTAAATGATTTTAAGTAATTTTTAGTCAAGTTGTGACATTTTTGCAACATACTTTTTATCCCTAAATACTTAATTAATTAGTGATTTTCCTGTAATTAAACTATTAGTTTAGTTAATTTTTAGAATCTTATGAAAATTAGAAAATTTTTCAGCTGTTTACTAATTTATTTAATCTCATTAGGCTTTTTAACTTCATGTGGAGGATTTAAAAAAGTCGATCAGAGACAAATGCCAGATGGGGCAAAGGCCAAAGCTAGAAAAAATATAGAAGAAGGCAGAGGTGTAAGTTTAGGAGGAATGTTGGGAGGAGGAAACACCAACTATGAGTTTAGTTCATCTAATCCTCTTTGGAGAGCTAGTTTAGAAACTCTAGATTTTTTACCACTTACAACAGTAGATTATTCAGGTGGTACGATTATTACAGACTGGTATTCTGATAACTCAACTTCCGACAGCTCAATAAAAATAACTGTGAGATTTCTTTCTAATGAAATAAGTGCTGGCAGTTTAAAAGTAATAGTACATCAAAAAAAATGCAATACAAATAATAATTGTAAAGTAAATTTATTAAATGAGTCTAAAATAAAAAATGAGTTAAATTCAGTGATTTTAAGAAAGGCTGCAGTTTTTGAAAAAGAACAAAAAACCAAAAAAAAATAAACATAAATGGAAAGAATAAATTTCCAGGCCATTGAAAAAAAATGGCAAAAAAAATTCTCTAAAAAAAAACTTTATAATAGCGGTAAAAAAAAATTTTATTGCCTAGAAATGTTTCCATACCCTTCAGGAAAAATCCATATGGGTCATGTAAGAAATTATACAATTGGTGATGTAATAGCGCGATATAAATTCCTTAATGGTTTTGATGTTTTACATCCAATGGGCTGGGATGCTTTTGGTTTACCCGCAGAAAATGCATCTAAGTCTAATAATCTTCATCCAAAGATTTGGACACATCAAAATATTGAAACAATGAAAAGACAATTAAAACTTCTAGGTCTCTCAATAGATTGGGATTTAGAAATTTCAACTTGTGACAAAGAATATTACAAACACCAACAAGAATTATTTATTGATTTTTACAACAATGGTTTAGTTTCTAGAAAAGAAACATACGTAAATTGGGATCCAGTTGAAAATACAGTTCTAGCGAATGAGCAAGTGATTAATGGTAAGGGTTGGAGATCAAATGCTGTTGTTGAAAGAAAAAAATTATCTCAATGGTTTTTTAATATTACTAAATTTTCAAACGATCTTCTAAATGATTTGCAAGACCTAGATGGATGGCCTGAAAAAGTTAAATTAATGCAACAAAATTGGATTGGAAAATCTTTTGGATGTGAAATAAATTTTTCAGTCTCAGATAAAAAGAAAAATATAAAAGTATTCACTACTAGACCAGATACTATATTTGGTGCAAGTTTTCTTGCATTATCTGCAGACCATGAACTAAGTGCAGAATTTTTAGATAATGAGGAATTTAAAAAATTCAAGAAAGAATGTAACAAGACAGGTACAACTGAGGAGGCTTTGGCAAATGCAGATAAGTTAGGCTTTAATACAAAATTATTTGCACAGCATCCTTTTATTACAAGTAAAAAGATTCCAATTTACTTTGCTAATTTTGTACTCATGGATTATGGCTCTGGAGCAATTTTTGGCTGCCCAGCTCACGATCAAAGAGACTTTGATTTTGCAAAAAGATATAAGCTTGAAATTATCAAAGTCGTATCTGATAAAAGAGAAGATAAAGAACTTAAAGAAGCATTCACAGGTAACGGTAATATCATTAATTCTGATTTTCTTAATGGTTTGGATATTGAACAAGCAAAAGAAAAAATAATTAATGAAATTGAAAAAAGAGATCTTGGAAAGAGAAAAACCTTATTTCGCTTAAAAGACTGGGGTATTTCTAGGCAAAGGTACTGGGGTTGTCCTATTCCCATGATTTATCTAGAGGATGGATCCGTAGTTCCGGTTGATAAAAGCGAATTGCCAATTGAGTTACCAGATGACATAGACTTAAATTCTAAGGGAAACCCACTTGATGCACATCCTACTTGGAAAATAACAACTCATAAATTATCTGGAAAAAAAGCTGTAAGAGAAACTGATACACTAGATACTTTTGTTGATTCATCATGGTATTTTATGAGGTTTTGTTCTCCAAATCACAAGCAGTCACCATTTGATGAAGATAAAATAAAGTATTGGATGCCAGTGGATCAATACATTGGAGGGATTGAACACGCAATACTTCATTTACTTTATTCACGATTTTTTACAAAGGGAATTAACAAATTTAATAAAAGAATAAATCTAAATGAACCATTTAAAAATTTATTTACACAAGGAATGGTATGTCATGAAACCTATAGGGATAAAAATGGAGAATGGTTATATCCTGAGGAAATTGAAAAAATTAATTCCACATCGGCTGTTAAAAAAACTGATAAAACAAACGTTATTATCGGAGCAGCTGAATCTATGTCAAAGTCGAAAAAAAATACTATTGACCCAGAAATTATGATTACCCAATATGGTGCAGATGCAGTAAGGTGGTTCATCTTATCGGACAGCCCGCCTGAAAAAGATATTCAGTGGTCTGACACCGGCGTTTCATCTGCGAATAAGTTTTTACAAAAGATTTGGAATATGAATTTTTTATTGTCAAAAAGAGAAGACAAAAAATCTAACAAGGAGAGAGAAAAGCAATTTAATATTACAATTAATGTTTATTTAAACAAGATAGACAAATCTATTAATGATTTTAGATTTAATGTTTCTATTGCGCTTTTTTATGAAGTCTATAATTTTTTTAAAGGTTTCATCGATGAAAATATTAGTAACAAAGTATTAAATGAAAATATTGTTAAAGTAATGAAACTTATGATTCCTTTTACGCCACATTTAGCTAATGAATGCTTAGACTTACATAGATGCAAAGATATTGACAAATGGCCTGAAATTCAAAAAAATGTTTCAGAAGAAATTAAATTAGCTGTTCAAATTAACGGTAAAACGAGGGATATAGTTAAAATAAAAAAAGATTTATCAGAACAGGAAATTACTAAAATAATTTCAAAGGATTCAAAAGCAAAAAAATACATTGAAAACAAAAAAATAATTAAAACAATATTTGTTAAAAATAAAATTATAAATTACATTCTTCCTAATCAATGAAAAAAAAATCACTTATTTTTATTTTAATAATATTTTTAAGTAGCTGCGGTTTTAAAGTAGTAAAAAAGGTTGACAATAACATTAACATTGCAGAAATAGAATTCAGTGGAGACAAAAGGATTAATTATAGGCTAAAAAATAAGTTAGCAATTTATTCAAATAAAGAAGGTAATAAATTAATCAAGATTAATCTTCAAAGTACAAAAGAGAAAAATATAAAAGAAAAAAATATAAAAAATGAAATTACAAAATATGATATAATGGTTGAAGTAAAAGTTGAGTTACAAGAAATTGGAAAAAGTAAAATATCGAAATTTGTTGTGTCTGAAACAATGGATTACGATGTTGCGAAACACCATTCAAAAACACTAGATAATGAAAAAAAAATAATCGACTTAATAATTGAAAATATCGCAGATAAAATTTTAAACAATATTAGAGACAATCTAGATGCAATATAAAAGCTATTTATTAGAAAGTAATTTAAATTTGATCAAAGAAAATTTCTTTTTATTTTATGGAGAAAATTTAGGGCTTAAAAATGAATTTAAAAAAAATTTAAAAGCAAAATTTAAAGATGCAGAAAAGATATCTTTTACTCAAGAAGAATTATTGAAAGATAACAAATTATTCTTAAGAGAGATAAGTAACAAGTCACTATTTCAAGATGAAAAAATTATTTTTATAGACAATATTAATGATAAAATTTTAGCACTCATTGAGGAATTAATAGAAAGTAATAATGAACAAAAGATCTTTTTGTTCGCAGAATTGTTAGATAAAAAATCCAAAATAAGAAATTTATTCGAAAAATCTAAAATTTGTGGAGTTACTGCTTGTTACGCTGATAACGAAATAACTATTAAAAATATTTTGAGAGAAAAGCTAAAAGGATTTACAGGACTAAATGCAATTAATATTAATTTAATCATAGAAAGTTGTAACTATGATCGAGTGAAATTGAATAATGAAATTGATAAAATTTTAACATGTTTTAGGAGCAAGATTATAGAAACTGAAAAACTAGAAAGTTTACTTAACTTAAAAGTAAACGAAGACTTTAATTTATTAAAAGATGAAGCTTTTAAAGGTAATAAAATTAAAACGAATAAGCTATTAGGAGATACATTATTGGATGACGAAAAAAACATATATTATCTGAATTTAATAAATATTAGACTACATAGACTTAACGAGATAAATAAACTCTCTTCTGCAAAAAACCTTGAAAGTGCCGTTAATCAACTTAAACCGCCTATTTTCTGGAGAGATAAAGCTAATTTTATAGAACAAGCGAAAAAATGGAAAACTAAAAAAATAAAAAAAATACTTAATGAGACTTATAAGTTAGAGGTGAAAATTAAGTCAAGCTCAACAATTAATAAAAATTTGCTAATTAAAAAATTGATTGTTGATTTGTGCCGGTTAGCTAATGCTTAGTAAGCAAATTAGATATTAATTCAAATTGATCTAAATCCTTATATTCGATAGTAACTTTGCCAGAATTATTTTTTTTATTAAGAATATTAACTTTTAAACCTAAAATGCGTTCAATTCTTTCTTGAGTTTTAAGAATGTTAGTATCTACACTTTTTACTCCTTTATTTTTTTTATTTCTTGTTAAATATTCTACTTTTCTGGCACTATAATTTTTAGAAACTATCTCTTCTGCTATTGAAGATGCGTTTGAGATACCAATTAAAGGTCTTGCTTGACCGGAAGTTAGAGAACCCTCCTCTAGCATAGCAATTACATCAGTCGGTAAAGTTAAAAGTCTTAAAGTATTGCTTATATGGCTTCTACTTTTTGACATAAGTTTTGAAATACTTTCATGATCATATTTAAATTCTTCATTCAATCTTTTATAACCTCTAGCCTCTTCTATAGGGTTTAAATCATCTCTTTGGATATTCTCAACAATGGCTACTTCTAATGACTCAACATCACTTAAATCAAGAATAGAAACCGGGATTTTATGTAATCCTGCTTTTTGAGCAGCAAGCCATCTTCTTTCACCTGCAACTATCTCGAACCGACCCGGGTCAGATTTACTTGGCCTTACTGCAATAGGTTGAATAATACCGTTTTTTTTGATGGAATTGGCCAATTCTTCAAGTTTTTCTTCACTAAAATTTTGCCTTGGTTGATAAGGGTTTCTGCTTAAATCTCCAATTAAAATCTCGTTGGTTTTGGTGGTTTTTTGGCTATTATCTATTTTTTTTTCATCACCAAATAAAGCTGATAAACCTCGACCTAATCCTTTTTTTTTACCTGAACTCATGCAGCGCTCTCTATTTTATTATTTTTAATAAATTCCTCAGCAAGTTTAAAATAAGATTTGCTACCAACGCAATTTTTATCGTAAACAACACATGGTAAACCATGTGAAGGTGCTTCTGATAAACGAACATTTCTTTGTATTACTGTTTGATATACTTTTTCTTTAAAATAATTTCTTGCCTCTCTATCAACTTCTGAGGATAATTTATTTCTTTTATCAAACATAGTTAATAATATACCTCTAATCTTTAAACTAGGATTTAAATTTTCTTTGATCCTATCAATAGTTTTTACGAGTTGCGTAATACCTTCTAAGGCAAAGAATTCTGTTTGAAGTGGAACTAATAATTCATCTGAAGCGACCAATGCCATTATAGTAAGTAAGCTTAGAGACGGGGGGCAGTCTATAAAAATATTATCGTATTTTTTTAATAGACCATCTTTCTTTAAGTTCAATATTTCTTTCAACACAAATGCTCTGTTTGAGTCATTTGCAGTTTCTACTTCAAGACCAGAAAGATTTACATGAGAGCCTATTAAATCTAGATTTTTAATATCAGTTTTCTGAATTATATTTTCAATATTAGTTTTTCTAATTAAAAGATTGTAAACATTTTTATCTTCATCATTATTGTTTTTACCTAGCCCGGTTGTTGCATTACCCTGTGGATCCAAATCAATAACTAAATTATTTAGACCCATAATGGACAGTGAAGCAGCTAAATTTATTACGGTAGTGGTTTTTCCCACGCCACCTTTCTGATTTATGATTGCTAGTGTTGTAGGTGATGACATTTATTTGTTGATCTCCATCAAAATTATTTTTGAATCTTTGTTTGTCATGCTGCTTTCTAATTTATAAGGGTATTTTTTTGTTTTAAAAGAGTTTTTTATTTCTTCATGTGCACTTTGACCCTTTAGAATCATTAATTTATGGGGCTTTTTAGCGATTTCACGTGAAACTTGTATTATTTGGTCTAGTTTTTTAAAAGCCCTGCAGATTATAATCTCAGAATCAATAATTTCATCTCTGACATCTCCTAAAACCTCTGCATTTAAATTCAATTTCTTAATTACACTTATTAAGAACCTTCTTTTTATTGGTGATTTTTCATATAATTTCACGTGAAAAGCCTTATTTTTATTGAATATTTCTACTACAAGACCCGGAAATCCTGCGCCAGTGCCTAGATCAGCCATGGAGCTGACGTTAAAATCAATGAACTTAACCAATTGAGCTGAATCAAGTATATGTCTATGCCAAATTTGTTTCTCTGTGCTTTTAGCAATTAAATTATAATTTTGATTTTCTTTTAAAACTAAATTTGTGAACTTTTTAAGCTTTTCAATTGAATGGTCGCTAAAACTAAGACTCTTTTTGAGAATATTTATGACTTCAAGCTGCTGCATCAAGCAGTAGCTTTATATCTAAGTTTTTTAATGTGTGAAAGAAGAATAATTATAGCTGCTGGCGTAACGCCATCAATACGAATAGCTTGGCCTAGCGTTTTAGGCTTCACCTGAAGCAACTTGCTCTTAATCTCATTAGATAGGCCACTCAGTTTCTCATAATCTATACCCTCAGGTATAATAACGGACTCGTCTTTCTTAAAAGACTCTATATCTTTGTTTTGTCTGTCCAGGTAACCCATGTAATGGGTATCTATTACAACTTGTTTTTCTATATGACTTGGAAAAGAAGGAATATTAGAAAAAACTTGCCTTATTTTTGCCATATTTACTTTTCGCTGACCCATAATCTCTAAGCAAGATCTTTTTACTCCATCCATAGCAATTTTAATATCATATTTCTTAGCTTGATTAGGTGATAAATAATTATTTTTTAAAATTGAATTAAGAGCCAAAATATTCTTTTTCTTTTCATTAAATATTTTTTTTCTTTCAGACTTCACTAAATTTAAATTTATTCCAAAGCCAGTCAGTCTTTGATCGGCATTATCTGCTCTTAAAGTTAGTCTATATTCTGCTCTAGATGTAAACATTCTATAAGGTTCTGTAACTCCTTTAGTAATGAGATCATCAATCATAACACCAATATAAGAAGTTGATCGATCTAAAATAAACTGCTCTTGATTTAGAATTTTTAAAGCCGCATTAATGCCTGCTATCAAACCTTGAGCTGCAGCTTCTTCATACCCTGTAGTTCCATTGATTTGTCCAGCAAGAAATAAAGAATTAATTTTTTTGGTTTCTAAGGTTGCTTTTAACTCCCTTGGATCCACGTAATCATACTCAATAGCGTATCCAGCCCTCTTCATCTTAACGTGCTCTAAACCCTTGATTTTGCTTAATATTTTAAGCTGTATCTCCTCTGGAAGAGAGGTTGATATACCATTTGGGTAAATAGTATTGTCCTTTAATCCCTCTGGTTCTAGGAAAATTTGATGTTTTTCTTTTTCCTTAAACTTAACAATTTTATCCTCTATAGATGGACAATACCTGGGTCCTACTCCTTTTATGTTTCCTGAATACATAGCGCTTCTTGAAATGTTTTCACTAATTATTTTATGAACATCATTATTTGTATAAGTCATCCCACATTTAACCTGTTTATTGTTGATCTTGTTCGTCAAGAAAGAGAAATAATAATGATCATCATCAGCAGGCTGCATTTCTAAATCATCATAATTGATTGTATCTCCATCTAGTCTAGGAGGTGTTCCTGTTTTTAATCTTCCAATTTGCATTTTAAATTTTGCTAATTGTTCACTCAAACCGATAGATGGTTTTTCATCATACCGACCAGCTGGTATCTGTGTTTCGCCTATATGTATTAAACCATTCAAAAAAGTTCCTGTAGTTAGTATTAGTTCTTTAATTCTTATTTCTTTGCCGCTCTGACAAACAAATCCTATAACTTTTTTGTTATCAAATAAGAATCTTACTACTGGATCAGCTACAACTTCTAAATTTTCATAATTTAATAAAATCTTTTGCATATGCTCTTTGTAAAGAGCTCTATCTGATTGAGTCCTTGGTCCTTGCACAGCTGGACCGCGACTTCTATTTAACAATCTAAATTGAATACCTGATTTATCAGCTGCTACACCCATCACACCATCTAAAGCATCAATTTCTCTTACAAGATGCCCTTTTCCAAGTCCTCCTATAGCGGGATTACACGACATTTCACCAATAGTCTCAATTTTATGGGTAAAAAGGGCAGTATTTACACCCATTCTAGCGGAAGCTGCTGCTGCCTCACATCCGGCATGTCCTCCACCTATAACTGCTACATCATAGCTTTGTTTTGTCATGCTGTGAATGTAAACGTCTAAATTAAGAATACAAGAAGTATTTTATTTGCCGATACAGAAGTCTTTAAAGATAGATCCAAGTATTTCTTCAACATCTACCTTGCCAACAATACTACCAAGATGTCGTGTAGCCATTCTTAGGTCTTCAGCTGCTAATTCGAGGTCTTTGTTTTGATCCTTTTTAAGAAACTTATCTATTTCTTCTTGACATTCGTTAAGCTTAACTCGATGCCTTTCTCTAGTAATTAAAGTGCTATTAATTGATGAAAATTTTTTGCTTAGCTTTGTTTTTATCAAATTTATTAATTTATCTATATTTTTATTATTTTTTACTGAGGCTAAGATTGTATCAACTTCAAATTTATGATTTTGCTTATCTGAAACATCTGATTTATTTAAAAGAATTATAGTATCTTTATTAATCATACTCTTTATTTCTTTGTTAATTTTTTTGGATGAATTATCTATAACTATAATATTTAAATCTGCTTCTTTTGATTTTCCTAATGCTAAGGATATACCTTTTTTTTCAACTTCATTTTTTGCATCTCTGATACCTGCAGTATCTGCAAGGATTACTGGATATCCGTCTAAATTTAAATACGTTTCTATAACATCTCTTGTTGTTCCGGCTTCGTCTGAAACAATTGCAGCTTCTCTTTTTGAAAGTAAATTTAACAAAGATGATTTACCTGCATTAACTTCCCCTGTAATTGAAACCCTAAAACCGTCTCTAATTTTTTCACCGACTTTATTATCCTCAATAATTTTAGTAATTTCTGAGTGAATTTCTTTGATTGATGTATGGGCTTCTTTTAATACTTTTTCTGGAAGATCTTCTTCTGCAAAATCGATTTTTGCTTCTATAAAAGCAAGAGATTTTATTATTTTTTCCCTTAGATCGTTATAATAATTAGATGCATTCCCCTGAACTAATTTCACAGCTTGTTGTCTTTGTAATTCTGTCTCAGAATGAATAAGATCTCCTATACTTTCTGCTTTTAGCAAATCAACTTTATCATTTTGGAAAGCAATTTTAGTGAATTCACCTGGCTCTGCTAGTCTGCAGTTTTTTTGCTCAGATAAAACTCTTAATAAAGCATTTATTACTGCGTTACTTCCATGGATTTGTAGTTCTGCTAAATCTTCACCAGTATAGCTATTTGGCCCAGGAAACCACAATAATAGAGCCTCCGGATCTATTACATTACCGTTGTTAGGGTCATAGAACCTACAAAAATTAACTTCGTTCGACTTTATATCTTTAGACTTAATCAAATTTTGACAAATCTTAAGTGTTTCATTGCCTGATATTCTAACAATAGCTATTCCAGAGGGTCCTCTACCCGAAGATAAAGCATAAATATTCATTGAGTTATAATGATAAACCTCGATTAGAGATTATTTTACTGAATTTTTTTAATGTCTCATTGTTCTTAATATTTTTTACAATAATTTCTTTGAATGGATCTAAATATTTATTTTGCTTAAAGAAGCTATGAGTAGCATCAACGCCTAAACTCATGATAGTATTTTCAGGTTTTCTGCTATTATAAAAATCATTTAAGGCATAGCTATTTTTAATAGAAATACCTAAACCCACATAATATTTAATAATTTCTTCTAGTTTTTTTATATCTCTTAGAACTAGGTTAAAACCTTGACCAGCTACAGGATGAATGGTGTGCAAACCCTCACCAAGAATTAATATATTTTTTTGATGATACTGTCGTCTTAAACTAAGAGAAATAGGATACGACTGAATATTACTAATAGTGATATCTTTTTTATTCTTCAAAATTTCTATTATTTTGTTTTTAACTAAAGTTGTAATTTTTTTTGAATTATTTTCGAAAAAATTTTTTTTTACACTCCAAACAAAAGAGAAATAATGTTTTGAAAAAGGAAGTATAGCTAATGGTCCTTCTTTTAAAAAGAACTGGCTTGTGTTTAAAGTTTCGTAATTGTGCCTTACGTATCCTGTTATAGCTATTTCTTTATAATCTTTCTTGATAGATCTTTTTTTTATTATGTTATTGTAAATTTTAGATTGTCCACCTATACAGAGAACAATTAACTCATAATTTTTTAGCTCAATTAAGTTTTTTACATCCTTTCTTATTAACTTAATTTTATTTTTTGAAATTTCTTTCAATAATAAACTTTTAACTTTATCATTTTCAAAAACGTACATAAGATTAGAGTTTGCCTCATCAAGATTTAAAAAATTTATATTTTCTTTGGAAGTTTGGTAAAACAGCTCAATTTTTTTTGAAGGCCAGAACAACTTTTGTCCTAAACTTGTAATATTTTGGTTAATAAACTTATAATTTGTATCTGAAATAGCAGTAGTCCTTTTATCAATGGTTTTTCTAGCTTTTTTAGCTATTAAATTTACGTCTATACCTGGCAACTTAGATAAAACTACAGCTGTCATTAAGCCTGAAAGACCGTCTCCGACTATGCATATTCTTTGTTTAATCATATAACAATTTTTAACACTTTCATAAAAATGGTAAAAAGTACGTAATCGATTCGTAATGAATACAAACTTTTTAGATAGTGTAGCAAATTTTTTGAAAAAGCGAACCTTTGAATTGCTAGGTTTAATCCTAGTTTTATCAAGTGTCGCACTTGCTATTGCTTTTACAACATATTCTCCTGAAGATCCTTCATTTGTTTATGGAGATAGGAACTTCGAAATCCAGAACTTTTTTGGAATTTATGGAAGCAGTATTGCAGATTTTTTATTGCAAAGTTTTGGTTTAGCTTCTTTTTTATTATTGCTTAACTTTTTATTCTGGGGGTTAGATTTGATAATAAAAAAAGAGTTAAGAAGAATAATTCTAAAATTATTTTTGGTTGTAGCTTATTTGACCGTAGGTACAGTTTTTATCTATTTAACATTCGATAATTCTTTTTGGTTAATTGATAATGGTAATTCAGGTTTTGTTGGAAAAATAACATACAACTTTATTAATACTTGGGCTCCGTGGATTGATAATACATATTCAATTTATGGTCTGCTTTTGTTAACTATAATCTTTTTTTCTTTTTCAGCCGATATAAATTATAAAAAAGTGTTCACAACAATTATTTCTCTTTTTCAAAGAAGACCTGTGGAAAATATTGAGCCAGACTTCAGTAGAATTAATATTGAAGATCAGCCTCAAACCTTAGAAAAACCGCAACAATCATTTTCATTTGATACAGATATGGGTCCTAAATCAGATCAAGTTGTTGCTAAGACCAAGTATAAATTACCAGATATAAACTATTTAGAAAAAAATTTATCTAAGCTTAGTTCTGATGGAAATAAAAATCGTCCTGATGCTGGGTTTATGGAAAAAATATTATTAGACTTTGGAATAGATGGGAAAATCAAAACAATTAATAATGGACCTGTAGTGAGCCTTTATGAATTCGAGCCAGCACCAGGTGTAAAAGTGTCCAAAATTATTAATTTATCTGAGGATTTAGCAAGAAATACTAGTTCAACTTCTACAAGAGTTTCAGTCATACCAGGAAAAAACACTGTCGGAATCGAGATTCCAAACGAAGAGAGAGAAGGCGTATCACTAAGAGAAATAATTTCTTACGATAAGTTTCAAAAAAAAGATGTAAGACTTCCGATAGCACTAGGTAAAAGTATTTCGGGAATGCCAATTGTTGGTGATTTAACTTCAATGCCTCATCTTTTAATTGCAGGTACTACTGGTTCAGGAAAGTCTGTTTGTATTAACACAATAATTGTTTCTCTACTTTACAAACTGAGTCCAGATCTTTGTAAGTTTATTTTAATCGATCCAAAAATGTTAGAGTTATCTACATACGAAGGAATACCTCATTTATTAACTCCAGTTATTACCGATGCTAAGAAAGCTACATCAGCTTTATCGTGGACAGTAAAAGAAATGAATAGCAGATATAAATTAATGAGCAAGTTAGGAGTAAGAAACATTGATGGCTATAATGCAAAGCACAAGCTTAAGATGCCTTACATAGTTGTTGTAGTTGACGAGATGTCAGACTTAATGCTTGTAGCTGTAAAAGAAATTGAAAACTACATTCAAAAATTATCCCAAATGGCAAGAGCTGCAGGAATTCATATCATCATGGCTACGCAAAGACCTAGTGTTGATGTTATTACAGGTACAATAAAAGCGAATTTCCCGACAAGAATATCTTTTCAAGTTAGTTCTAAAATTGACAGTAGAACTATTTTGGGGGAGCAAGGTGCTGAACAATTACTTGGAAAAGGTGACATGTTATTCATGTCATCAGCAAACAGAATAGTTAGAATTCATGGCCCATATGTTTCTGAGCAGGAAATAGAGAAAATTACTAATTCATTAAGAGCTCAAGGAAAGCCAGATTATATGGAAGAGATTACTTCCCAAGAAACGGCTGAAAGCTCACTAACTCCTGGAAATGAAGGTGATGAGGATGAATTATTTAATCAAGCGGTAGAAATTATTAAATCAGAAGGAAAAGCCTCTACAAGCTTTTTACAGAGAAAGTTACAAATCGGATACAATAGAGCTGCTAGAATTATTGATATGATGGAAGAAAAAGGTATTGTTAGTAAAGCAAATCATGTTGGTAAACGTGAAGTTCTTTAAAGAAATATTTTCACTCTCGTTTTTTTTATTAATAACAACGAGTTTATTAGCTAACGAAAAAGATCAAATAGTTGCTCAATTAAATAACTTAAATTCTTTAGAATTTACATTTGATCAGTTAATTAATGAAAAAAAAGAAAAAGGTAGCTGTCTTTTAGAATTTCCTGGAAAATTAAAATGCAATTACTTTGACGACAAGGAAAAAGAATTAGTTATTAATAATAAGAGATTAGCAATAACCCAGAAAAGATATAACAAAACTTATCATTATCCAATTTCAAAATCTCCATTCTTAAATGTTTTGTATAAGGATAAACTTTTAGAAATAGTGCAATTAGGTGAGTTAGAGTCAACTGATCAAATAATTAAGCTTGTTTATTTTGGTGATAACGAAATTACAGTTTTTTTTGATAAAAAAAAACTAGATTTGAAAGGATGGGAGATTAAAGATCAGTACAATAATAAAATAAATTTCTCCCTTAACATTGTTGCTAAAAATGATACTTATAAAAGAGGCACCTTTAAAGTACCTGAAATAAACTAAGCTACAAAATCAATTTCTTCTTCTTTAAAAATTTCAAAACCTTTGGATTTATAATTTTGTAATGCATGTTTGTGGTCTAAACTACAAGTATGAACCCACATTCTACTAGGATTTTTTCTAGATGCGCTTGCAATAGCATGATTTACAAGTGTTGAGCCAAGCTTCAAACCTCTGAATTCTTTTAGTACCCCTAAATTGATAAGCTCAACTTCATTTGATCCAGGATGATATTCCTGTTCATAATATCCTACTAAATCTTCACCTTTTTTTAGAACATGTGTTTCTAAATTTTTATTTGTGACATACTTTACCCATTCGCTATCAGACCAAAGTAATCTATCTCTCCAGTAATGATCTACGCCTATTTGTTTATAAAAAAATCTATTTAAATGAAAATTATCTTTATCGTCTAAAATAATTTGGAAATTTTCTGGGAGATTTAAGTCAACTGTTTTTGAAAAATCTTTTATTTCTAAGAAATATCTTTTCACTCTTGAAACCATCAGCTTACCATCTTTCCAATCTTTTCACCTGCAAATATATGATAGTGTAAATGAGGAACTTCCTGACCACCATCAATGCCAATATTTGTTAAAGCCCTGTAACCTTTGTCTTTTGCGCCCATTAAGTTTGCGACATGCGTCACGGCTTTGTTTAACTCTACAATTTCTTTGTCAGAAGCTTTACTGTTGAAATCATTAAGATCTACGTATTCACCTTTGGGGATAACTAAAACATGAACTTTCTTTTGAGGATTGATATCATGAAAAGCTAAAACATGATCATTTTCATAAACTTTTTTACAAGGGATTTCACCTCTTAGAATTTTAGCAAATATATTATTTTTGTCGTAACTCATTTTTGTCTTTTCTTAAGTTCACTCATCACATCTTCAATTTTTATGTTGTTAGCCTCTAAGTAAACCATCAAATGATAAACCACATCAGCAGCTTCGTGTATCTTATTTGAATTTTTTTCCACAGATTCTATTAATTCGCCTATTTCCTCTTTTACTTTTGAGACACTTAGGTTTTTATCGTTCAAAAGTTTATTAGTATAAGACTTTTCCGGAGAAGAATTTTTTCTCTCTCTGATTGTTTTAATTAATTGTTCTAAGTTTTCAAACATTTTATAACCTTACCGATACATTTTTTGAATTCAAATATTCTTTAGCATCTTTGATTTTATATTCACCATAATGAAAAATAGAAGCCGCTAAGACTGCACTTGCTCCACCTTTAACTATGCCATCATATAAGTGATCTAGAGTTCCAACTCCACCGGAAGCTATCACTGGAATATTAGTACTATTTGTAATTGTTCTTAATAAATCAACATCGTATCCAGATTTAGTTCCGTCTTTATCCATCGAAGTTAATAAAATTTCTCCAGCTCCATTTTCTTCTACTTTTTTAGCAAAATCCACTGCATCAATACCAGTTTTATTTCTACCACCGTGTGTAAACACTTCCCATTTATTTTCTGAAACTTGTTTTGCGTCGATCGCAACAACAATGCATTGAGATCCAAATTTTTTTGAAGCTTCCTTAACAAAGTCGACATTCTTCACAGCGGCAGTATTAATAGAGACTTTATCTGCACCAGCTAATAATAAATCTGTAATATTTTGAATAGTTCTAACTCCACCTCCAACAGTTAAAGGAACGAAACATTCTTTCGCAGTTTTTCTAACAATATCAACAATCGTTTCTCTATTTTCATTTGAAGCGGTAATATCAAGAAAACAAATCTCGTCAGCGCCGCCGTCACTATAAATTTTAGCTTGTTCTACTGGATCTCCGGCATCTTTTAGTTCGACAAAGTTTATACCTTTAACAACTCTTCCATTCTTAACATCAAGACAAGGTATAATTCTATTTTTTAGCATCAATCTCCTTTGCTAGCTCATCAAGTTTAATATCACCATCATAAATAGCTTTACCAACAATGATACCTTCAATTTTATTATTGTTTAACTCTTTAGCTTTCTTAATATCGTTTATTGAAGAAACACCTCCTGAAATCACAACTGGACAATTAGAAAGCCCTGCAATTTTCACACTTTCATCTAAGTTTGGGCTAGTTTTCATTCCATCTCTATTTATGTCTGTAAAAATAACTCTGCTTACGCCAAAATCATTTACTTCTTTTAAGAAATCTGTGGTTTTAATTTCTAGATTTTCTTTCCAACCTGATACTGAAAGATTTCCATCTTTTGCGTCTAATCCCAAAGCAATTTGACCTTTAAATTTTACACAAGACTCTTTTAAAAATTCTTTATTTTTAATAGCACCACTTCCTAAAATTACTTTCTCAACACCAGTATCGATGTATTGTTTAATGCTATCGAGAGATCTAACACCGCCACCTATTTCAATCTTCAAATCATATTTACTTACTATTTCTTCTATAATATCTAAATTGACTGTTTTACCAGTTAAAGCTCCATCTAGATCAACTATGTGTAAGTTTTTAAAGCCATGATCTTTAAATTTTGCTGCTTGATCAATGGGTGAAGTTTTATATTCAGTTTTATTTTCGAAATCACCTTTGATTAATCTTACGCATTTCTTATCTTTTATATCTATTGCGGGAAATATTTTCATTATAATTTTAAAAAGTTATCAATTACTTTTAATCCTATTTTATCACTCTTCTCAGGGTGAAACTGTGTACCAAATAAATTATCTCTTTCGACAGAACAGACAATATTTGACGAGTAATTTGTTGTCGCCGAAATGACTGATTTATCTTCAGGAATAAATTCATAACTATGAACAAAGTACATATGAGATTTATTTTTTATTTGTTTAAATATTTTACTTTCTTTTTTTATTTCAATTTCGTTCCAACCAATGTGTGGAAGTTTAAATTTTCCTTTTTGATTATCAATTTTAGATACTTTACCAGAAATCCAACCTAATCCCTTTGTTTCTGCTTCCTCATACCCGATGTCTGCAAACATTTGTAAACCTACACAAATTCCTAATAAAGGTTTCTTATTTGTAATTGCAAATTCTTTAAGTGTGTCTGCTAATCCAGAAATACTATTTAGAGAGTCAACACAGCTTTTAAATGAACCTTGGCCAGGTAAAACAATTTTATCACTAGATTTAATTTTTTTTATATCAGAGGTTACTTCTAGATAAACTTTACCTTTAGCTACCTCTGTAAAAGAATTTATGACAGAGCTTATATTGCCCGATTGGTAGTCAACAATTGTGACGTTCATCAATTTTAAATAGAGCCTTTTGTCGAAGGTATTGAATTTTTAATTCTTTTATCAATTGCTAAAGCATCTTTTAATGATCTAGCTAAACCTTTGTAACATGACTCAATTTTGTGGTGACTATTTTCACCGTAAATATTCTCTATGTGTAAAGTAACTCCAGCTGATTGTGAAAAAGCTTGGAACCACTCTTTAAATAATTCAGTATCCATCTCACCAAGTTTTTCAACCGGCAGATTTACTTTCCAGATTAAATAAGGCCTATTCGATACATCTATTGAAACTCGGCTTAAAGTTTCATCCATAGGGATCATTGTTGATGCGTATCGTGTAATTCCTTTTCGATTACCTGCTGCCTTTTTAATAGCTTCTCCAATTGCTATGCCAGTATCCTCAGTAGTATGGTGTAAATCTATATGTGTGTCACCTTTTGCTTTAACTTCTAAATCTATTAGAGAGTGCTTTGATAATTGCTCCAACATATGATCTAAGAAACCTATTCCAGTTTTAATTTTATAATTTCCTTTGCCGTCTAGATTGACCGCGACAGAAATACTGGTCTCTTTTGTTTTTCTAGTAATTTTTGCTTTTCTACTCATAAACTATGCCTGATTTACCTTTGATATATATTTAAATGGTCATTTTATCAATAAATCACTATTGAAGATCTCAAAATAATCTCCACATATAACTTCATGAATACAGCTGAAAAATGGCACGGTACTACAATTGTCCTGCTTAGAAAGGGCGGGGAGACCATTGTAGCAGGAGACGGTCAAGTCAGCCTTGGTAATACAGTTTTAAAAAGCAAGGCCAAGAAGGTTAGAAAAATTGAGAGCAGAGGAGTAATTGCAGGATTTGCCGGCTCAACTGCAGACGCTCTAACTTTATTTGAAAGACTTGAAGCAAAATTAGAAAAGCATGCGGGCAACTTACAAAGGGCAGCTGTAGAGTTAGCCAAAGATTGGAGAAGTGATAAATTTTTAAGAAGATTAGAGGCACTAATGGCAGTAGCAGATAAAGATCATAGCTTTATAATTTCTGGAACTGGTGATGTTTTAGAACCAGAGGATGGGATAATTGGAATAGGATCTGGAGGAAACTATGCTCTAGCAGCTGCAAAAGTTTTAATCGAGACTGACATGAAAGCTGAAGAGATTGCAAAAAAAGCTTTGAAAGTTGCATCAGATATTTGTGTATTTACGAACAATAACGTAACAATGGAAAAAATTTAAATGTCAAAATCAAAAAAAGAGACAAATTTAAAACTAGTTAAAGGATCTAAAGCTGATAGCTCAAAAGTCAGCGCTCTTTCTCCGAGAGAAATAGTTTCAGAGCTAGATAGATATGTAATCGGTCAAAAGGAGGCAAAAAAAGCTGTTGCTGTTGCATTAAGAAATAGGTGGAGAAGACAAGCTCTTACTGATGAAATGAGAGACGAAGTGTTGCCGAAAAATATACTTATGATTGGCCCAACAGGAGTAGGTAAAACTGAAATATCAAGAAGACTTTCCAGATTAGCTGAAGCACCTTTCATAAAAGTTGAAGCGACAAGATTTACTGAAGTTGGGTATGTAGGTAGAGATGTTGAACAAATCGTTAGGGATTTGATTGAGATTGCTATTGCGATGGAAAGAGAGAGAAAAAGAAAAGAAGTTAAGGCTAAAGCAGAATTAAAAGCAGAAGAAAAAGTTTTAGATGCCCTAGTCGGTAATAAAGCAAGTGTTGCCACAAGAGAAAGTTTTAGAAAAAGATTAAGAAATGGCGACTTGGATACAAATGAAATAGAGATTGAGGTTCAAGATACCTATTCTGGATTGCAAAGTTTTGAGATACCAGGGATGCCTGGAGGAAATGTCGGGATGGTTAATTTGGGGGATATCTTAGGTAAGTCAATGGGCGGTAAAAAAGGTAAGAAAAAAAAGATGACTGTTAAAGAGTCTCACGGAATTTTAGTAGCCCAAGAATCGGATAAGATGATTGAGGAAGATAAAATTATTAAAGAAGCAAAAAAAGCAACAGAAGAAAATGGAATTGTATTTTTAGACGAAATAGATAAAGTTTCTGCTCGAAGCGATAGAGTCGGTGGAGACGTTTCAAGAGAGGGAGTTCAAAGGGATTTGTTACCTCTAATTGAAGGTACAACTGTAAGCACCAAACACGGTCCAATAAAAACTGATCATATTCTTTTTATCGCTTCAGGAGCCTTTCAATTAGCAAAACCGTCTGATCTTTTACCAGAGTTACAAGGAAGGCTACCTATAAGAGTAGAACTAGATGCTCTTAATGAAGATGATTTTAAAAGAATCTTAAAAGAACCAGATAACAGTTTAATCAAACAATACAAAGCTTTATTAAAGACTGAAGATGTTAATCTTGAATTTTCTGAAGACGGAATTGATATGCTTGCAAAGATTTCTGCTGAGGTAAATTCTTCAGTCGAAAATATTGGAGCTAGAAGACTTCATACTATAATTGAGAAAGTTTTAGACGATATAAGTTTTAATGCTACTGATAAAGCTGGGGAAACTATTACCGTTGATAAGAAATTTGTTCAAGATAATTTGGGTAACCTTGTGAAAGACACTGACCTTTCTAAATTTATACTATAAATTTTTTAACTTAATTATTATTGCTCCTTCACCACCATCCTTAATTTTTGAATCTTGTATTGAAACAATCAGTGAACTTAATTCTTGGTCGGAATTGATGAATTCAGGAACAGAATATTTTAATCTTCCAAGATCCTTGGAAGTATAAATATCTTTATCATTCGTAGAATGTTTTCCTTTTCCAGTTATAAATAATATTTCTCTATATTTTTTTTCAATACATGAGAGAATAATTTCTTTCACTTTTTTATTAGCTTGATCAAGTGTAAAACCATGTAAGTCAAATCTAAATCGTCTTTTTTTTTCAGTATTCAAGGAATTAGTTTTATCCTTATCAAATACATCCGAGGGATTCTTTATATAATCTTCCCAATTTTTTTTATCTTCTGGGGAAAGATCTTTATGTTTGGTCACTGACTAATGATTTCGGATAAATACCAATTAGGGCTTTTATTATTAATATTTTTAGTAAACTTCCAACTATCAGTTACAAACTTTATTTTATCGGGATTTCCTTCAATAATTTTATTTTCTTTATCTCTTTTTACTGAGATCACTTCCGCTACAAATTTCACAGTGGCAAATAAGTTATCTTTGATTTTTTCATAACTTTCAACGGAAGACTCTTTTACACCAATAAAAGTGAATTCAGATTTTATATTCTCTTTATTTCTTGCTTTAATGGCATCTGAAAAATTAGAAAACATATTTGGGGAAAGAAGAGCTTTCAGTTTTATCAGATCTCCAGTCGCAAAAGAGGTTAAAATGCTCTCATAAGCAATTTCAGCACCTTTTAAAAATTCTTTTTTATCTTTACCCTCTAAAACATCTAAATTTTGCTCTTCAGTCTTAATCTCTTGTTTAGGAATGCTAAATTTTTTTTCAGCAAAAGATGGGTATACTTTTGACTCATGGCCAGTTTTTCTTCCTAATATACTTCTTAAACGCAAGATTATAAATCCTGCGATCATTCCTAATAAAATTATATCTAAATATCCAAAACTGTTACTCATGATTTGATAAATATACATGAATAATATAATTTTGTATCAGACAAATGAACACATTTTTTCTGATTTTTATTGGTTTACCGGCTTTAGAGATATTTTTAATGATTAAAACGGGAGCAAAAATTGGGGCTTTAAACACATTAGCGCTGATTTTTTTGACTGCAATTATAGGGATTTACTTTGCAAGGGCCCAAGGCATTCAAACACTCAGATCGGCAATGACAAATTTATATCAAAACAAAGTGCCAGTTTATGAAATGTTATCCGGGGCATCTATAGCCTTTGCTGCATTACTACTAATCATTCCTGGTTTTTTTACAGACTTTATAGGATTTTTATTGCTTGTGCCGATGACGAGAAGGATAATTTTTAAAATTTTTTTTAAAAAAAGAATAAATGTTCATAAAAAAAAGAAACAGAAGAATATTATTGACGGAGAGATCATAGAAAGAAATAAAGATGAACTATAAAATCATTGGAAAATATATCAAAGATTTAAATTTTAGTATTCCAAATCCAAAAACTTTTTTTTTATTATCAAAAAATATTTCAAGTTATAAAATCAACATTGATATTAAGAGCAACCAAGTAAAGCAAAATTTCATCGAAGTTTTTACATCTCTTAGTTTAACTCCGGTAAAAGAAGATTTTGAAAGAATAAATACTAAAATTGTTTTTGCAACACTTGTTGAGCTATCTAATGAAAAGATGGAAAAGCAAGAAATAGAAAAAATAGTACTCATTGAAGTCCCAACCAAAATTTATAGCGATTTGAGAAATATATTTGTAAGTTTATTTGAGAGTTCAGGATTTAAAGATATAAAGATTAGTGAAAATATTGATTTCCAAGAACTATATAAAATGAGGAAAACTCAATAAAAGTTCTTTTTAAGTTCTTTTTTAACAAATTCCTTATGCTTACTTACTTCTAATTCTGAAATATTAACTACTTCTTTGTTGTAATTATTTTTTTTAAAGATATTTTTTTCAACTTCATTTGGTGATAAATTAAACTTTGGTTCTTTAGCATCTAAAAGATTTATATATACTTCTCTCAATAACTCACAATCTAATAAGGCATTATGTTTTAGTCTTCTAGAAAGATCAATATTAAATTTTTTACATAAAGCATCTAGGGAATTAGATGTGCCAGGGAATTTATTTCTAGCTAAATCAAGGGAGTCTATAACGAATTTTTTATCAATTAAATCTTTTTTGATTAAATTAAGCTCTCCATTCAAAAAACCTAAATCGAAAGGAGCATTATGAATTATAATTTTTTTATCTTTTATAAAATCAAGAAATTCATCCGCTACTTTATCAAAGGTATCCTTATCACTTAAAAAATCTTTTGAAAAACCATGAACTTTAAAAGCTTCATCTGGTATTTCCCTTTTTGGATTGATTAATTTATGAAATACTTTTCCGGTAGCGATTAAATCTTTAGTTTCAATGCAAGCTATTTCCACTATTTTGTGACCTTCTTTAAAAGATAAACCGGTTGTTTCTGTGTCCAAAAAAATTTCATTCATATTGTTTAAATATAGCTGATAATCTTTTCTTTAAAATCCTAAAATCTTTTTCATTAACAACTACATGATCGCAAAAATTAGCCTTTCTTTTTTCATTTAATTGTTTTTTATCAAGTAAATTAAATAGATCTTTACTACCACCTTTAAATCTAAACCTTTTCAACCGGAGAATTTTATTTGCTTTGATAAAAAAAATAACATCAAAGTTTTTCATTAAATTACTTTCTACTAGAAGGGGAATTTCAAAGAAGATAAATTTCTTATTCTTATTCTTTTTAATAAATTTACGCATCTCTCTCCTTACAAGAGGGTGAACTATTCTCTCAAGTTTTTTAAAATTTTTTTTCTTTTTTAGAATATTTCTTTTTAATTCTTTCTTTAAGGATGAATTATTTTTGATATTAAACTTTTTAGAAATAAGTTTTTTAAAATTACGGTTTGAGTATAACTTTTTAACTGCTGTATCAGCACTAAAGAGAGGACCTTTTCTTAGCGAAAGCATCTTACTTGCCGTTGTTTTTCCTGAAGCTACTGAACCGGTTATTCCTATTTTTTTCATTTTAGATTAGACAATAATATTTCGATTAATTTTTGGTCAATTTCTGGGTTTATTTTGTTCCACAAATAAAAAGCCTTTTGTCCTTGGTAAATAAACATTTCAAGACCATTGAAAACTTTAATATCTTTTTCTTTTAAATATTTAAGTGTTTTTGTTTCTAATGGGTTATAAATTGTGTCAATGTAAATTAAGTTTGTTTTAACATTTTCAAAATTGAAATTAAAATCTTCTCCATCTTTTAATCCCAAACTTGTAGCATTTATTATAATATCAAAATTAATTATTTCATTTTTAAGATTTACCCAGTCTATTATTTTCAAGTTTTTAAATTTTTTCCTTAAAAAAATACATTTTTCTTTAGTTCTGTTTATTATAAAAATATCTTTCACACCTGATTTCTGTAAAGAATAAATTACTGAAGGAGAAACTCCTCCTGCTCCAATGATTAAGCATTTCTTATTTGATAAATTGTTAACTTCTTTTAAGTAGGCGGCTTGTAAACCAAAAACATCAGTATTTTCTCCCACGACTGTGTTTTGAGAATCAATATATATTGTATTAACAGAGCTAGTTGTTTCTGCATCGTTTACTAAAATATCCAAATGAGGGACAATTTTCTGTTTGTAAGGTAAAGTTATATTAATACCGTTTAATTCTCCTTTTTTGATTTTACTTACTATTGAGGGAAGTTCATTTACCTCAACATCAATTAATGAATAATTTGCATCAATTTTATATTTTTTAAACCAGTAATTGTGAAGGATTGGCGATAAAGAGTGTTTTATTGGATTTCCAATAATTCCAAAGTTTTTTTTCATTTTTTATATTGTTTAATATAATTAATAATATCTGTTATGGGCAAGCCCATTATTGAGTTGCGATCTCCTTTGATATATTCAAATAAACTCAATCCTTCTGCTTCTATTTGATAAACTCCATATGAAAGCAATGTTTCTGTTTTAATTCGTTTTAGATAGTTTTCCAACTGTTCATAAGAAAAGTCTTTCATTTTTAATTCGGACGAGTCAGAATAATTCCAAATCATAGCGCCATTTTTTGAAATACAAACAGAACTTATTAAGTAATGTTTTGAATTATTTAATCTTTTTAATATTTTTAGAGCTTCCTCTCTAGATTTAGGTTTATTAATTAATTTATTATTTAATGAAATTACACTATCAGCTCCCAAAACCAATCTATCAGGATTTTTACTACTCACTTTAATTGATTTTATTTCTGCTAAATTTTTAGAGATTAGTGTAGGGTCTGCTCCCTCAGCCTCTAAAGAATTTTTAACCTCATCTTCATCAACATTTGATGCTATTACATCACACTTAATATTGTAATTATCTAAGATTTTTTTTCTTACTCCGCTTTTAGAAGCTAAAATTATTTTCATTTATTTTTCTTTATTTCAATTATCTTAAGAATTGATGCGGCTGTTTCTTCGACAGATCTTCTTGTAACATCTATTATGGGCCAATTGTTCTTTTTAAATAAATTTCTAGAGTCTATTACCTCTTTTTTTATAAAATTCACATCAGTGTATTCTTTTAAGTTATGATCTTTCATTATTGCCACCCTATTTCTCCTAATGTCTGCTAATCGATCAGGATCTGCGACTAAACCTACTATGCAAGCCTTTTGGTTTGAAATTAATCCCTTAGGTAATTTCTGATCTAAAACTAAAGGTATATTTATTGTTTTGTAACCTCTATTCGCTAGATAAATTGAAGTTGGAGTTTTACTTGTTCTGCTAACCCCAAGTAAAATCACGTCGGCATTTTCTATATCGTCAACTTTTTTTCCATCATCATGAGACATAGTAAATTGTATAGCTTCAATTCTTTTATAATAATCTTCATCTAATACATGTTGAGCGCTAGGCTTATGGATTGCTTTTTGATTTAATAATTTTGAAAAGCTTAAAATTAAATTTCCTAAAATTCCAAAACATGGGACATTATTTTTCTCACTTTGATTTGATATATATTTGGCTAACCTGGTTTCTACAATAGTATATAATATTAGAGAATTACTTAATTTAACACATTCGGATATGATTTTATCTATTTGCTGTTCGGTTCTTACAAAAGCAAATTCTTTTTTTTCGTACTCAAAGTTGGCGAATTGAGATTTAAGGGATAAAAAAATTCTATCTAGAGTTTCACCAGTAGAGTCGGACACAAGATATACATTGTATTTTTCGTTCATATATTTGTTAATAAATAATTAATAAATAACACTTTTTCACTTTTTTTATAAGATAGGTAAAAAAAGCTAACACAAATTAACATTATTTTAACATTTTATTAGATGTTGATAATTATGTTTTACTAATGTTAGTAAAATTTATAAGCCTTTCAATTATACGGTTTTTTATAAGAAATTTATTCTATTTAACATGTATAAGATATGTATAAAAACTTATATGAGTATTAAACAGAACCTATTATTAAAACAATACTTTTAAAAATATTTTATTAATTATGAGTAATATTAAAAATATCTTATTAAAAAAAAAATCTTGTAAATCAGTTTGGTTTATGAGACAAGCAGGAAGATATCTTCCAGAATTCAAAAAAGTAAGAGCCGATAATCCAAATTTTATTGAACTTTGTTTAAACAGCAATCTAAGTGCTGAGATAACACTACAACCTTTAAAAAGATTTGATTTAGATTCAGCTATAATTTTTTCAGATATTTTACTAGTGCCTTATGCTCTTGGACAGGATGTGTCTTTTATTAAAGAGGAGGGCCCAAAATTAAGTGAGTTTGATTTTCCTACATTTATAAATAAAAAAGAAGGAGATTTTAAGTCAAAACTAGAACCTGTTTATAGAGCAATTGAAATCACTAGGAAAAAACTAGAAAAAAATAAATCACTCATATCTTTCGTTGGCGCTCCCTGGACATTAATAATTTACATGTTCAATATGAAGTTAGATAAAAAAAATATTGATATAAATATTCTGAATTCCAAAAAATTTAATTTAAATGAAATCTTCAATAAACTCATTAATTTTTTATGTATTCATATTAAAAATCAGATAAACGCAGGAGCTGATATTGTGCAAATATTCGACTCCTGGGCGGGATTGATACCACAAAATAAAATCAAAGAATTCTGCTATAGACCAAATTTAGAGATAGTTAATTTTTGTAAGAAAGAACATATACCCACAATATGCTTCCCTAAAGGAATCAAGGAAAATTACTACGAATTTAATGAAGTAGTTCGACCAGATGGAATCAATTTAGATCCTGATATAGATCCGTTGTGGGCAAAAGAAAAACTTAAAAATGTTACTTTGCAGGGAGGTCTTGATCCGAAAAATTTACTAAAATCAAATAAAGAATTATTTGAGGCAGCGACGAAATATATTCAAACTTTTAAAGATATTCCCTATATTTTTAATTTGGGTCATGGTTTACTTCCAGAAACAGATCCTGATAAAGTAGATAAATTGATAAAATTTTATAGGAGTTTTTAATGGATAAAAATCATCCTAAAGTGAAATTTGGAAAAACAGGTATTTTAATTATAAATTTAGGCACCCCAGATTCCACAGACTGGTGGAGTATAAGAAAATATTTGAAAGAATTCTTATCAGATAGAAGAGTTATAGAGGTAAACCCAATCATATGGAAAATAATTTTAAACTTGTTCATATTAACTTTCAGGCCATCTAAAACATCACACGCTTATAAAAAAATCTGGAGAAAAGAAACAAACGAGTCACCTTTACTTTATTATACAAAAAAACAAACTTTAAAGCTGAGAGAAAAAATAGGAAAAGAAAATGTTCTAGTCAATTTTGCAATGAGATATGGCAATCCGAGTATTAAATCTAAGCTGAAAGAACTCCAAGAAGAGGGTTGTGAAAATATAATAATATTACCGCTTTACCCTCAGTATGCTGCGGCTACAACCGCAACTGTATGTGACGAAGTTTATAGATCTTTGATGAAAATGAGATGGCAGCCTAGCTTACAAATTATTCCCCATTATGAGAGCGAGCCTTTATATATTGAGGCACTGGTTAAAAGCATTAAAAAAAAAATCAAAGAAATTAACTGGAAGCCAGACTTAATAGTTTCATCCTATCATGGAATTCCAAAGACTTACTTTGAAAAAGGCGATCCGTATCATTGTTATTGCCAAAAGACAACTAGACTGATCAGAGAGAAATTTAATGAGGTTGAAATACAAACTTCTTTTCAATCACGGTTTGGACCACAAGAATGGCTAACTCCTTATACCGATAAAACCTTAGAAGAATTACCAAGCAAAGGAGTAAAAAATCTGTTAGTCATTTGTCCAGGTTTTGCTTCAGATTGTGTTGAAACTTTAGAAGAAATAAGCATTCAGGGCAGGGAAAGTTTTTTAGAAAAAGGTGGAAAGAATTTCGATCTAGTACCTTGTCTGAATGATAATCCAGATCATATAAATCTGTTTGAAAAATTAATTAATAAATATTTATAAATGAATCTTTATTTGTTTTTTAAGTCCCTTCACCTTATTGCTGTTATTTCATGGATGGCCGGTCTTTTATATCTACCAAGAATATTTGTCTACCACTCCGAAGCCAATCATGAATCACAGAAAAATATATTTAAAGTGATGGAAAGGAAACTCTATAATTATATCATGATGCCTGCTATGCTCTTGTCTTGGTTATTTGGAATTTTACTAATTCACAGTATTGGAATTAACATCTTTTTAGAATTATGGATGCAAATCAAAACTATTGGTATAGTGATTTTGACATATTATCATTTTACTTTAGGAAAATATTTAAGCGATTTCGCTATTGATAATAACCAAAAAACCTCAAAATTTTTTAGAATTTATAATGAAATACCTACAATTATACTGATAGTGGTAATATTTGTTGTGATATTTAAACCATTATAATTATTGCTTGAATTTTTTTTAAAAAAGCATATATTTATATGACATTCCTTAAATCAATTACACTCACATGAATTTACAAGAACTAAAGCAAAAAAATCCTGCAGAGCTTATAAATGAGGCTGAAAAATTAGGAATTGAGAATCCAAGCACATTAAGAAAGCAAGAAATTTTATTTGCAATTTTAAAAAAGCTGGCTGAAAAAAATGAGCAAATTACTGCGATAGGTGTTTTAGAAGTATTACAAGACGGCTTTGGATTTCTGCGCGCAATAGAATCCAACTATTTACCAGGTCCAGACGATATATATGTAAGCCCAAGTCAAATAAGAAGATTTGGTTTAAGAACAGGAGACTCTGTTGAGGGAGAAATTAGAGGCCCAAAAGATGCGGAAAGATATTTTGCACTTTTAAAAGTTAATAAGATTAATTTTGATAATACAGATAAAGCTAAAAATAAAATTGCATTTGACAACCTCACCCCTCTCTATCCTAATGAGAGGATAAAGTTAGAAGTTGAAACATCAAAGATTGAAAAAAAACCTGATAATACGGCCAGGTTGATTGATCTTGTTAGTCCTATTGGCAAAGGACAAAGATCTTTAATAGTTTCGCCTCCGAGAGCTGGTAAAACAATAATATTACAAAATATAGCGCAGTCTATTACGGCCAACCATCCTGAATGTTACTTAATGGTATTGTTAATTGATGAAAGGCCCGAAGAAGTTACTGATATGCAAAGATCAGTACAAGGTGAGGTGGTAGCATCTACTTTCGACGAACCAGCCTCAAGGCACGTAGCGGTAGCAGAAATGGTTATAGAAAAAGCAAAGAGGCTTGTAGAACACAAGAAAGACGTTGTAATACTTTTAGACTCAATTACTAGACTAGGAAGAGCATATAATGCTGTAATACCTAGTTCTGGAAAAGTTTTAACAGGCGGTGTAGATGCAAACGCTCTTCAAAGACCAAAAAGATTTTTTGGTGCAGCTAGAAATGTAGAGGAGGGTGGATCGCTAACAATTATTTCGACAGCATTAATTGATACTGGAAGTAGAATGGATGAAGTAATTTTTGAAGAATTTAAAGGGACGGGTAATTCAGAGCTTATACTTGATAGAAAAGTCGCTGATAAAAGAATTTATCCTGCTCTTGATATTACAAGATCAGGAACAAGAAGAGAAGAATTATTATTTGCTAAGGATGAGTTATCCAAAATGAACGTTTTAAGAAGAATCATTAGTCCAATGGGTACAATGGACGGGATTGAATTTCTTATTTCTAAACTAAAAAATACTAAAAATAATTCAGACTTTTTTGACTCGATGAATAAATCTGCGAATTAATTTTTATTGAATTGTTCGATTGTTAAAATTTGTACTATGAAGATAAAAACTTATAATATTATCCAAAGTGTTTATTTTATCTTCAAGGGTTAGTGCTTCTAGAAGTTTCTGTTTTTCCTCGTTAGTCACAGGGGATATCATGGAAAGAGTATTAATTTTTTGAGTACTATCAAGTTTTTCAAATTCTTTCCAATTTAATAAAAGCCCATTCCTTTTAAAAAAAATCTTTGCTTTCTCCATTAAAGCATCTGTATTGTGAACGACAGAAATATTTTTGAGATCTAATGAAAAACTTTTATAATCTACTTTAAATTCTCGATATAACTTTTTGTTTTCAACCTCATCTAATATTTTAAATCTTGAGACTCCGGTAAGATTAATTAAAATTCTACCATCCTGACTTTTTTGAAAATCACTTATCTTGCCCATACAACCAATTTTATAAACTTTATTTGCATTTTTTTGTGATTGCACCATTCCCATAATCTTATCTTTTTTATAAGTATCATTAACAAGATCTAAGTATCTTTTTTCAAAAATATTAAGAGGTAAATTTGTATTAGGAAAGTAAATTACACCACTCAAAGGAAAGATCGGAATTATTTCTGGATAAGATTTCATTTGTTGACTATATAAAAAATTTTACATCAACGATAGCGACATTTTATTTAGGTTGACCGCACTAGAGGTTTTATACTATACCATAACAGTCGCGGGCATAGCTCAGTGGTAGAGCGTCTCGTTGCCAACGTTATCGACAAAAAACTCAACTTTTGCAAATCCCTTAGGTTTAACAACATTAATAAGCTATCAAATATTAGATCAAATTCACAGTGAGTGATAGTATAGGGATAGAACAACTTATCAAAATGAGAAAATTTTTAAAAATTGATAAAAAAAAATTTGGTGAACTAGTTGTTAAAATGAGAAAAATTCAACAATCATTTCATAAAAAATTTAATATTGATGATTTGTGGAGCAATAGTAAATTTACTGAAGTCATAGTCGCAAATTCACTAAACCATAAAATGATACCAGGCCACTCTGGTTCTAGAGATGCAGTAGATGATAAAGGAAATATCTACGAGTATAAGCATTACAAGAAAAAAAGTTCCAATCATTCTTGGACCTTTAACGACTTTTCAGATACTACAATTAAAAAACTTAAAAAGACAAAGGCTGTAATATTTGCACATTTTGATGATGAAGTTTTCCCTCCTATTTTTGATAAATATATAAGTGTCCCGGGTGAAGTGATGTCAGCTTATTTAGAACGTGAAACACAAAAAATTAAAAACACGAGGAAAATGATAAATGTAAGCTCCAAGCAACTTTATGAAAGAGAAGGCTATAATTGGGTAAAAACAAATGACAACGCTTTCAAGAACGGAAAATACTACAGCGAAATAAAAGAAATATTTTTATTTGCAAAATCCTTGGAAAAACTTACCAAAGTCAAAAATTTACTTACAAGCAATAAAATATGGGAACAAATTGTTGCAGTTGAATTGAATCATAATATCAATTCAGAGCAAGGTGGAAGGGCAGGAGCACATGATGCATTTGATGAATTTGGTAATGAATTTGAATATAAAGTGTACTCTGGAAACTCTTGGGGATTTCAAGATATATCAGATGATGTTCTAAAAAAATATTACTCAATAAAAGGGTTTATATTAGCAACGGTAGATAAAAAAAAAATAGAAGTAAAAAAAATTTTCAAAGTTAAGCCTAATCTTGCTATTCCTTTGCTTAAAGCTAAAAGAGATGAAAGAATTAAAAAATCAAAAAAACCATTACGTAGATTACAAGAGTCTATAGCGACAGGAGATTTAAATAAAATTAATGCTGAAAAATTACTTTGAACTACGAAGTCTTTTCAGAGAAAAATTAAAATATTTCTTATCTTTTTCTATTCCAAAATATCCTCTTTTATTTATTTTACAAACCAAAGGAATAGTCCCGCTGCCTGAAAAAGGATCAATAACCAAGTCGTTTTTGTTTGTACAACCCTTAATTAGTCTATTAATTATTTCAATTGGTTTTTGAGATGGATGTCTTCCATATTTTTTTTCATTTTTAGGAGTCATTGGGATGTCCCACATATTTCTCATTTGTTTTTTATTATGTGTAAGTTTTTTCATTTCGTTATAATTAAAAATCCAATTTTTCGCTTTTTTTGTTGAATTATTAACTGACCAAATTATTTGCTCTGTACTTTCACAGAACATTCTAAGTGTAATATTTGGAAAGGCATTTCTCTTATACCAAATTATAGAATTTACTATTCTTTTATCCTCTTTAGACAAGATATATCCGATTTTATAAATATTATGGTAGGTGCCAAATATTAAAATATTCCCGTTGGGTTTAACTATTCTAAAAATTTCATCTAGCCAATCCTTTGTGAAATTAAAATAATTGTCATCAGAAAAAGTATCCCACTTTTCATCAATCTTATTAAATTTTTTTTCAATTCTCCAGGTTGGATTAGATTTGTACCAACCTATATTTTTTTTCCCAGAGTAGTTAGATAAGTTATAAGGAGGGTCAGTTATACAATGGTCAAACGAGTTAGATTTCAATTTTTTTAATTCTTTTAAACTATCCCCTAATATTATTTTTGATTTAAATTTCAATTATATTTCTACTTTTTTTTTCAATTTTATATCTTTTTTGTAAAATTTTCATGATTGAACCAGAGTCTTTCAATGTACCTAAATATCCACAAAAGAAAAGTTCTTTAATTAAGCCGTTGTCCAATATTTCTGATATTTTTACTCGTTTATTTTTTTTTAAATATTTATGTGTAAATTCAAAAACTATTTTTTCAATCATTTTTTGCTCATATTTTCTTTTTACAACTTCTTTTTTGTTAATATTTTTTTTAAAAAAAAATAAGCAATCCCCAACCACTGTTGTGTCTTGAGTTGTATTTTGTTTATAAGTATATTTTTTCTTGCTTACGTGAACCTGTTTATCAAACTCCAAACCACATTGTAACAAAACTCTTAAAAAATCATCAACATTATTTAGTTTACTATCCTTAAAATAGATTATTGCAGTTGCATCATTTTTCATTTTTCTTGTGATATTATAAAAACAACTTTTTAAAGTATCCAAGTATTGTTCTCTAGAAATTATTTTCTTTTTTCTATTTGTTTGAACCAATTCTAAATTATTATTTTTTTTAAAATTTAGAAAAAATTCCCAAATTACTAAATATTCAGAATACGCAACTTGGTCAAAATATGGAGGATCCGAGAAAACTAAGTCGATAGAATTATTTGGTATTTCATCTCTAATTTTTTGTATTGGTTTATTAAGTAAAATGTAGCTCTTACTATTGGCGTTAGACAATTCTTTAAAGTCCTTCTTTTCTTGAATATCCTCTTTTTTGGTCTCTAAGGTTTTTATTAAGGTTTTAAATTTCTTAAGAATTAAGTTCAGTATATTTCTTTCTAAGACATCTTTTTTGGGATACCAAAAAGGAAACTGAGATTGAGATCTTAAATCAGTATATTTTGAAAGATGTAAAATTGAACTTATTATAATTTTTAAAATACTATT